>DATJYK010000423.1:0-112975 GCA_035578005.1 Terriglobia bacterium
CGGTATCCTCAGAAGGCTTTTCATGCTTACGGCTATTGGGATCTTGAGGCTGGCCGCGATGACGAGCGCATCATCGGGCGCGGCGTAGAAATGTGCGAGTTCTGCTCAGCAATGAAGTGTTATTCTTGCGTGATCACTTAGGGCGGGCGTCTCAGACAGACGTGGCGCGAGCAGACGAGAGGTGCAAGATGAAACCACGGGCGTTGTACATCCTGTTTATTCTCGTCTGCGCTGTCGGGCTCGGCCAGGGGGCTGCCGGTGCCCAAGACCAAACCACCAGCCCGGCCGTAGCCCCTTTTTCGATCGAGGCGCCGCCTGAAAAGCCCGCCGATTTGCAGGTGGTGCCCCTCACCGTGCCCACCGGTGTTCCGCTCCACGTGATACTGGAAAAGCCGCTTCCCATCAAGCACACTGGCGTGCCGGTGGCAGGACGCGTGGTTGAACCGATCTACGTCTTCGACCACCTGGTGATTCCATCGGGTAGCGAGCTTCTGGGTCACGTTTCCAAGATTGACAGCCCCTCCCGTGGAAAACGGGCCCTCGACATCGCCAACGGCGATTTCACGCCGCATCACACGGCTCACGTGGACTTCGACACGCTCGTCCTCAAAGACGGAAGGCGCATTCCGATTCAAACGGCTGTCACGCAGGGCGCTCCCGAGCTCGTCCACCTGGTTGCGGGCGGCGAGGGCAAGAAGAAGGGGCGCGTGAGCCAGGCGGTGTCGCAAGCGGAAGCCCAGGCCAAAGCCACCGAACACCAGACCGTTCAGGAGCTGAAATCGCCCGGGAAATTGGACCACGCGGAAGCGTGGCTCATCGAGCAGCTTCCTTACCACCCAGAAAAATTGCCGGCCGGCACCAGCTTCACGGCGGAGCTCAAGAAGCCGTTAGATCTGGGCTCGGAACAATCCACACCGAAAGAGCTGGAGCAACTAGGCGCAAAGATACCTTCCGGCAGCAACGTGCACGTGAGGCTGGTGACGGCCTTGAGCTCGGCGACAGACCATCAGGGCAAGGCCGTGGAAGCCGTCGTTTCTCAGCCCGTGTTCTCACCGGACCACCACCTGATCCTTCCCGAGGGCACGCGCCTGGAAGGCACCGTTACCCAAGCGGTGCCCGCGCGGCGTCTGGGGCGAAATGGGCAACTTCGCTTCACATTCCGGCAGGTGGAATTGGCCCATGGTGTGACGGAAAGGGTGGAGGCCAGCCTCCAAAGTGTAAACGCCGCGACCGGCGCTCACATGAAGCTGGATTCTGAGGGCGGCGCACATGCGGTCACACCCAAAACGAAATACATCATGCCTGCCATTGACGTGTTTCTGGCCGCAACTTCGCTCGACATGGATGGCGAGCACCACCCTGGCGCCGGAACGCCCGTGGCACAGCCGGGTGCCGACGTGGCCGGAGGAGCGGTCAGGGGCGCCGCCGGCTTGGGTCTTGTCGGAAGTGTGATCGGAATGCTGGTCCACTACCGGCCGGTGAGCGCCGGCTTCGCCTTCTATGGCGCCGGCTGGGCCGTCTACACGCACGTCGTGGCCCGTGGTAACGACGTGGTGTTCGCCAAGAACACGCCCATGGACATTCGCTTCGGAACGCACGACGGAGCGGCATCGCCCGGAGCCTTGAAGACGCCCGCGCCGGTAAAGCCCTCCACCCTTTGATGAGCTTTACGCGAAGCGCCGCACCACACGCCGAAAATTTGATCGCGAGCTGCTTAAGCGCCGGTGGTGAACGCAGCCTCTCGCGACGGTCGCGTGTTTCAGTTCTCCGGCGGAGCTTGCAAGGCGGTTGCAGTCTGCACCCCGGCGGCAACTTCGGGGATGATTCCAAGCCTTCGATAGATAGGCCTGATGACGGCTCGCACACGCGGAAGCTGCCTTGAAAACCACACCGCTCCCAGCACGCAAAGGCAGCCGCCCATCGCCAGTGTTACCGGCGCGCCGATGCGGCTCGCGACGGCGCCAGCGCTGAGACTGCCGAACGGAGCCGCACCTTGGAAGGCCATCGCGTAAAAGCTCATCACCCGTCCCCGCTTATCTTCGTCCACGATGGTCTGCAGAATGGTGTTGCTGGCCGCGAGTTGCTGCATGAGTCCGTAGCCCGTTACGATCATGAGCGGGAACGAGAGCCAGAACCAGCGCGAAAATGAAAAGCACATCAAGGCAACGCCGAACAGCCCCGCCGTCAAGGGAATGATTCTGCCGAGGCCAATGACGGATTCGCGCCGGGCGAGCACCAGAGCGCTGGTGAGCGCGCCCACCCCCGAAGCGCTCATCAAGAAGCCTAACGTGTGCGGGCCACCGTGCAGGATTTTGCCGGCGAAGATCGGCATCAGCACGACGTAAGGCATTCCCACCAGGCTGATCAGCGTCGTCAGCAGCAGAATGGCGCGAATGGGGACGAAACCCGCCACGTATTCCCACCCCTCCTTCAATTCCGCCACGACGCTTTCCGCCCGTGCCTTCAACGGCGCGCGGCTCACGCGCATCAACAGCAACGACGCAATCACGGCAATGTAGCTGATGCCGTCGATCAGAAAGCAATACCCTTCACCCGACACCGCGATGATGATCCCAGCCAGCGACGGGCCTACGAGGCGCGAAGCGTTCACCATCGAGGAATTGAGTGCGACCGCGTTCGCGAGGTCCTCGCGCGCCTCAACCATTTCGATCAGAAACGCCTGGCGGCCCGGCATGTCGAAAGCGTTGATGGCTCCTTGAAAGAGGCTGAGAGCGAAGATTTCCCAGAAGTTGATGCGGCCTGACAGCGCCAGCACGGCCAATGCGAAGGATTGCAGCATGGAGAGCACCTGCGTCACCACCAGCACGCGGTGGCGGTTCCAGCGATCCACCCAGACCCCCGCGAGAGGACCGAAAATCAGGAATGGAATCTGACCGGAGAATCCGACGAGGCCCAGCAGGAACGCCGACTTCGTGAGCCGGTACACCAGCCAACTTGTGGCTACGCGGGTCATCCAGGTGCCCACCAACGAAACGCTTTGCCCGCTGAAGAACAGGCGATAATTGCGGCGGCGCAGCGCCCTCCAGGCGAATTTCCACCCGTTCGCCTGGCCGGGCGAAGATGATGTGGTACGAAGGGGGGTGACTGGCGTTCGGAGTTCCGGCATGAAGTTGTTTGATGCCCCGGCAACGCCCTCCGGCCCGCCTGCTTACGCGCCGCGTTAAGCTAGAAAGGGAAAGGGCAAAGTGGAGGTGCTCATTATCGGCGCGGGTGCAGGGGGATTGGCAGCGGCACAATCGCTGTGCGGCGCCGGTGCCCGGGTGCGCGTGCTCGAGGCCCGCGATCGGATTGGCGGCCGCCTCTATACCATCCGCGATCCAAGCTTTCCGATACCCGTCGAACTGGGCGCGGAATTCGTGCACGGCAGGCCGCGCGAAATCTTCGAGATCACCCGCGCCGCGGGACTCAGCGTAGCCGAGTTTTCCGGCCGGCATCGCGCAGTGCGAGATGGCAGGCCCTCCGGCAATGGCGAGCGGTTCGCACAGATCGATGAAATCTTTGAGCGCATGGCTGACCCCGCCTTGCCTGACCAGAGTTTCGCGGAGTTTCTGTCGTGGATCGACGCTGACGAACAGGCCAAGGCAGCCGCCCGCGGTTACGTCGAAGGCTTCAACGCTGCTCGTGCTGATCGCATTAGTACGCGCTCTCTTGCGTACGAAAGCCAGGCTCAGGATGCAATTGACGGCGACCGCTCGTTCCGAATCACGGAAGGCTACGATCGCGTGGCGCATTGGCTGTGGGACCAGTGTGATTCGCGCTTCGCAACGCTTCACCTGAACACCATCGTCACCGGCATCCGATGGCAGCGCGGGCGGGTTGAAGTGGAAACCCAATCGACGGGCGATTTGCGGGGTGCGCCTTCCGCACCGTCACATTTCGAAGGCGACCTAGCCATCGTCACTGTACCGCTAGGCGTGCTCGCGGCGCCTGAAGGCGCGCTGGGAGCCATCCAATTCACTCCTCCAGTTCCAGAGTTGAAGAGCGCGCTCAAGCGCCTGGAAATGGGTGAGGCGGTGAGGGTCACGATCCGATTTCGCGCCGCAATTGCTAACGCTCACCCGATATTGGCTGAGCCTGGATTCATTCATTCCGGTGACGAGGGTTTCCCGACCTGGTGGACCAGCCTGCTGGCGCGCGGTTCGAAGCAGGCTACGGCTCTGGCCCTGACGGCATGGGCCGGCGGGCCGAAGGCCGAGAGACTTGCGGCCTTGCCGGACGCCGGCTTGGCGGAGCGTGCCATCGATTCGCTGGCCCGCATTCTGGGCTTACCGCGCGAGGCGGTGGCAAGCCAAGTTCTGAGCTGGCATCTCCACAACTGGTCCCTGGATCCGTTTGCTCGCGGAGCGTACAGCTACGCGGGTGTCGGTGGTCTTGAAGCGCGGCGCAAGCTTGCCGTTCCCGTCGAGAGCACGCTCTATTTCGCGGGCGAAGCCACTGACACCGAAGGCCACGCTGCGACCGTCCATGGCGCGCTGGCCAGCGGTCGGCGAGCGGCGCGGCAGATTCTTGAAACGGGTGCCCATTAGAAGCAGTCAAGAGTCGAAAGTCAAAAGTCAGTAAATGAAAAGTCCGCGTTCCAGTCCTCGACTCATCGGTGTGGTGCAGAATTTCAGAAGACTGAATTCACCGAGTTGGTGGTGGTCGTCTGGGAGGAAGAGGGTATAATTCCCACGGACAATTTCAATTTGGGCGACGAAAGTAACGTCTGATGACAAAGATTTCCCGGCGTAGGTTTAGCTTTGATGCGGCGGCGATCGCTGCCACGTCCTTGTCATCCGCGACAGGTGCGCTTGGCGCGTGCGGCGGCGACCAGAACAAGGGAAGCAGCCCAGAGAATGCGGCCAACCTTGGCCTTACAGCCGAACAGGCTCGCGAGGTCGATGCAAAACTTTCCAACGTCACAAGGGACTTCGGGGATCGCTTGTCAGACGAGCAGCGCCAGCGGCTGCGCCGCATCCTCGTCCACAACGAAAAGATGCTGGCTTCGATTCGCGCCTTCCATGTCGACAACGGCGATCCACCTGCCAGCGTTCTCAGGTAGGTCGAGGACGGAAGCGGCGCCCGGTGAACGGCGAATCCCTGGGAGTCTGTTTTCGCGACGCCAAAGAGTAGAACCGAGCCATGCTTGCCGAAGACACATTCTTTCTTTCCGTTCGTGAACTGGGCGAACGCATCCGCACGCGCAAGCTTTCACCGGTGGAACTCGCCGGGGGTTACCTGGACCGCAGTGAACGGTTGGGTCCCCGGTTCAATGCATACGTCACGGCCACTCGTGAGCTGGCTCTTCGCCAGGCGCGAGACGCCGAGAAGGAGATTGCAGCCGGTCACTATCGCGGGTCCCTTCACGGCGTCCCGTACGCGGTTAAAGACCTCGTTGCGGTTGCGGGCTACCCCACCACTTGGGGTGCGCGGCCTTACGCCTCGCAGAAGTTCGACTACAACGGCACAGTCGTGGAGCGGTTGAATCGCGCGGGCGCGGTGCTAATCGGCAAAGCCGCGATGATCGAGCTCGCTGGCGGGCTCGGCTATTCGACGGGTTACGCCTCGATGACCGGCGGCTGCAAGAATCCGTGGAATGCCGATTACTGGACCTGCGGCTCGTCGAGCGGCTCGGGCGCGATCGTTGCGGCCGGGTTGGCGCCCTGGGCGTTGGGCTCGGACACCCGGGGATCAATCATCTGTCCTTCAGCCTGGTGCGGCGTCTCCGGGCTGCGTCCGAGTTTCGGCCGAGTCAGCCGCTACGGCGCCATGGCCATCGCCTGGAGTATGGATAAGCTGGGGCCGATGGCTCGCACGGCTGATGACTGCGGACTGGTGCTTTCGGTGATCGCAGGGCACGATCGCCGCGATCACGACTCGCTGCCTCCGACGCTTGCGGAGTTTCCTTATGCGGCGCATGCGCCCTCGGGAGGAAAGCCACTTCGCATCGGAAGGCTCACCAACGTCTGGCGCGAGCCCAACCATGAGATCGAAGCGGCGGTGGAAGACGCCTTGCTCGCGCTCGAAAAGCAAGGGGCCAAGGTTTCGGACGTTGAAATCCCGGACGGACCCTACGAGGAAGCAGCGGAGCTCACGATCCTGATGGAAGCGGCCTCCGCCTTTCAGGACCTGATCACGAGCGGCCGATGCAGTGAGCTTGCTGATCCGGTCGGCCAGGTCAACGGCTATGCCAGCTCGCAGTTTTCGGTAGTCGATTACTTGCAGGTGCAGCGCGTTCGTACCATCCTGCAGAAGCAAATCGACAAGCTCTTCGACAACTTCGACGTTCTCGCGGCTGCCGGCCAATCATCGCCAGCGTCGCTCTTGAACGCACCACCTGAAGAAGATTCCGCGGGTCCCATCGAGAGGCGTGCCCCGGACGGAATATCGAGCCTGTGTGGGCTACCGGCCATCACGGTGCCTTGCGGCCTGAGCAAAGAGAAGTTACCGTTCGGCGTGCAGTTCATCGCGCGCGCCTTGAACGATGAGGCGGTGATATCAACGGCTCACCTGTATCAAGAGAAGACGGACTGGCACCGCTTGCGACCGCCAGGAGTTTGAGACCGTTACCATAGCTCCCGCGCCGCAGGCTTTGGAGTGCGGCAGCTCGCTGCCGCTTTCGCCCAGCGAGCTTGCTCACGGTCATCCCTGCTTGTTAGGACAGGTGAGGCTTGCGCACGGCCAGCAAGCTGGCCGGAGGAAAGCGGTAGCTCGCTGCCGCTTTCGCCCAGCGAGCTTGCTCGCGGTCATCCGTGCCTGTTAGGACAAATGAGGCTTGCTCGCGGTCATCCGTGCCTGTTGGGACAAATGAGGCTTGCGCACGGCCAGCAAGCTGGCCGGAGGAAAGCGGTAGCAGCTACCGCACTCCAAAGCGCTTCGCGCACTTTCACAGGTAGTGGTACGCCAAGGGCGTGTGCCAACTGGGCCCGGCAGGGCGGGCCCTGTTTGCTGAACCGAATCATGATTCGCTCGAGACAGGAATACCTCACGCGCTTCCGGGAAATCGCGGCATCCGGCCGACCGATTATCGGCGCTGGAGCCGGGACGGGAATCTCCGCGAAGTGTGCCGAGGAGGGCGGCGCCGACCTCATCATCGTCTATAACTCCGGCCGCTACCGCATGGCGGGACGCGGATCACTGGCAGGCCTGCTGGCTTACGGCGACGCCAATGCAATCGTGGTGGAAATGGCTCGCGAAGTTCTGCCGGTGGTGAAACACACGCCCGTGCTGGCGGGCGTTAACGGCACCGATCCCTTTCGCCTCATGCCTAGATTCCTGGCGGAGTTGCGCGATATCGGTTTTGCCGGCGTGCAGAACTTTCCCACCGTGGGACTGATCGACGGCGTGTTCCGTGCTAACCTCGAAGAAACGGGGATGAGCTACCACTTGGAAGTGGAGATGATCCGGACGGCAAGCGCGATGGACCTCCTCACCTGTCCCTACGTCTTCGACGCGAATCAGGCGCAGCAGATGGCGCAGGCGGGTGCCGACCTGCTGGTTGCCCATGCCGGTCTCACCACCAAAGGCTCCATCGGTGCACGCACAGCCCTCAACCTTGACGAGGCGGTAGCGCTGGTTCAATCGATCCGTGACGCCGCTGCGGCTGTAAGGCCGGACATCCTGGTGCTGTGTCATGGGGGCCCGCTCGCTGAGCCCGACGACGTTGCTTACGCGTTGAGCAACACTCGCGGAGTGGCCGGCTTTTTCGGCGCATCCAGCATGGAAAGGCTGCCGGCTGAACGCGCCATCACCGAGCAAGTGAGAAAGTTCAAATCAATTCCGCTGAACCCATAGCTGGGCTAACAACGCTTTGGAGGACTCATGCCTGACCTTCCCGGGATACGTTTTGTATCACCGCACGACGTGGAAACGATGGTATTCGATTGGGGAACTATCAAGTGGATGAGCGAGCCGCGCGTGACTAACACGGATCGTTTTTCCATGGGCGTTGTGTTGCTCGAGCCTGGAAAAGGCCACGAGCGCCACAATCACCCGGGCAGTGAGGAGATTCTCTACGTCGTCTCCGGCAAGGGCAATCAGATGATCGACATCGGCGGTGAGCAATGGCGGCCCATCGAAGCTGGTGACATGGTTCACATTCCCCCGGACATCTTTCACGCCACCATCAATACGGGCTGGGAGCCGCTAAAAATGGTTGCGATCTATTGCCCGCCGGGCCCCGAGGCCCTGCTGCGGACGCTGCCAGGGTGCAGGTTGATTCCTCCAGGGGAAGCGCCCTCGCGTTCTTGATTGCAGGATCACGTGGCACGGCCATCTTGGCCGTGTTGCGAACGTGCGAACTTCAGGCCGCGGGCTGGAAGCCCGTGCCTGGAGTTTCTACATTAGGTTTTGGGGAACAACGCACCGGCAAGATGCCTGGGGCACCGGTGGCACGGCCACTCCTGGCTGTGCCACCCAAGATTGCCTGGCGGTGACTCAGAAATGTAGAAACTCGACCACGGGCTGGAAGCCAGTGCCACTTTATGCCGAAGACGGTTGCCATTCTGGGAACGCTCGACACCAAGGGCCAGGAGTTCGGCTACCTGCGAAGCTGCATCGAAGCCGCGGGCTTGGACACGTTGCTCGTCGATTGCGGGATTCTGGAACCGCCGCAGGTTGCGCCGGACGTCTCGCGGCAGGAGGTTGCCTCCGCTGCGGGATCCCGCATCGGGGACCTCGTAGCAGCGCATGATCGCGGAGCGGCGATCACAGCGATGACGTCCGGTGCAGTCGTTGTCACTCAGCGGCTGTTCCGTGAGGGAAAGATCCACGGCCTAATCTCTCTGGGTGGCTCGGCAGGTACAACCATCGGCACCGCTGCCATGCGTTCACTTCCGGCAGGGTTTCCCAAAGTAATGGTGTCTACACTCGCCTCGGGTGACACGCGGCCGTTCGTGGGAACCAAAGACCTCGTAATGATGTACCCGATCGTCGACATCGCCGGGCTTAACCGGCTCTCGCGGCGAGTGCTTGGAAATGCGGCAGCAGCCATCGCAGGAATGGTTCAGCAGGAGGTCACGGAACCTGCCGGGGCCAAACCACTCATTGCCGCCACCATGTTCGGTGTTACAACTCCCTGCGTCACGGCGGCGCGAAGATTGCTTGAGGACTCTGGTTGCGAGGTGCTGGTGTTCCACGCCACCGGGACAGGCGGCATGGCAATGGAGGAGCTCATTGCGGATGGCTACATCGCCGGTGTGTTGGACGTTACCACTACCGAGCTTGCTGATGAGCTGGCCGGCGGCGTGATGAGCGCGGGACCGCAGCGTCTGGAGGCGGCTGGCAAACGAGGTATCCCCCAAGTGGTTTGCCCCGGCGCGATTGATATGGTCAACTTCGGCCCACTGAATTCTGTTCCTGAGAAGTACCGCGGCCGGCGGCTGCACGTCCACAATGCGAACGTGACCCTGATGCGGACCACTCCTGAAGAATGTGCTGAGTTGGGCCGAATCACGGCCCAGAAACTAAGCGAGGCGATGGGCGAGGTGGTGGTTCTCATGCCTTTGCGGGGCGTCTCAGCGATTGACGCGGAGGGGATGCCCTTCTGGTGGCCAGAGGCCGATCGAGCCTACCTGGATGCGCTCAAGTCCAGCCTCAATTCGCGAATTCGTTTGATGGAGGTCGATGCTCACATCAATGAGGAGAGCTTCAGCCGAGCGGCTGCCGCCGCCCTGTTGCAGATTATGAAGATACGAGAAGGCAGTGAGCTTTTCGCGGCGGCATCGAAATAAGGCTGTGGCACGGGCATCCCGCCCGTGTGATCGAGTCGAGCTGAAGCCGGTCCGGAGCCCATGGCCTGGAAGGCCATGCCAGAAATGAGGGCGCACATTCAATTCTCAAGGAGAGACTGGCTGAAGGCGGCGATGGCAGTCGCTCTCGGACCGCAAGCTCCAGCGATTCTCGGAGCAGCGTCGCAGATCAAGCCTACGGGCAGCAAGCCGCACAGCAGTGTGGCGGCCGCCAGGGACCTAGCCTCCGCGAAAGTGACCTTCGTCGATGTGGCCGCATCGGCGGGCATCACCTTTCGGCATGACAACGCCGCGTCGCCCGAAAAATACCTGATCGAGACCATGGGGGCCGGCTGCGGCTGGATCGATTTTGATCAGGATGGCCTGCTCGATCTCTACCTCGTGAACAGCACCGCCACCCGCCTTTACACTCCCAAGCAGCCCTTGCGCAGCGCGCTTTACCGTAACAATGGCGATGGCAGTTTCACCGACGTCACGTTGAAAGCCGGAGTGGGCGCGGAGGGCCTCTTCGGCATGGGCGTGGCCGTGGGCGACTATGACAACGACGGATTCCCCGATCTTTACGTCACCGGCTACGATCACTCGATTCTGTACCACAATAACGGCAATGGAACCTTCACCGATATGACGGCCAAGGCAGGCGTGGCGAATCACGGCAAGTGGGGATCAAGCGCGGCCTGGTTTGATTACGATAACGATGGGCGGCTTGATCTGGTGATTGCCAACTACGTGGACTGGTCGCCTGAGAACAACGTCTGGTGCGGAGAGCACAAGCCCGGTTACCGCGGCTACTGCCATCCCGACGTCTATCATGGCGAAACGCCGACCCTTTATCACAACAACGGCGACGGCACGTTCCGCGAGGTGAGCGTGGCGTCCGGCCTGGGAGCCAAGCCCGGCAACGGCTTGGGCATCGTGACTTTCGACTACGATGACGACGGCTGGCAAGACGTCTTCATTGCCAACGATGGCATGGAGAATTTTCTTTTCCACAACAATCGCGACGGCACGTTCCGCGAGGTAGGCTATGTCGCTGGCGTGGCCGTCAATGGCGACGGCAAGACGGAAGCCGGCATGGGGACTGATGCTGCCGATGCCTCAGGCAACGGCCGCCTGGACCTGATTGTGACGCACCTCGATTTCGAGCAGGCGCGCTTCTATCGCAACCAAGGTGGGGGGATGTTTGAAGACGACACCTTCCCGGCCAAGCTAGGTTATGCCACCTTCCATTTGAGCGGCTTCGGCACGCGCTTCATGGATTACGACAATGACGGCCGGCGCGATCTCTTCATGGCCAATGGCCATATTCTCGACAACATCGAGCTCGTGCATGCAGGCACCCACTACGCCGAGCCCAAACTAATGTTCCGGAACATCGGGCGCGGCGTTTTCGAGAATGTCAGCGACAAACTCGGTCCCGACTTCGTCGTACCCAAGGTGAGCCGTGGGGCGGCGGTGGGAGATTTCGATAACGACGGCGACCTTGACATCCTGGTAAGCAACAACGGTCAGGCGCCTCAGCTTCTGCGAAACGATCTGGATCACGCGTCGGGCAACGCTCACTGGCTTCAGATTCTTCTGGTCGGAACGAAGTCGAATCGAGACGGGGTGGGAGCCCGGGTGAAGATGACGGCGGGCGATCTTGTTCAGTACGATCAGCGTAAAGGTGGAATGAGCTATCAGTCCGCCCAGGATCCGCGCCTGTACTTCGGTCTCGGAGGCGGCAACAAAGTGGACTCCGTAGAAATTCGCTGGCCGAGCGGGATCGTCACACGAGTTGAGAACGTCGCCGCCGATCAGATCATCGCCGTGAAAGAGGGCGTCGGGATTGTGCCGAAGGAATTTCCGCGGGCGAAGCCGCGGTAGTCGGCAGCACGCTGGTCACAGATCCGATCTCTCCAGTTTGAACCATGCCAGTCTGAAGTATCACACACGTTCCGGATCGCCTCGCGGCAGGTTCCCAAGTTGGTCGGTTCGGTCAACACTGGGCCGTCAGCGAGGATGTCCGCCGGTTGCTTGCGGGAAGGGCTGTTACCAACAGCTATACTGACCTTGCCGGCCTCGGCAACGCTCGCCACCTTGTCTTTTGGTTAATTGTGTAGATAATTGTGGGTTTAGTGGAAGGTGGCGGTGATGCTGGAACTGTTTTGGAGTCAAAGCAAGGGGGGTTCAGGATTTGGAGCCGAGCTCCGGGATTCCGTTGTGGAAGGACGGCATGATTTTGGCGGAATCCAGCTGTTTTCTCGTGTCGGCCCAGTCTTGAGGCCTATCGCACTCCTTGGCAGAACGGCGTGGCGGAGCGCTGGGTTGGAAGCTGTCGCCGGGAACTCCTAGCGGAGTTGTAGCTGGCTTCGCCGTCGGGCCCCGGGCGTTGTCGAATCGCTCCTATTGGAGCAAGAAAGCAGGGGGGTAAGGACTTGCCGACTCCCACTTACGATTTGTTTATCTCGTACAGCAGCCACGACCGGCGGTGGGCCGAGAAGGCCTACACGGATTTGGGGAGGGCGTTTCCCACCATCAGTATTTTCTGGGATCGCGAAGCCATTCCGCCGGGCCGGCCCTGGCGAACGTTTCTCACCGACGGCATCGTCAATACCAAACACTTGCTGTTCTTCTGGTCGCAGGCGGCGAAAAATTCCAACGAGGTTGAGCCTGAGATCTCCGGGTTCGAAGCGGAGGTACGCCGGACTCCGACTCTTGGAGGGAGCAAGCGCGTAGAGTTCTCAGTTGGGCTTGAAGGGATGCGGGGCGCTGGCAGCGCGGATTTGCAGGGTTTCCCCATGGATGCCTACTATGAATCCTCCGCCGCGGACCGAGGCATCTCCAGCCTTGATTCCAATCCGGGGCTCACCGAGTGGAAACGGATAATTCGGAAGGTAGGTGACGAGGTCTTTCGCCTCGAGGCGGCACGAAGACTAATCGCCGCCATTGTAGCTACCGCCGTGGTCAGAATTCCGTTACTAGACCAAATTCACAGCCTGCCGCAAAGCCCTACCGGACCGACATTGGACGAGTTTCTGACAGCTTTCAGAGTGAACTGGGCAGACGTCCGTCCCCGGTACGGTCTGAACGCATTGGAATGGCGTCCTTTCGGCGGAGCGGAGACCGTGGTCGAATTGCTGGAGGATCTACGGGTCCAAGCCAACAGTCGACTTGACCCCGCGTACTGGTTTCGTTGGGAGTACGTCGACCTCGTCGAGGCCGTGACAGCGAACACCGTGAGCAGTCTGGTAACCAGCCCATCCGTGGTTGTCCTCGACCCGATCTCGCTTTACGACGCGGTGAGCGCCAATGCTTTCCGCCGCCTTGACCGCTACGTGCGCCAAGCACAGTCAGTAATAGTCTCGCTGGCTCCTACACGGGAGACGGGCGAAGACTGGATTGCCCGCGCCCTGCGGGCGCAGTCGGTGCCCCTCCTGGAAGATTATTTCGAGCCCGCCATCCCGCCCCTCATCGGCGAGTTCGCCAAGTGTGCGCTGAACGTGCAGCGCATTTCGGACATCGAGCGTATGGTGCGCAGCCGCATCGCCTGGCTGGATTTGACCGTTCGTAAAGCCGAGGCCAAGCAGACAACGGGCACAACATGATTTACACCTTGTATTCCTATAAGGGCGGTGTAGGCCGTTCCATGGCCCTGGCGAACTTGGCGGAGTGTTTTTTCGAGAAGAACCTCCGCATCATCATGATCGACTGGGATCTCGAGGCGCCAGGACTTGAAGCCTATTTCTACCCTCCTGCCGAAGGCAACGACCCGAACAGCGGACGAACCCGCGTAACCGCCCACCTCGGCCTCATCGATATGTTGACAGAATACACGGAGAAGTTCCCCGATATTGCCAACCGCCAAGCCAGAGTGATGGCCGCCGCGGCGTCCGTGCCCGGCGAAGTTGAAAGACGCGCAAGTGAAATCCAGGAGGCGGCACGCATAACCAGGGAGTTCCTCCAAGGGCTCACTCCCCTTCCCGAGCACTTGCGGCAGGTGCCATTCGAAACAGGCGTACGGGCGGGATCTGCCGCGGAGACGAGCTTTTCAGACTTGATTCAACAGAATTTGACGCCCGTAGAAGAGTATCTCCAGATCATCCACGGGTTAGGGACCGCCCGGCTCTGGCTGCTCACGGCGGGGGCACGGCCTGCGGAAAAGATTCGCCGATTACGCGAACTCCGTGCAGGACTTCGATTGGTTGGAGTTTCTCGCCGCCTACCGCGGAAAAGAGTATCTGAACTGGCTCCGCCAGAAGCTCCATAGCATTGCCGATGTCATCTTGATTGACAGTCGCACCGGTGTGACCGAAATGGGGGGCGTGTGCACGCGGCAGATGGCCGACGCCGTGGTGTCTTTCTGCGCTCCCAATTTCCAGAACCTGGAAGGCGTGGCCCGGGTCACCGGGTCTCTGGATAGCGAGGCGGCGCGGAATGCCCGAGATAACCGCGACCTGCAAGTTATGGTCATCCCAACCCGCATTGATGATTCCGAGGCCGACCGTCTGAACGAATTCTCCAAAACCTTCGGCTCCAAGCTGGAGGTACCCTCCTTGATTCCCGAGGCTCTCCGCGGATTGGACCGGCCAATGTGGAATCTGCAGGTGCCTTACATTCCCAAGTTCAATTACCGCGAGGAGCGGGTCATTGGACCGGAGGTGGGGCCGCCCGATCCTCCCACTAAGAGGCTCATTCAAGCGTATCGAAACATCGCCCTGCATCTGGCCGTGTTGGCGGAGGACGGAGGCCCTGTCCGCAGAGCGTTCGCCTCCGAAATCGCGACCGCCTTGCCGCACCTTCAGCCGTCGCGGCCGCCCCGGATGTGGCCGCCACTGGCGAGCAACTGGGTGGAGCGTCCAGCTGAGTTGGAACGGCTTAAGGGGGCGCTAAAGGAATGCTCAACGGCCCCCAATGGCGGCCGCCTGGCCGTTTGGGGTCTGGCGGGCATGGGCAAGACCAACTTGGTGTCGCGAGCTTGCCAGGATGAAGACATCCAGCGCGCCTTCGCCGATGGCATCGTTTGGCTAACGCTCGATCGAGCCTGGAGCCCCGACATGGTGCAGGACTGGTTGCGAAGTGCCTTCGCGCTGGCCCGAACCGGCGGCGAACAGGCTCTGACCCGTGCCTTGGAGAACAAACGTTTCCTTTTCGTGGTCGACGACGTGTGGACCCTGGACCAACTCGAATCCGTCTTCGCGTATGGGCGGCAGGATACGCGTGTGATTGTAACCCGCGACCTGGCGACGGCCTCGGCCTTTCAGGGCACGGTGGTCACCATTGGGGCGTTCAGCGAGGGTGAATCCGCAAACCTACTGAGGAACCTTTCGCACATACCTTCTGGGCAAACTGATACGGTTTTGTCGAGCATGATTGCATGGCCACTCGGCGCTTCGCTACTGCGCTCCGAGCTCGAGCGGCGGCTGGCGCAAAAGGAGACATCGGAGCAGGTCTGGCAGACGATCGAAGCATCCCTACAGCGGAAAGGTATCACGGCTTTCGATAAAGCGGGTGTTCCAGACAAGAGTAGTTCGGTCGCTCGAAGCCTCCGGGGAACCTTGGGTCGGCTAAGTGGTGAGGAGCGGACGCTCCTGGTCTCGATCGGGAGAAGCGGCGACCGAGGCAGCGTGGTTGTCCCCGCGGACGAACACGATTCCAAACCGCCAGAGGGTCGCGCTCCGCTGTCTACCGCTCAGGAGACGGTCGGGGAGTCTCAACGACTCAAACGGCTCGAAAGCTTAGGACTCGTGGAAGTCAAGGCCAGCGTCGCCCGCCTACACCCGCTGGTATGGGCATGGTTGGTCACGCAGGGAGAACTTACCACCAGTGTTCATACGGAAAAACAACTCCAACGCGAGCAGAACCTGCGACGGGGCCATGAGGTTCTGCGGGGCGCGACTGCCACGTTCGACGAGTTGAAGGCATTGGCTCAGTTCGCCAAGGATGCGCGCTCGTTTTCGCTCGCCCGCCGGCTGTACATCCTTGCCCGCCAGCCCTATCAAGTCTCGCACCTGACCGCTGACAAAAAACTCGGGCTCGCGCAGAAGCAAGCCCTCTGCACCTACAAAGACGAAGATCTGCCTGCCGAGGAGCGCTTTAACGGCGCGTTTCAAATTCTCGCGGAAGCCGATCTTCAAAGCCCGACTCCCTCGCAGGAAACCCTCGGCCTGGCCGGAGCCATTTGCAAGTGCCGTTGGAAGATCACGGGACGACGAAGCGATCTCGAGGGATCACTCGGCTATTACCAACAGGGCGCCAAGGGGCCGCTGGGCGGCGATTTCGGATACACGCGGATTAATGCCGCTTTCGTTTTGGATTTGCTGGCCAAGATCGAGGAGAAAAATTCCCGCTCGGCTGCCGAAGCGCTCCGGCGGGATGCGGCCAAGCTTCGCGACGAGATCGTAGAACAACTTCCCGGCCTCGCATCACAAACGGCCAACGCGTGGGTCAAGGACGAATGGTGGTACGGCGCGACCCTGGCCGAAGCGTGTTTTGGTCTGAATCGCCACTGGGAGGCGCAATTCTGGCTGCGCGAGGCGCTGGCTCTCGACCCGCCGCAGTGGGAGCTCGAGACGACCACGCGCCAACTCGCCGCGCTCGCCCAGGCGCAGGGAGCCGATGAGCGAGAGAATTCGCCGGCTTGGCAGACCTTGCGCATTCTGGTGGGAGAAGCCGACCCCGCCCTGCGCGCGCTGATGGCCGGGAAGCTTGGATTGGCGCTTTCCGGGGGCGGATTTCGCGCCTCGTTTTTCCATATTGGAGTTTTGGCCCGCCTTGCCGAATTAGATGTGCTCAGGCACGTGGAGGTACTCTCATGCGTTTCCGGCGGATCCATTTTGGGCGCTCATTATTACCTGGAAGTCCGGAAACTTCTGCAACGCCAAGCCGACAGCGAGATCACACGCGAAGACTATATTGAAATCGTGCAACATCTGGAACGGGACTTCCTGGCGGGCGTGCAGCAAAACCTGCGGATGCGGTTGCTCGGAAGCGTTTCGGCCAACCTGCGCAGCGTTTTGTACCCAGCATACACGCGCACGAAATACTTGGGTGAACTGTTCGAGCGCCACCTTTACGCGCGCGTGCAGGATGACCGCTCGGGGCCCCGCTGGCTTGACGGCCTGAAAATTTATCCTCACGGCGGCGGAGAGGACTTCAACCCAAAACTCGACAACTGGCGACGCGGCACCAAGGCTCCCATTCTGCTGCTGAATGCCACCACTCTCAACACTGGACATAATTGGCAGTTTGCCGTGAATTGGATGGGGGAGCCGCCAATGGGATCAGGCGTCCAGGTGGACCGTAACGATTTGTTGCGCCGCATGTACTACTCGGAGGCGCCTCTCCGCTACCAACGCATTCGTCTCGGCGAGGCTGTAGCTGCTTCTGCCTGCGTGCCGGCCTTGTTCGACCCCCTCGAACTCAATGGGCTTTACCCGCAACGTTCGGTGCAATTGGTCGACGGAGGCGTTCACGACAACCAGGGCGTGAGCGGATTGCTCGAGCAGGAATGCACCCTGATCGTGGTCAGCGACGCCAGCGGGCAGATGAACTCTGAACGGGCGCCCAGCACCGAAGCGTATTCGGTTCCTGCGCGTGCCAACAGCATTCTGATGGCCCGCGTGCGTGCCGCGGAGTTCCAGGAGATCCAAACTTTGCGCAGTTCATCAGCACTCGGTGGTTTGATGTTCCTCCACCTGAAGAAGGACCTCGACCTGAACCGCGTAGACTGGGTCGATTGCCAGGACCCCTATGACAGGTTCGATGGAGCGGGACCCTTCCATCAGGGCGCCACGCTGACTTCCTACGGAATGCCGAAAACCGTTCAGGAACTGTTGGCAAATATCCGTACTGACTTGGATTCGTTCACCGATTGCGAGGCCTTCTCCCTGATGCTCTGTGGCTACCGCATGGCGGACGCAGAGATCGCAAAAAGCCTGCCTACCGTCCAGTTGAAGGATGCTCCCCGTACAGCATGGCGATTCCAGCAGGTAGCACCTGCAGTGGACCATTCCCGCGAGCGCGCTGCTGACCACGAGCGATTGCAACAGATGCTGGCGACTGCCGCCGCCCGCGGTTTTAAGGTCTTGCGCCTATCGCCTTTCTTGGGGGCGTCGCTTGCGGCGTCGGCCGTTGCTGTCGTTTACGGCGCAGCACGGGAGATAGGGCAGTTCTGGCATTTGGACGGCTGGGGAATGGTGCGCCTCCTTGTGGGATACGCAGGGGGCGTCGTTGCATTGCTGGGCATCAGCGCTATCGTTTATAAGATCCTGCATGGCCGCAAGAGCTTGACAGTCCTCCTTTCAGGCGTTTTGCTCGCGACCTTCGGCTGGTTCGTGGCCTGGCCACATATCAAAGTCTTCGATCGTATTTACCTTGCTTTCGGAAAGGTAGGAAAGCCGGATAGCGGCAATGTATCTAGCATAGGACTGGGCGGGCATCGACAAGCGACGTGGCTGGGATTTGCGCTCTGCCTGCTGGCCGGCTTGTTGTTCCTGGGGGGGCAGAGACTGCCCTCCAGCCGCAATACAATGGTGCACCAAGCCGACCAGGCGCAAGCTCGGTTACAGTTCAGTGCTTCGGTTCCAGATTGGGATATAGTGCTGCGCGCCGAGCCTGACAACAAGCATGCCTTGACCCGGCTGGGTCAGGCCCTGCTGGCACTGCACCGGCCGGCGGAGGCGGTGGGTATCTTTCTGAAAATCACCCCGCGCGGCCCTGAAGTTCTTAGCGACCTGGCCTATGCCTATAAGCTGCAAGGGGACTACCGAAACGCCATCGCCACCTATAAGCTGCTCATCACGAGCAACCCCAAAAGACATTCAGGCCTATCGCGACCTTGCGTACGCGTACGTCGTGCAGCAGGAGTACGCGAACGCCATCGACATTTATGGAATAATGCTTACGAATAATCCTACGGATGCCCAAACATACCGCGCTCGTGGTTTCGCTTTCCAGCTAAGCGGCAAGTACCAATCAGCGCTCTCCGATTATACTTCGGCTCTCGACTTAGCCCCCGATGCTGCGACTGCCTGGGCTTGTGTTGCCATGCGACAGACAATATTGAGAGAGGGGAAGAAGCCGCAAGTTGGCGACGCGGAACTTGCCGGACTATTCGAGCGAGCCGGATTTGAAAGCCTCCTGGCCGGCGACTTCGAAAACGCTCGGAGAGGATTCCAATCCTGCGAAAATAGGTACCCCCAATACCATAGCGTCAACGAAGTCTTACACCTGATTCAAAACCCTAGGATTGATTGGGCCGACCCGGAGCAGAGAAGGCAGATCTTTCAAGCGATTGTGTCCAATTACTCCTACCACTTGCCTCCCGGCTTGCTCGATCGGCTGAAAGCTGCCGCCCAAGATTCCAAGCCCACTTCCCTAAAGTAATTCATTTTCCCCCGCGCATCCCTTTTTAACCGACAGTGCTTATTTATTGGCGCTGCCATTCCTGGCGGAAAATCGCCTCATCACCACTGATCTGAGCAGTCTCTGAAAACGTTTATCGACAAATTCGCACTGGCGCAATCCGAGGGTTCCGGTCATGAAAGGGGCACTCGGAACCCGTAGAGCGTCTTGATGCGGCCACCCGCATTAGCCCGCATTAGATTGTCCTTCGCACAGGTAGAGCCTCACCAGGGTTTGAACCCATCTCATGAGGACTCAGAACGCCACCAGGGGCCACCGAGAGTTGACCAAGAACTGGCTTGAAGTGCCAGGGAGATTGAATCACGGTGTGGTATACGAAGCAATTTAACCAGAGTGTGAACTCTCGCCACGGAAACGGCCATGGCCAAGCGGATTCCGGTTCCCAAAGATTGGGCGGAGACACTGCCGCCACTGCTGAAGAGCGCGCGCACCGCAACCGAGCTGCGGCACGTCCTCTGCATCTGGATGCGCCTGGCCCTGGACATGAAGGCGCCGCAAATCGCCACCGCTCTCGGATGGTCCGTGCGTACCGTGCGCCAGGTGCAGGAGCGCTTTCTGAAGGAAGGCAAGGCCGCGTTCGAAAAGCCGGGCAAGGGTGGCCGCCGCAACGAACTGATGACCCGGGAGGCCGAGTACGCTCTGCTTCGCCGACTGCGCGAGAAGAATTTCCCGAACGCTGTTCTGGAGTTCCGCGTCGTGCACGAGGCAGTGGAAAAGGCGGTGGGCCGCGAGGTATCGCCTTCAACTGTCCATCGCCTGCTCCGGCGCCACGGCTGGCACCGCGCAGCCCAGGTATTCATTCCCAGGGACACCGATCCGTACCTCGATGGGAGGCGGCGGCCGCGCACCGGTGAATGGTCTTTGCTGCGGCCTGAGACCCCCGAGCCCCCGCCTGAAAGCTCCGCGAGTACTGCGCCCTGATCTCGCAGTGGAGAAGCCTAGTGTGTACGATGCCAGGTACGTTTTTATTGAGGAAACACGGACGTCGGCCCCGTCGCGGCCTTTCTTCAACATGTTCGCGCTCTCTATGCCCACCGCTTTTGAAGGTGTGAAGAAAATTGGCACGTAAGCAACGAGTCTCACGCAAAGGCGCAAAGCCGCGAAGGGACGCAAAGAAATCAAAGGGGTTGTACTCTGCGTTTCTTTGCGCCTTAGCGTCTTTGCGCGAGGTCGGTGATTCTTTCACACCTTCGCTCGCCGTGGGCTAAATGATGACGCCCGCTCCGCGGGCTTTCTACCATGTCTGCCCTTCGCTTAACGCCAATGCCCCCAGCCCCTCTCCCCCAAAGGAAGCCGCGAAGAAATCAACGATGGCGTGTCATCCTGAGCTAAGCGAAGGATCTCGGCATTTGTCTTTTAGGGAGATACGGGGATGCTTCGCTTCGATCAGCATGACGGACGCGAATCTTTCACACCTTCGAGGGGCGCGGGGCCGGGGGTGAGGGGATTGTCAGGGGTTACGCGGGACAGAACACTGGAGAGTGCAAAGTCCAAAGGGATCCGCATCCGGTTTGTGGCTTTGACTTCGAACTTCGGACTTTCGACTGTCGACCGCACGTTGGGATCAGCCCTCCGATAAGGCGCCGTACTTGATCTCGGAGAACGTCATTGCGAAGGCACGCCTCCCTAATGTTTGACGTTTTCTGAAATCAATCCCTATAAACAATTGACGCTTTCTGACATCAAGTTTTGACTCTATGACGTTCTTTGAAATCAAGTTGTATCGGACAGATTCCCAGCCGAGATCGCACTCGATGCGGAACGTTCTCTGGAGTGACGCTCTTAGAAATCAAGCAAAACGGGTTTTTCGAGCATTTTGGGCGAAAGTGTAAAGAAACTTTACACTTTGCACTGCCCATTCGCTGCCTATTCCAGGCTCGAAAATGGGCGGCCCTTTCTGCGGCTCGTTGCCCTGCGCGCCGGAGGGAGGCGCTTTGGAGTGCTTTTACCATGGTCCGCCGAAATCCGGGGCCTCAGCTCTGCCTCTCGAAAGTGGTGAAATGCGGACTAGCACCCCAACTGCTATTAACCTTGACTTGACTCCTGAGGGTCGATGGATACAATCATGGATGCATAAGGGATTTTGGTCACGAGGAGGACATGAAGATGCCCCACCAGCTCAGTCGAAGATCTTTCGTCGCCACGGCGGCCGGTGCCGTTGGGGCTTCGTTCCTGCCAGGGATCGCGGCGGGCGCACCGCAAGACCCCGTAATCGACACTCTGCGGGCCCAGGCCGCGCCGGAAGCTCAGCGTCGACGGGACCAGGGCCAGAAGATGGGCGACCGCGAAAAGGTGGCTTGGAAAGTTCAACCCTTCACGCTCGAACAGGTGCGGCTGCTCGACGGTCCCTTCAAGCAGGCGATGGAGATCAACAACAAATGGCTGCTGTCTTTGCCTCCCGATCGCTTGCTTCACACCTTCCGCCTGACTTCGGGCATCGCATCCTCGGCCGAGCCGCTCGGCGGCTGGGAGAGGCCTGACTGCGAGCTGCGCGGTCACTTCGCGGGTGGCCATGTGCTTTCTGCGCTCGCGCTCGGCTACGCGTCGACCGGTCACGATGAGCTCAAGGCCCGAGGCAACGAACTGGTGGCAGAGCTTGCAAAGTGCCAGGAGAAGAACCAGGACGGCTACCTGAGCGCGTTCCCCGAGGAAGAGTTCGATCGATTGCGCGAGGAACGACGGGTGTGGGCTCCCTACTACACTTACCACAAGATCATGGCCGGGCTCCTCGATACGTACCTCTACAGCGGCAACGATCAGGCCCTGCAGACCGCCGAAAACATGGCCGGATGGGTGGGGCACTGGACGGAAAGCATCAGCGACGCCAAGATGCAGCGCATCCTACAAACCGAGTTCGGCGGCATGAACGAAGTGCTATGCAATCTGTATGCTGTGACCGGCCGGGGCCAATATCTCCATCTGGCGAGCCGGTTTGAGAAGAATATCTTTTTCGATCCGCTCGCCGAGCATCGCGACGAGCTCAAGGGCATTCACGGGAACACCCATATCCCGCAGGCCATTAGCGCCGCACGCCGTTATGAGCTGACGGGTGAGCCGCGCTACCACGAAATTGCTGCCTTTTTCTGGCACACGGTCACCACAGACCGCGCCTACTGCACGGGCGGAACTACAAATGAGGAGTTCTGGCGGACCGATCCGGGAAAGCTGGCGAGCGAACTCGGTGAGTACACCGAGGAGTGCTGCTGCGCCTACAACATGCTGAAGCTCACGCGTCACGTTTTCGGCTGGACGGGTAACCCCCGCGCCATGGACTATTACGAGCGCGTCCTTTACAACCACCGGCTGGGCACACAGGATACGCAGGGCCTCAAGGGCTATTTCCTGCCGCTCGGTTCCGGTTACTGGAAGTACTACAACTCCGAGTGGGATTCATTCTGGTGCTGCACGGGCACGGGCGCCGAGGAGTTCGCGAAGTTCGCGGACTCGATTTACTTCCATGACGACCATGGGGTGTACGTCAATTTGTTTATCCCCTCCGAGCTGAACTGGGCAGACAAAGGCGTGAAGATTCGGCAGGAAACAAGCTTCCCGGAGCAGGACGGCACGAAGATCACGGTGCGAGTGACGCAACCGGTTGAAATGTCTGTCAGTGTGCGGGTTCCCTATTGGGCTACGAGCGGCGGAAGCCTGAAGATCAATGGCGAGGCCGTGCCGGTGTTCGCAAGTCCCTCAAGCTACTTGACCGTGACCCGGCTCTGGAAGGACGGCGACCGTATCGAAGTTAGTCTGCCGATGGACTTGCATATCCACGCCATGCCGGACGATTCGACGCTGCAAGCGATGATGTACGGACCTCTCGTGCTGGCCGGAACGCTAGGCGACAAGGGGCTGGATAAAGGGAACACCTATCCCGGCTATGACACGGCCCCTACAGGCCAGCCGATCCCTGTGCCCGCTGTCGCGACGAGTGCCAAAGACTCCACGGGCTGGGTGGAGCCAGCCAAGGGTGAGTCTCTAAAATTCCAGACGGTAGGCCAGCAATCGACTGCGGCCCTCGCGCCCCTTTTCAAGGTTTCGGGCGAGCGGTACGCGGTGTATTGGAAGACGACAAGTAGCTAATCCTACTAGCCTCACGTCGCTTGTCGTAGCGCCGCCCCTTGCGGCGGCCTTTGGCCGGAGCAAGCCCCGGCCCTACCCGAAACAGGGAGGGGTTGTTGACCGATAAGATCACGCGTCGCGACCTGCTGAAGACCGCTGCAGCAGCCGGCTTGGGCCCGCTCGTCCAGCCCTCCGAAACCTTTTCCACCGTACACGCCCCGTCATCAGAGGTGTCAGGCGCGCCCGCTGCGGTCGCTTCCGATGCGGTCCTGCCGCTGGTGTCTACCGATGGTGTATTTGTCCCGCCTCGCGGCGAAAGCTTCATGAAATTCAGTTTCGATTTCCCGGAGCCCTCGGTGAATTTCGAGGGATTGCAGTTGGGCTTCCGGCTCTACACCTTTGAGAACACTTACGGCCTGGATCGCGAGTCGATGACGGTCGAAGAAAAGGACGGCGGGCTTGATGTCCAGTGTTCACAATTGGTGTGGGCGGGTGGCCAGCAGAAGTCACCGGGAAATTTGCATGCGCAACTGCGCCGTAACGGTTCGTTCGTCGAGTGGTCGGCAACGGCCGAGATGCAGCAGCCCATCAAGTCGATCGCGGCCATTGTGCGTGGTGTGCCACGCGGCAAGATCTCCGTCGGCGGCAGCGGCTTTTTCGATCCCAAAGATAACGAGGTCCTCCTAGGGTATCCGTTCGGCGGGGGCTCGCTGTTCACGGCCCGCGTGATGAACACGCCCCTGGTTGTGATCCAGTCGGGTGAGGACGAGTTCTTCTTCCTCTCCGCGCTGCACGATCAGGTACGAGCTCATCGCTTCTACCTTCAGCCCGGCGAGAAAGGCTACCGCGCGGAACTGGTGTTCGAGCGCGGCGGCTGGGATAGAAGCCCAAGGATTGAAACTCCCATCTGGCGGGCCGGTCGCACATCCAGTGCTGACGCGGCGTTCAAACCACATTTCGAGCACCTGGAACGAGCCTTCGCCATCCCAGCCTGGGCCGATCGTCCGGACGTGCCCGGCTGGTTCCGCAAAGTCAAACTGGTGGTATCGCTGCACGGCATGCACTGGACCGGTTACATCTTCAACACCTATGCGCGCCAGCTCGAGATTTTACGCTGGGTGGCCACCCAGATTCCACCGGCGCAGGTGCTGGTCTTTTTGCCGGCGTGGGATGGCCGTTACTACTGGAATTATCCGCTCTACGAGATTGACGTCAGGATGGGCGGTGAAACAGGTTACCAGCAGCTCATCGAACAGGGTCAGGCGCTAGGCTTTCACTTCATGCCGATGTTTGGCACCAACGCGGCCAATCGGCTGCTGCCGATGTTCCCCAAGATCGCCGACGCCACTATGGCGCAGATCGATGGCGATGCCTTCAATCTGAACTGGGTGGATTGGGACAACGACCGCCACATGGAAGGCTGGCAGCCTTACATGAACCTCGGCGTTGATTCCTGGCGCGAGTGGCTGGCGGGACGCATCAGCGAGATGATCGAGCGCTACCACGTGGACTCGTATTTTCTCGACATCGCGGGCGGCTGGGAGAACAACTCGAAGGCGGACACGCACGAAGGGACGCGGCGCCTCGTGGCCGATCTTCACCAGAAGTACCCTGCCGTTCTTTGCTGTGGCGAGATGCACTATGACGCCTTGATGGCGTTCATTCCGCTCTATCACGTCTTTTCCGAGCACGCCTATCCTGATGCTTTTCGCAAGTACTGCCGCGCCTTTCAGCACTTGAGCCATCCCGCGCCCGGCCGCGGATCGAGCGGAGTGCACGAATCCGGCTTCAGCCATTTCGATCCGCAAACGCTATCGCTCACACCGGAGCAGATTCCCACCATTACGGTCGTGGATGACACGTTTGACCACTATCGCGACGTGATGGCGCAGATCATTGCGCGGGCAAAGAAGAGAGACGAGTGAAGAAACTGCTGGGAGCGCGGGCGTCTCGCCCGCACTCAATCTGAGGGCCGGGAGAGCAAGTTTGGACTGCGGGCGGGACGCCCGCGCTCCCAGGCTCCTCAGCATGCGTTCCGACACGTGTCAGTTGATCAGCCAAAACCCGGAGGCATGCCGCGCCGCGATGCACTCCAACGCCTCGGAGTGGCTGGTGCCGGCGCGCTACTTGGCAGCGCCTTGCCCGCGGTCGCGCTCAACCAAGCCAGCGAAACCCCGATTCGACTCGCCGGCCACGAGGCGGAGCTTGTGATTACCCCCGTCAGCGCTGCGACCTTGCGCATCAGTCTGCTGCCCATCGAGAACGGACGAGCCATAGCTGTTCAAGAGAGCTTGGTGTTTGCTGATAATCAGTGGCCCGAGCCAACGGCACGAATCCGAAGCATAATCCAGCACCAGACGGTGGCGTGGCAGCAACGCAGGATTCAAGTCTCCGGTGATTCGTCGGCCTTGAAGCTGATGATTGAAGAAACCAAGCCGGCACAGACGCTCGTCGTGGACCTTGAAACGGGCGCGGTTCACTTTGCCCGCGAGGGAAGGATCTTCGGTCTGGGCGAAGGCGGCCCGCAGTTCGACCGGAGCGGCCAGTCGTATCCGATGAAGAACGGTGAGAGCGTTCCCGATCTCGCGGTCAACGGCGCGCGACTGCCCATTCCATGTTTGATCAGCACGGCGGGCTGGGCGCTGTTCTTTCATCTGCCGCTGGGCAGGTTCGATCTCAGCGCGGCGGAGGCGAAGGTCGAACCTCTCAATTCCGAATCGCCGCTCCCGCTGGACTTGTTTCTTGTGATGTCGGACAACCCGCCCGACATCATGAAGGAATACGCAAAGCTCACCGGCTTTCCACACTTACCGCCGCGATGGGCGCTTGGCTATCAGCAGTCGCATCGCACCTTGGCGAGCCGTGAGGAAGTGCTGGACGAAGCGAAGACTTTTCGTGAGAAGAAGCTGCCTTGCGACGCGCTGATCTATCTGGGCACCGGGTTTTGCCCATCCGGATGGAACACCGGTCACGGCTCATTCACGTTCAATTCTAACGTGTTTCCTGACCCGGGACCCATGATCCAGCAATTGGGGCAAGAGAACTTCAAGGTTGTGCTGCATGTCGTCAATCCACCGATGGGTCTGCACGGCCGCGCCAGTGATACAGGCTCAGCAGCGGACGATGAAACCGACGCTGCGCGTTACTGGCAGAAGCACCTGGGTGTCTTCCGCCTGGGCGTGGCCGGCTGGTGGCCCGACGAAGGAGACGCGCTCGGGCCCATCGAGTGTCTGGTGCGTAACCGCATGTACTGGGAAGGACCGCAGCTCGAGCGTCCTAACGAGCGCCCGTATGCGCTCAATCGCAACGGCTACGCCGGTCTGCAACGCTACGGGTGGCTCTGGTCAGGCGATATCGACTCCACCTGGGAAGTCCTGCGCGCGCAGATCGCGGTCGGGATTAACACGGGACTGAGCGGTATTCCTCTTTGGGGCACGGACACAGGTGGCTTCGTGACCACCCCCGAATTGACCGGCGAGCTGTACGCCCGCTGGTTTCAGTTCAGCGCCTTCTGCCCTCTGTTTCGCTCGCACGGCCGAACCTGGAAGCTTCGGCTGCCGTGGCAATGGAACACGGGTGACTATGGCCCAACAGAACTGAACAGCTATCACGGCAAGGCAGGTCTGCCCGATCCGAAGGAACTGCACAATCCCGAGATCGAACCCATCTGCCGCAAGTATCTCGAATTGCGCTGGCGCCTGATGCCGTACACCTACAGTGTTGTGCGCGAGTCCCACGATACCGGTCTGCCGATCATGCGTGCACTATGGCTGCACTATCCGAATGACTCACGCGCAGTGGAGCATAGCGACGAATATCTGTGGGGCCGGGATATCCTGGTAGCGCCGGTGACCGAGGGGGGAGCCACAAAGCGTGAGGTCTACCTGCCGCCCGGCCTGTGGCGGGACTTCTGGACGGAGAAAGAAGTCGAGGGAGGACGCACGATCTCACGAGAGGTCGATCTCGCAACTTTGCCACTGTACGTTCGGGCGGGGGCCGTGGTGCCGACAGGCCCCGTGCAGCAATATTCCGGCGAGGTTCGGGACGAGCCTATGCAATTCACGATCTACCCGGGAGCCGACGGCGAGTTTGAGCTGTACGAAGATGATGGCGTCAGCTTCGAATATGAGCATGGTCACTTCACACGCCTGCGCGCACAATGGAACAACAGCCATCGTCAACTGACGCTGAGTTCGTTGGAAGGATTGCGCCCTTCGGAGCCCCGCCCGTTCAATTTCAGAGTTGCGGGCGAGTCGCAGACAAAGCAGTTTGGGTTCGATGGAACAACGCTCACAGTCCGGCTATGAGCACTTGCAAGCCTGATTCCTGGGAGCGCGGGCGTCTCGCCCGCTTTCACCGCGGATGCCCTAAAACTGACCGAGCGTCCACCGAGGCTAACACGGCGCAGCTTGGTACAGAAGAGCGGGCGAGACGCCCGCGCTCCCAGCTTAACGACGTGTTAGGTTCTGCTTCGCGAGTTGCAAATCCTTCCTAGCCTGCGCATCATCCGGGTTCCAAGCGAGTATCGCTGTGGATTCCGCGATCACAGACTGCCAATCACCCGAAGCGAGAGCGGCTTTGGCGAGTTCCCGATGGGCTTCGGCCAGGCTGGGCGCAAGGTTGGCGGCGCGCCGGAATTCTGCGAGGGCGCCCGCTTTGTCGTCGGTTCGCTCCAAGGCCAGGCCCAGTTGTAAGTGCGCCTGCGCATCATCGTCTTTCAGCTCGATCGCGCGCCGCAGTTCCTGAACGGCTTCGGCATCATGCGAGCCCTTCCGCAGCAGAGCGCGAGCCAGTTGTAAGTGAGCGTCCGGGTATTCCGGACTGAGCGCCACCGCCTGGCGTAGCTCGTCGAGGGCTGTGTCGAGCGCGCCCGCGCGCAGGTGATCCGCCGCCGACCCCAATAGAACCCTTGATTGCCCGGCGTTGCGCTCGAGCTCTTTCAGCCGATCCGCCTCGGCCTGCTCCCGGTCCGCTGCCTGATTGTTGCCCGCCTTGGCCAGCACCTCGGCGAGCGCAGTGTGTGAAGCAGCGTCATAGGGATTGAGGTCGATGGAGCGGTTGAGCTCAGCAAGCGCTCCGTTAGTGTCATTCAGCTTCAGCAACACGGAGCCTAGGTAATAGTGAGCCTGCGCGTCACGCGGATCGAGATCGGAGGCGACCTTGAGCTCCGTGCGCGCGCCCTGATAGTTGCCCTGCTGCCTCAGGATGACACCGAGCTGCCGGTGTGAAACGGCTGATTTCGGATCGATGTTCAGCACTCGCCTGAATTCCGAAGCGGCGTCTTCGAAGTCACCTTTGATGCGTAGCGCTTCGCCCAGCGAGTAATGGTACTGAGCGTTCCCGGGCACCAGCTCAGTTGCCCTCCGTAAGTCACGAATGCCCGCCTCCAACTCCTGGCGCTCGATCTCGATCTCACCCAGCACCAAGAGCGCCTGCGCATAATCGGGCTTGTGGGTGTTAGCCGCGCGCAAGGCGTCAACCGCTGATCGCAGCTCGCCCGTTTGGCGCAACTCGATCCCCAGATTGTAGAGCGCCTCAGCGAGGAATGGAGGATTCTCCGTCACAGTCTGGCGCAGCAAGGCGATGGCGCCTTGCAAGTCCCCGAGCGTCCAGCAAGCCGCACTGAGGGCATAGCGGACGCTGACGTCGCCAGGGTCCAGGCGCAGGACGGTTTCGAACTCCGGAATCGCTCGTCGTGTCTCGCCCGTGCGCTGATAGGACAAGGCAAGGTGATAATGAGCGTCGGCAAAATCAGGCGAAAGGCTGGCCGCCTTGGTGAACTCGGCCACGGCTTCGGAAGTTCTACTGCCCTCAGCCAAAGCTACTCCAAGCTGATCGTGCGCCAAAGGGTCGGACGGGTGGGCCTGGACGGTGGCCACGAGCTGATCGAGCGCGCCGCTCGCAACCTGCGCCCAGCTATTGAGATTTACACACCCAAGTATTAACCCAATGTTTAGAATCGATCGTGTTGTGCGCGCAAGTACGGTCGTGCCAGTTTTCTTACGCATTTATGCCATCTTACCTCAGCTCCGCGGAGAACACGGACGTCCGACGGTGGTCTCGAGTAGGCGTGCCGACTCACATGGGATCTTCATAATAGGGAATGATTAGTTGCTCTAAAAAATCGCTTGACAGCAATAACGGGGTGGTACTAAATTCACAAAGCCGGCAGCGTATACAAAAATGGATACCGTGGAGGCGGGATCGTCGGGTTGCGGTAGTGGGTTAAGCGCTTACGCTTTGAGCGCGAGCACGATCATAACAAGAGCGCACCAGGCGCCCGGAAGTGCGTCGGAAGGGTCAATTGAGTTCGTAAGAACCGCAAAACGAGGGGAGACCCGCAATGAGACTATCTCGACTTGTGATCGCGGCGGCTTGCGCCGCTCTCCTGGTGACCGTTGTCCCGAACTGGGCGTTTGCACAGTTCACCAGTAGTATTACAGGAACCGTTTTTGACCCTTCAGGCGCCGCGGTGCCTGGCGCCACGGTGAACGTGGCGGAGCTTAGCACCGGTGTAATCCACACGGCCACGAGTTCCTCCGCGGGCATCTTTCGCATAGCCGCGCTGCCCGCCGGAACGTTCAGAATCACCGTCGAGGCAAAAGGGTTTGAGACCTGGGTGCTCGACAATGTCACGGTGCAAAGTGCTGAAACTCGCACTGTCAGTGTCGAACTCAAGTTAGGCGCTGCCGCCACCAGCGTAACGGTCTCAGCCGAAGTAGCGTCTCAGGTGAATCTCACTTCCGGCGCGGTCTCCGGCCAGATTAACGAGACCAAGGTGCATGACCTGCCCCTGGTAGGCCGCAACATGTATAGCTTGGTGGTGCTCACTCCTGGTGTGACCGGCACGCCCAGCGGCGGTGGTCAGGCTTATGCCCAGGCCACGGCCGATATTTTTAATGCCGAATACGGCGTGAACATGAACGCCAACGGGCAGCGAGCGGAGTCCAATAACTTCCAAGTGGACTCAGCCGACGTTAACGGAGGTCCCCGCGGCGGCGTCACTAATCTCACGCCAAACGCGGACTCCATTCAGGAAGTCAGTATTCTCACCAATAACTTCTCCGCAGAATATGGCCGGAACGCCGGGGCTATCGTACAGGTAGCCACTAAAGCTGGTACCAACCAGTTTCACGGGACGCTGAGCTGGTTCCACAGCGACACGGCCTTGAACTCCCGCACGATTTATCAATCCACCGCGCCAAGCTTTGTGAGAAACGAAGGCGCATGGACGCTGGGCGGGCCCATCCGTAAAGATAAAGATTTCGCTTTCGGGTCGATGGACTTCCTGCGCTCGAGCGTAGGCGACGCCTTCCCGTCCCAGATCTTCACCCCAGACTTTATCAATTACTTGAAGGGTAACTACCCCAACAATGTTTCCACGCAAGTGCTCACCCAATTCCCGACCAGTTTTGAGCCCAACCGTAATTTCCTCACTGCCGGGAGTATTCAAGCATCGAGTTGCACAGGGGCAACGCCGATCAGCACGCCGGTTGGCACGCTACCTTGCAATTTTCCGGTGGCTGGGACGGGTGACTTTTCCACCAGCATCTTCAGGAATGGCATTCAGTGGAGCGCTCGTGTGGACCACAACTGGAATGATTTCAAGGACCACCTCTACGGCAGCGTTTACCGTACCACACGGCAGACGGTGGAGTTTGCCTCGCCCAGCGTTTACTACCCTGCTTTCAGTCCGGCTGAGCCTCAGTACACAATGCTGATTAACCTGAACTGGAGCCACACCATCAACGATCACTTTGTGAACCAGATGACGGGGGCGTACACCCGCACCTTCGGCAACGACATTTGCGACCATTGCGAAGTGCCTGCCACGAGCGTCGGCGATGGTACGGCGACCCCAGGCAATGGATTTTTTGGGCTCTTTAAGCAGAACAATTACGAATGGAAGGACGTGGCCGCGCTCACCACCGGCATCCACAACTTTAAATTCGGCGCCAACGTGGCCAGACACCACGATGACGAGCTCTTTACCGGCAACACCGAGCGTCCCAGCTTCTTCTTCGTCAACTCGCTGACCTACGCCGCAGACCAAGCCTTTTCCGAGTCCAACATCGCCATCGACCCTCGGACCGGCGAGCAGAAAGCAGTCAACGTCGACTTCGCTTACCGCAGCACCGACTTGGGCTATTTCCTGCAGGACGATATCAAGGTGAGGCCGAATCTTACACTGAACGCGGGCATTCGATCCGACATCTTCACAGGTCCCACCGAAAGATTTGACCGGCTCAACAACATTAGTTTCCTTAACGGAGGCGACACTTACCAGGAGCGCTTTGCAAACGCATCGATGCAGCACACTGCAGCCTTGTGGCATACGCGCCTCAACAACTTCGCGCCCCGTTTGGGATTTGCCTGGGACCCCAGCAAGCGCGGGAAATTCTCCATTCGGGGCGGCTTCGGCCTGTTCTATGACCGTCCTACACAGCAGCTCTATACCGGCGACCGCTCCAACCTGCCCTACGCCGCCGTCGCCACCGCCTGCGTCTGTCAACCCCCGACCCAGCCGGCCTATGGTTTGGGCGCCTCCGGGCAATCGCCCTTTAACTTCCCCGTGGTACCAGGGATTACATCGGGCCTCGACGCCAAGAACGGCAACCCAAGTGCCCCGGCTTTCCAGGAAACCACGGACGCACATCTGCAGACTCAGTACGGTGAGAACTGGTCATTCAGTATTCAATACGAAGTGCTTCCCGGCTGGGTCGCAGAAGCGGCCTACCTGGGCTCGCAAGGCCATCACCTCTACGCGGGCTACGACGTTAACCGTTACGCCGGCAGCCTCATCCAGAACAACGGCAACTTCGTCCGCTTGAACACCAGTTTCGCCGGCATGGACTACGGACAAGCCAACTTTAACTCGTCTTATAACGGCGGAACTCTCGCCATTCATAACCGGAGCTTTAGCAAGGGAATCAATTTCCAGGCCGCCTACACCTATGGAAAGGCAATCGACCAAGCCGGCAGCTACGGACCGGGCCTTGGCGTTGTCGATGCAGTGCAGCCGAATCTGCAGCGTGGCCTGGGGGACGCTGACGTACGCGAACGGCTCTCCTTCAGCGTGCTCTGGCGCCTGCCGCATATCAACAGCAACTCGGCATGGGCCAACGCTTTGGTGAACGGCTGGCAGGTAAGCAACATCACCATCCTGCAGTCCGGAGTGCCTTACACCGTCTTTTGCGACGCACCCTTCAACGCAGTTTTTGATTCGTCCGGCAACGTGGTTGGCAACACCGGCTGCGATTTCAATGCCGATGGCTTCAACTATGATTTTCCGATGGGGCCCGCCAACTACCACAAGTATAACGGCCTCTCGCGTTCCCAGTTTATCAAGGGAGGTATCTTCGGCTGCGCCACCAATGCTTCAGGCTTCGTGCCGCTCTGTCCGAACACATTCCCAACGCCGGGTTTGGGGCAGGAGGGAGCCCTGGGTCGCAACACCTTCATCGGACCCGGGTTTGCCAACACGGACCTCTCATTACTGAAGGAGAACAAGATCCCCTGGTTCGTCGGCCACGAAGGCGCGATTCTGCAAATTCGAGCCGAGTTCTACAACGCCTTCAATCGAGTCAATCTTTCGGGTGTGAGCAGCGACCTCACAAACCCGGCTACGCTCGGGCAAGCAAACGGGACCTTCCCCGCGCGCGATATCCAGTTGGGACTTCGAATTCAATTTTAGGAGAGCCGACGGGCGAGTCGCATCGAAGGCAGACATGTTTCGATCTTCAATCAAGCCCAGCCTCTGGCTGGGCTTGTTTTTTTTCCTGCCAGCTTTAGCCCACAGCGCCTCACCCGTTAACCCTTGCGCCACCTGCCACCCCCGCGAAGTCGAGGGTTATTCCCACTCCGCCATGGCGCACTCTTTGAGGCGTCCTGCTGACGAACCGGTCGGATCATTCGATCACGGCCCATCCGGCACAAAGTTCACCATCCATTCTGAGAGTGACGGTCTTTGGCAGCGGATGGAGCGCGACGGATATGTCTCCGACTATCACGTTGAATATGTGGTCGGGTCGGGAAACCACGCGTCCGGCTATCTGGTTCGCATCGGCGACCACCTGTTCCAGTCGCCAATCTGTTTTTACACGAGATTGGGTCGCTATGACATGGCTCCCGGGTCCGAGGATACCCGCAACCCGGACTTCATCCGTCCGGTCACCGAGGAGTGTCTGCTGTGTCACTCTGGCAAGCCGCTGCATATCAAGAACACCCTCAATGAATACGAATCTCCGGCCTTCTCTGAGGAATCAATCTCTTGCGACCGTTGCCACGGCGAGCCGGCTCGGCATCTGAAGGCGCCCCTGCCGGGCTCTATCGTGAATCCTGCCAAGCTCTCTGTGGCCGCCCGCAATAGCGTCTGCGAGCAATGCCACCTGAAGGGCGTCGTTCGGGTGCTGAATCCCGGAAAGACCTTTGAAGACTTTCACGCCGGCCTGCCCCTGGAGAAAGTGTATACGATTTACACTGCTGCGATCCCGCCTGGCAGCCCTCGGGAAGCCATCAAGGTGATCAGTCAGGCGGAAGAATTGGCGCTCAGCCTTTGCGCCCGCAAGAGCAACGGACGCCTATGGTGCGGCACCTGCCATGATCCGCACAGTTCAGCGGAGCAACCGGCGGGATACTACAATGCTCGCTGCCTCTCGTGCCACAAGCGAGGCCTCGCTTCCGCCGAATCCTCCAAAACGAGTGACGAACGAACCTTGGCTCCCATCTCTCAGCTTGATCCGAAAAGGGCGGGGCTTCAGCCCCGCCGATCTGACGGAACTGCGCGCTTTGTGTCCCGCTCTCGGCACAGCTTGCTAACAGCAAGCTGTGCCGAGAGCGGGAAGTGGCAAAGATCTGCTAGAGATTGTAACGGCGGGGCTGAAGCCCCGCCCTTTTCGGATCAAGCTGAGAGACGCGGACTAACTTCCGGGGACGCTTCAGAAACGGGTCACGCAAGCGGGAATCCGCACCCCGACGGCGCCAAGGGAAACTGCATCGGTTGCCATATGACCAAGCAAAACGCCAAGGACGGCGGCCATACCGTGTTCACGGATCATCGCATCTCTCGCCGGCCCGCGCCGCCGCAAGGAGGCACGGCTCCCTCCATCGCCGAACTCGTGGCCTGGCGCGAGCCGGCGGAGGGTTTGCGCGAGAGGAACCTGGCGCTGGCATATGTGGAGGCAGGCCTTGAAGCGGAGACGCCATCCGAAGTTGCTCGGGGTTCTCAAATGCTCACGGCAGTGGCGAAGGCCTTCCCAGACGACCCGGCCGTGGTTAGCGCACTGGCGAAGGCGCTTCTCTCGATGAACCAGCCAGCCCAAGCCGCCAATCTCTTCGAGCGTGTCCTTTCGATAGGTCCCGACTCCGCCGTGGCCGAAGAGAATGCGGGAAGAGCATGGATGCAAGCCGGAGACTCGGACAAGGCTCAGGACCATTTTGAACGTGCGGTGAAGGCTGACCCGTTGCTGTTACCCGCAGCCGAAGGCCTGATGAGAATCTACCGCCAGCGCGGCGAGACGGAAAAACTTTCGGAGCTGGGCGAGCGTGTGGGCGAGGCGTTGGGCCCATCGGCTCCCCAGGAATCAAGTCCGGCGGGGCCCTAACTAAGGCTCGCGAGGACGGCGGTAGCGTTGCGCCGTACGCTGGGGCTGTAATGGTTGAAAATGGTTGCTAGGACTCTTGGCAGGACGTCAGAATGAGAATCCCAAGAAACACTCGGATTAGTGGAAAAGTCAGCCTGGGAAAGGGTCTCAACCGAAGCCTGTGGTAGGGCTGCGTACATGGGGGCAGCTTGAGGCACAGTTGTAAATACCCATTAGTGGAGCATGTCGCTGCGCGCTGCTTTTAATGATTAACATGGTCAGGCGGTCTTGACAAACGATGATTATATTACTATACAGTTAACCATGATACAAAGCCAAAATTACGAAACGAAACCGTCAGGTGTATGAAAACAAAGGATCGCGTGAAACGAAACCGTCAGGTATATGAAAACAAACGACTTTGTGATTAGAAGCCGTCAGGTGCATGAAAACAAAGGACCTCTTACACAGAACGGCGAGAAATTGGCTCGGCTTCAGTGCCGAGTCCTGGCTTCGCTCCGCCCAGCCTGAGGGAGTCCGAGTTCTTCGCCTCTCCCTAAGACTGGAAAGGCTCGCGCCTGTCGTCGCAGGGATGTACCTGTTGCTGGCAGTGTCTGCTTCGAGCCAAACCGCTGCGGCTGCCGATGGGAACGCGGACGGCCAGCAGCAATCGCAGGAGCCGGGTCAACGCTCCGCTGGCGAGCAGCTCGCGCTTGCTGAGTCATATTTCGATACCCGAAAGTGCAATCTTGCTCTGCCGCACTATGCGAAGGCGGGCCGCGACGACCTGCGCGACAATCCGGATGCTGTTCTCCATTACGCGCAGTGCGCGGAGGAACAAGGCGACACGTCACGGGCCGTTTCGATTCTCGGCCTGCTTTCCCCGAAGGATGGCGCGCGCCACTTTGCAGCCGGCAAGATGCTGGTTGAACATCGGTCGTACGCATCGGCTGCCGTCGAATTTGGATTGGCGCGGCAGAGTTACAGGGACGCTTACACGGCCGGCTTTGATCAAGCTCTCGCGTACTTCAAAGCCGGGGACTTCGCGAAGACCATTGACACCGCGAATGAGTTGCTAAACCAGGGGCATCGCACGGGAGAGCTCGCAAACCTCGCGGGTGAAGCGTACCTTCGGAACAAGCAACCTCACGAGGCGTACAACGCCTTGCGGGTGGCTGCCAGCCTCGATCCGAAGAACGAAGACAATTACGTGGACCTCTGTTCCCTCACGCTTGATCTTGATAAGTACGATCTCGGAATTGAGATCGCGAACCTCGGCCTTACCCACGTTCCGAACTCGGCGCGGATTTACCTGCAGCGAGGCGTGTTGCGCGCCATGAAAGGGCAATTCGATGAGGCCCAGCAGGATTTTGCCCACGCGACCAAGCTCGCGCCGAATGATGCTTCGCCGCGCGTGTCGGAAGGCGTCCTCGCCATGCAACGGGGCGATCTGGACCGGTCGATTGAGCTGCTGCGGCAGGCTACCGCTCTGAGCCCGGAGAATTATCTTGCGCAGTTCTGGTTCGCCGAAGCTCTGCTGCGCTCAGGCGTGGCGCCGGACAGCAAGGAAGGTGGCGAGGCCCTCACAGCGCTTGAAAAATCGGTCCGCTCCAATCCTGAGTTCTGGCATTCCCAAACGGACCTCGGCAAGGTACTGCTGGAACGCGGCGACCCGGATTCGGCCGTCAGCCATCTTGAAAAGGCGGCCGCTCTAAATCCGGCAGCGACGAATCCTCTTTATCTCTTGGCCCAGGTTTACCTCCGAAAGGGCGATAGAGCGCGGGCACAAGAATTGATGGCTCGAGTGAGCAAAATGCAGGAAGAGGACCGCGAGGCGTTGGCGCGAGCGGATCTCAAGCAAGTGGCGACGGAGGGAACGGCGTCGCAAGTTCGATGAGGTTTGCGGACAAGGTGTAAAACTTGGCGGGTATTCGGCGTTCGCGTGTGCAGCCTGTATCCTGGGAGCGCGATCGAACGTCACTACTATATTCTCTCAGCGCCTGAAGGCCTGATCGATGGCTGATAACGTCATCACTGCCGAGCCCAAGGACGGGGCGAGCACCGCGGAGCCGCTTGCCAACGAGAGGCCCGACAGCAGCCTGCGAAGGTGCTTTGAACAGCTTCGCGAAATGATCGTACACGGCAGGCTCGCGCCGGGCAGCCGCATTGTAGAAGCGGATCTTACGGAAAAGCTGGGGGTGAGCCGGACTCCCGTACGCGCGGCCTTACACCTTTTGCAAAAAGAAGGCTACGTGGTGGCCACGGCCGCCGGCAGCCGCAAGGCGCGTCTGTCGGTCGCCCCCCTCACCAAGGAAGACGCCCGCGAGCTCTACGCGATCGTAGGCTTGTTAGAGGGCTTGGCCGGCCGATTCACCGCGCGCCTGGAACCCGGCCAGCGGGCTGAGGTGGTTGCAAAACTGAAAGAGCTCAACGGAGAGTTGCGAGAACTCTACGAGCGCGGGCGCGGTGATGCCAACAAGATTTTCGAACTCGACCGAAGTTTCCACCAGACCGTCGTTCAGGCCAGCGCCGGTCCACGCCTGCTCGCCCTACAGACCTCCATCAGGTCCCAGGCAGAGCGCTACTGGCGGCTTTATGCCAGCGCGATCCTAGACCAGCTTGGCCTCTCCGTCGAGGAGCACGCGCGGATTATCGAAGGAATTGAGGGCGGCGACGCCGATGCCGCGGATCGCGCTGTGCAGGCAAACTGGGAGAACGGCGCCGAGCGCCTGGCTCGCGTTATCGACACCATGGGCGAGCGCGGAAGCTGGTGAGATCAGCGGAGGGATGCCGACGCGGCCGAGCTGCCGCGTCCCTCAGCGGCTATGAGTGGAAAGGCTGTAATCCTCAATTTCGCCGCTCCATACGGAATCAGCGTGAGTGACGCGACGGGCTCATTGCTAACGACCGGACTTGCGGGCACGGGTCCCGCGGAAGCGTCTACCAGTTTCCAATCAGGAATCTGCTTGCCCTTTACCACGAGCTCGACTGGCGTCCCCTCAGCGCTAAACGGGAACTGGCCCATAGGCCGTTCGACTACGCGCACCGAGTTCCCGGGATGATTGCGATCGAGAATCAAACCGTAGTTCCACGGCGTCGTCGGCAGCACTTCCCAATCCGCCGCGGGAGGCTTTGCAGGATGCGGCATTCCATGATCCAGCTTTCGCCACTCCTCCCCAATCTTGAGGGAAAAGATGAGCGGGCCGCGCTCGACGGCGACGGAATCGTGATACCACCGGGAAGTTCGGATTTGCATGGGAAAGCGGAGAGCAATTCGATCCCCTTTTTTCCACCGCCGCTCGATCTTGTAGAAGGTTCCCGGTGTCACCTCCGTGGTTTGAGTTGTTCCATCCACGGCGATGCTTGCCCCCTCGGCCCAGGCCGGGATCCTGAATTCGAGAGTAAACTGCGCCGGAACCGCCGGATCGATTGCAAACCGAACCTCGCCGGCGAAAGGATACGTGGTGCCCTCCGTGATTCGGACGTGCGTCCCGCCGCGCACTTGCGTGACGACCACGCTTGGGGCGTAGGCAACGGCCGCAAGCCCCTCATCAGGAGTTGCCATCCACAAGCTGGTTGCGAACTTGGGCCAGCCTTGATGCATGTTCGCCGTGCAACAGCCGAAGTTCGGCTCAAGCCCGTAAATGTTGGAGTCGGGACCATTCGTGGTCCAGTCGCGGTCCGCCAGGCTGCACAGAACCTGGTTCGGCTGCTGGTCATATTGGTGCGCCCACATATCCTTCGAGAATGTCCCGGGCAGCGCATTGAACGCGATTCTCTCCAGCCGGTCGCCAAGCCGCGCTTCTCCAAAGATGCTGATAAGCTCCTCGAGCGAGAACTGTGTTTCCACCACCGAGCACAGTTCGGAGCCTTGGGAAGGGTCGTGCCCTGCGAGGTGTTCGTCGCAACTGAACATCCCGTTAGGCAACAAGTGGTATTGGTCGAGCTCACTCAACTGGCGATCTGCCGCGTCGCGATCGTCCGAGTTCCCGGAGACCAGCCACCACACGCCCGAAGTTTTCAGAGCCATGGCGTTGTTGACGCCGTGGGCGCTCAAAGAAACTTCGACGTTCGCGGGGTTCTTGAAGCCAAGGCGGTCCTTGTCGGTCTTGGAGGTGAACGGGAACGCGGCGAACTCCCCCTTCCAATCGTGGCCTTGCGCCTCCAGGGTTCGCGCCAAGTCCAGCAGGCTGGCGTCGCCGGTGCGATTGTAAAGCCAGAGGACGCTGAGCACCTCATCCGCCCAGCGGAACTTGCCCCAGTCGTGAAGCGGGTGCTCCTGCAAATGAGCGGCCTGATACTGAAAGTATCGCTGCATCGCCGGAATCACGCGCGCATCGCTCGTCGCTTCCTGGTATTGGGTGAGCGCTTTCAGCATCACCATGTTCGGCCACCAGTCACGGTTCCGCTGCGGACCCAACCATCCGTCGGCGCCCTGGTGAGTGAGAATCCAATTCACCCGTTCCGTCGATTTGCGAATCAGAGTGGGATCATCGAGCAGGTAGGCCAGTGGCACAAGCCCGTCCAGATAGTACGGGCCGCGCTCCCAACTTTCGCCGGTGCCTCCCAGCCAGCCGCTGTTGGGTCCAACGTCCGACCAGAACTCGTCGAGATGACCTGTAAGACCATTCGCTTGGATCTCGAGTTGCCGGCGCAGCCAGCCCGCCGGCTTGACCGAGCCGAGAGGCAAGGGATTGAATGCGTTTTGCCGCAGGGGTGCGCGGTTCGGCACGGCTTCCGAACGGCGGGCCTGAGAGGCACCGTCAGGCACTGCAGTGAGACCGATCGCGGAAACAAACAAGCTCACCGCGAGGATTCTGGATGTGCCGGCATCGCTTTTCATTGATCTTCCCCGAGGCGCGAACTGCATTGGCGTGCCCTCAGCTCTGAAAGGCGCGCCCATCAACTATATTCAAAATGTGTCCTCTAACGCATTTCTTTCTTCGCGCCCCAGTCGACCTTGCGTTCCGAGAATCGGGTGTATATTGTTGGGCGCAATTCTAACGGACGAATTTCGGTTGTGTCGCCATAACGTCCGGAGGAGGACATCGTGAGACAAATCCACAGCGCAGCAATGTCGCCTGCGGTTCTGCGGGCGATGCGCGCAGTGAAGGCAGTTTTGGGACTTGCCGTGATGATCACCCTGGGTGTGCGACTGGCATGGGCGCAGCGTGTTCAGGCCGTCACCGGCGATGTGCGGGTTGACAAGTTACTCGGCCAGATGACGCTCGAAGAAAGAATGACGCTCATTCACGGCACCAAGGAAGATCCTGCCGTTTATCAAGGACAAGCCGGGTATCTCGCCGGGATTCCGCGACTGAACATTCCCGGGCTGCGCTTTGCCGACGGCCCGCCCGGAGTGCTCACGCGACATCCTTCGCAAGCAGAGACAGCCACCATGGGCGTGGCTGCTACCTTCAGCATCAAGGATGCGGAGGCGAATGGCGTGGTGATCGGCCGCGAGGCCCGGGCGCTGGGCATCGACGTCTGCTTACAGCCTTTCGTGAATATCGACCGCGACCTTGAATTCGAGCGCGGTTACAACACCTTCGGCGAAGACCCGCTCCTGACCGGACAGATGGGCGCGGCGGAGATTCGCGGCATCCAGTCACAGCATGTGATGGCGCAGGTGAAGCACTACGTGGGATACGACACCGACGGCAGCAACGTATTCGTCGATGATCAAACCTTGCACGAGGTTTACGTGGCGCCGTTCGAGGCCGCGGTCAGGGCCGGCGTCTCGTCCATCATGTGCTCCTATAACCACATCAATGGGCCGTTCTCGTGCGGCAATGAAGCCACGCTCACCAAGATTCTGCGCGATCAGATCGGCTTCAAGGGTTTCGTAACCTCTGATTGGGGCGCGACCCACGCCGTGAACTTCATCAACGCCGGCCTCGATATGGAGATGCCAGGCCCGCCGGCTGCCGGCGGATTCCCGCTTCCGTCCTTCTTTGATTCGCAACCTCCGCCCCCGCCGCCATCGCCACAGGCCTTCGGGGACTTTGCCGATGCGTTCTTCGGGCGTCTTCCCGAAGAGCCACCGCCTGCACCATTTGATTTGGGCGATTTCGGCCGCAAGGAAGACACGAAGAAAATGCCGGAGGCGCTGAAGGACGGCACGGTGAATGAGGCGGCGATTACGCGCGCTGCCGGGCACGTGCTGTACGAGATGGCACGATTCGGATATCTCGACGGCGAATCGAAACACGAGGTCACGGCGCAAGCCGTCGAGCAAAACGCCAAGATCATCGAGAAGACCGGCGAAGACGCCGCCGTGCTCCTGAAGAACGAAGGCGGCGCACTGCCTCTGAAGGCAGCCGATCTCGATTCGGTGGTGCTCATCGGCCCCGGCGCGGGCCAGGTGATGGCCATTGGTACCAGCGGCGAGCGCTCGGTCGGCTTGCCGGAGCGACAGATCGGACCTCTGGAAGCGATGAAGAAAATCTCCCGCAATCCCAATATCCGGTTCGCAGTGAACGACGACATGACAGGAACAACCGTTCCCGCCCAAGTGCTGAGCCACGACGGCCAGCCTGGGCTGGAGAGGATTGATGCCAAGGCGAAGGGCGGACAGATCGATCCGCAGTTGAACTTCACCGTGAAGGGAGGAGACGCGCTGCCGCCGAATTCGACGGTGACGTGGAAAGGAACCCTGACCGTTGCGCACGAGGGCGATTACTGGATTTACCTTCAGGCGCTGGGAACGAACGCCAACATCTCAATTGATGGCAAGCGGAGTGGAAGCACGGGCGCGTTCCAAGGCGGGGTGCATGGGGACATTCTTCAGGCCAACCAGGATAATACGGTTCCTACGACCGACGGGCTGGACAACGTGCGCCGCTCGATTCATCTCACTTCCGGAGCGCATGCTGTCGAAGTGAAGATCAGCCCTGACAGCTCCAACGCGCCCGTTCAGGTGCGCCTGAACTGGTACACGCCGGAGCAGCGCCAAGCTGACCACGAAGCGGCCGTCGCCGCGGCGAAGAGCGCCAAAGTCGCAGTCGTCTTCGTCTGGACGCGATTGCATCCTGTGTTCGGGTTGCCCGGAGACCAGGACAAACTGGTGGAGGAAGTGGCCGCGGCCAATCCCAACACCATCGTGGTCGTCAACACCAGCCAGCCCGTCGCCCTGCCGTGGATTGAAAAGGTGAGGGCGGTGCTGGAAATGTGGTGGCCCGGCGACGAGGGTGGATGGTCCACCGCCAACCTGCTCCTCGGCAAAACCAGCCCAGCCGGACGGTTGCCTGTAACCTGGGCCAAGCGATTGGAAGACTACGCCGCCACCGATCCCACGCACCCGGAGCGGTCGCACAAGGGCGTTGACGGCAAGACGACTTTCAGTGAGGGCGTGGACGTGGGCTATCGCTGGTTCGACAGCCAAAAGATTGAACCCCTCTTTCCCTTCGGTTACGGATTGAGCTACACCACGTTTTCCTATTCGGGATTGCATGTGCAGAAAGCTGCGGACGGCGGACTGGACGTAACGGTTACCATCGCAAACAGCGGCGCCGTTGATGGCGACGAGGTGCCACAAGTCTATTTGGGCGCTCCGAGCGAGATTCCGCCAGGCGCGCAGTTCCCGGCGCGTCTCCTGGCGGCATTCGACCGCGTCTGGATTCCGGCGGGCAAGAGCAGCACCGTAATGCTGCACGTGGCGCCGCGCCAGTTGCAGTACTGGTCCTCGGCGAACGGCGAGTGGGTCACCCCAAGCGGTCAGCGGACTGTCAGCGTGGGCGCATCGTCGCGCGACTTGCGGCTTGATGCCAAGGTTGAAATGTGAAGATCGCCCCTCGAAGATGCAATTGCGTTGCTCGCCGTGAAAGGAGCACGTCGCATGCGAATGAAGGATTGGTTCAAACTGAGCGCGCCGCTGATCCCTGCAGTTTTCTGCTTGGCGTACGCACTGGCTGCGGTCCCACCTGTTCCTGAAACAATTGTCGCCACCATCGACGCAACCAAAACCGGCGAGCCGGTCAGCAAGTACGAATACGGCATGTTCATCGAGCACTTGGGCTCCCTTATCTATCGCAGCCTTTGGTCCGAGATGCTCGACGACCGCAAGTTCTACTACCCGATTTCTTCCAAGGAGCCCGCGGCTACCCAGACCGGTCCCCTTCGCAGATTTATGCCTCGCCAATGGCGCCCCGTCGGTCCCGACGAAGTTGTCGTGATGGATAGAGATCGTCCATTCGTTGGCGAACAGAGCCCCCGGATTGAACTCGATCCCTCCACATCGCATGGCATCCAGCAGTCCGGCCTCGCTCTCGTCAAGGGCAAGCGGTATATCGGCCACATCGTCCTTCGGGGAAGTTCTGGAGCCAAGGTGAACGTCAGTCTGATTTGGGGCCAGCCTGCGAGCGACCGCCAGACCGTGGCCTTTTCCGCGTTGCCAAGCACCTACCGAGGATTTCCGCTTAGCTTCACAGCCAAAGCCGATAGTGGCAACGGCACTCTCGAAATCACGGGCACCGGCTCTGGGAATTTCCACGTCGGCACCGTCTCGCTGATGCCGGCGGACAATATCCGGGGTTTTCGGCCCGACACCATCGCGCTCCTTCGCCAGCTTCATTCGGGCTTCTGGCGGCTGCCGGGTGGCAACTTTATCTCCAACTTCAACTGGTATGATTCCGTCGGCGACCGGGACAGGCGCCCGCCCGACTTCGACAACGCCTGGCACGCCGTGCAGCCAAACGACGTTGGAATGGACGAATTCATGACGCTTTGCAAGCTCATCGGCGCTGAGCCCTACATCACGGTCAACGCGGGTTTCGGCGATGCGCACTCGGCGGCGGAAGAGGTCGAGTACATGAACGGTTCGGTGAACGCGCGCCTGGGCACAATGCGCGCGCGCAACGGTCATCCCGAGCCTTACCACGTGAAGTTCTGGGACATCGGCAATGAGCCTTACGGCACCTGGCAGCTCGGCCGCACCGATTTGAAGTACTACGTCCTCAAGCACAACGAATTCGCGCGCGCGATGCGCGCGGCCGACCCGTCGATCACTCTTCTCGCCTCGGGGGCGATGCCTGACGAGATGACCGTTACAGGCATCACGCGCGCCATGCATCTCGATAACCTCCAGGCTCAATTCGGATCCGACGCCGACTGGACGGGCGGTTTGCTCGCGCACTGCTGGGGAAACTTCGATGGCCTTACCGAGCATTGGTATGCGCGCGCGGGCTTCCGCTTCGACCTCGAGCAGGCGAAGACGGCCACGCCAAAACCGGGTGTCGAGACCGGCTATGTTCCGGCCGACGAAACGGTCCTGGAGTGGATGCGCCACCCCTCCAATCGCGTGCGAGAGAAGGCCGAAGGCTGGCAGGAGTACGAGCGGCGCTTTCCCGCCATGATCGACAAGAAGATTTTTCTCTCCATCGATGAGTATGCTTACACGGGCACACCGCAGAACCTGAAGCTCGCTCTTGCTTACGCCATGGTCTTTAACGAGATGCTTCGGCACACTGATTTCCTGCGGATGTCGGCATTCACCATGGGCGTCTCCACGCTGGACTACAACCAGACTGCCGCAGTGCTCAACACGAACGGCCTCCTCTTCAAGCTCTATGGCGATCACATGGGCGCTGGCCTGCTGCCGGTCGAAGTTTCGGGAAATTCGCCCCAGCCACCGCCGAAGTATCCCGTGGGCGGCGACCAGCCACGTACAAACTCCGGCAGCCCGACGTATCCGCTCGATGTGGTGGCTGCGCTGACCCCCGACCGGAAATACCTGACGGTCGCGGTGGTCAACGCGACGGAATCCGTTCAGCCCTTTGATTTGAATGTCACCGGAGTCCGCCTGGCGGGAAAATCGACGCTGTGGCAAATGACGGGAAAAGACCTTGACGCCGCCAATCGCGTGGGCCAGGAGCCCGAGGTTGGGGTCAAAGAGATTGACATCGGCGACGTTCCGTCTACACTCTCGGTCGCGCCCATCAGCGTGAACATCTATCGCTTCCCAGTAGGGTAAGCGGTGCAGTGACCGAATCGCGGACATCAAAATACCTTCCGGAGGGGAGCTAGCAGGCTTTGGAAAGAAACAGTTGGGTGCGATCCGGAAGGGCGGGGCTTCAGCCCCGCCGCACATCGCACCCCAAGAATTTTCAGTAACTCAGTTTTGAGGGCGTCGGTACGGCGGGGCTGAAGCCAGGCTGAAGCCCCGCCCTTCCGGGGCCCGAAATTGACTTTTTCCGCAGCCGGGGGCGATGAACATGAGTGAATGCATTTTGGGAAAACGAGGCACGCACGTATGGAGAATTGCCGGGATCCTGGTTTTCATTTTCGCGGCCGCCGCCCGCCCGGGACCGGCGCAGGTGCAGACCCAAGTTCCGTCCATTGTGCCGGGGGCAAAACCTGTATTCGTCGAGCATATTAAGATTCACGGTGAAGCCCTGGAAGGCAATCTCGAGGGCGAGGCTGTGGACCGCGATGCGATTGTATTCCTTCCGCCCGGCTATCAAAAGAACGCGACACAGCGCTATCCCGTTGTATACGCTCTGCACGGATTTTCCATCGGAGCCGAGCAATGGACTCACGAGATTCACGTGCCCCAAACCATTGAAGGCGCCTTCGCGACTGGTAGCCACGAAATGATCGTCGTGCTGCCCGACTCGAAGACCGTGTACTGGGGCTCGATGTATTCGAGTTCCGTCACCACGGGCGATTTTGAGCGGTACGTCTCCCACGACGTGGTCACCTATATTGACGCTCACTACCGGACGATTCCAAACCGCATGAGCCGCGGCCTCGTGGGCCATTCCATGGGCGGCTACGGCGCCGCTCGCATCGGAATGAGGCATCCTGATGTGTTCGGCAGTCTCTACATCATGAGTCCGTGTTGTCTCTCGCCGATGGGCTCCAGGCCGGCAAATCCGGCCATGGAGAAGGCCATGGCATCGGTCGAGAAGGAGTTGGAATCAGTAAAAACTCCAGCCGACGCAGCCGGCTTGTCATTCTTCGCTCACGCTCGGCTCGCCTCAGCCGCGGCGTGGTCGCCCGACCCGAAAAATCCGCCGCTCTATCTGGACCTGCCCAACAAAGGTGGCCTGCCCCAGCCCGACGTGATTGCCAAATGGGCAGCCAACGCGCCTTTGGCCTTTATTGACCAATACATCGACAATTTGCGCCGATATCGCGCCATCGCGATTGACGTGGGTGACCAGGACGGCCTTCGGTTTGACACCATCAAACTCCACCAAATCCTCGACAACTATGGCATCGCCAATGGCTTCGAGATTTATCAGGGCACCCACACCAGCGCCGTCGCTGATCGTTTTCAGAACCATGTACTCCCATTCTTCAGCCGGAATCTGTGTGCCACCGAAAACTGCAAGTGAGCGTTTCGGCAAGGCGGCCTTAGCTTTTGGGATGCGGCGGTGCACCCGGCTGCTCACCTTGCGGCTCGGGTTCGATCGACTCTCATATTTCTTCACGCCCTTCAAATGTGCCACTCAGCGGCAATGGCAACTGGCATAACCTCTTGACCTCAGGTGCCCGAAATTGTTACAGTCCTGCCGCATGTCGAAGCGCTGGAGGACGCCACTTCTGCTGCTCACGCTATTCGCGGCCCTCGGTGTGATGACCCGCGAATTGCCGGAATGCCTGAGCCTCACTGATGACGTCTCGAACGACGGCGACGTTCCAGTTCTCTGCCAAAAAGAGCTGCTGGAGCGGGTTCTGGCGTTCGAAACCCGCGCGAGTGTTTTTCCTGCCTGCCTCGCAACAATTTTCGGACAGGAGCCTTGTAACTCTGCAACTGCAACGAGAGGCGCTCCCTCGCTGAAATCCGCCAGGAGCCTTCTGCTGCTTCTCCATGTCCAACGCAAATAGACAAGCGGAGTTGGGAGCTCTCGGGCTGCCCGGCGGTTCGCCGTTCGGGTTCGCCTGCCGCCGAGCGCGCGGAGCTGGAGAGTTCCGCGGTTAGGTTCGTTTCACTTCAGACCCATCCGTGTGCCACGCGGGCCATGAGAGGGGTCATTCGCAGTCACTGCAAGATGAACTCATTTCCATAAGGAGACGATCGTATGCCTGCACAATCCATCGACCAGTTGCGCAGTTCCTTCCGCGGAGAGCTTATCGAGCCCTCCGACGCCGCCTATGATTCGGCGCGCAAGGTCTATAACGGAATGATTGACAAGCGGCCGAAGCTTATCGCGCGTTGCGCTGACGTCGCGGACGTTATGAGCGCAGTGCAATTTGGACGTGAAAACGGCATGCTGACCGCCGTTCGCGGGGGAGGCCATAACGGGGGCGGGCTCGGAGTCTGTGATGGGGGCTTGGTGGTGGAGCTCTCGCGCATGAAGGGCGTTCGGGTGGACCCTGCCGCGCGCACCGTCCGTGTAGAAGCGGGCTGCGTCTGGGGAGACGTGGACCACGCCACGCACGCGTTCGGCATGGCCACTCCGTGTGGATTCATTTCCACCACAGGTGTAGCCGGGCTCACCCTGGGAGGTGGCATCGGCTACCTCACCCGCCGGTACGGCCTGACCATTGATAACCTGCTGTCCGTCGACGTGGTGCTGGCCGACGGCCGCTTTGTAACTGCCGACGCGAATCAGAACTCCGATCTTTTCTGGGCCGTGCGCGGCGGTGGCGGAAACTTCGGCGTGATCACCTCGTTTGAGTTTCGCCTTCATCCGGTGAGCATGGTACATTTCGGTCCCACGTTTTGGCCGCTGGAACAAGCTGCCGATGTCCTCAAGGCCTATCGTCAATTCATCGTGAACGCACCTGAGGAGGTGAACGGCTTCTTCGCGTTCCTGGTTATTCCTCCTGCGCCCATGTTCCCCGAACATCTTCACCTTAAGAAAGTGTGCGGCATCGTCTGGTGCAGCACGGGGTCTGCGGAGCAAACCGAAGCTGCACTCAAACCCATGCGGACCTTCGGCCAGCCGCTGCTCGATCACGTCGCGCCAGCGCCATTTCCGGCGGTACAGAGCTTGTTCGATCCGCTCTTCGTGCCGGGCCTGCAATGGTACTGGCGGGCGGACAACTTCACCGAACTGAGCGATGAAGCCATCGCCCGGCACGTGGAGCACGGCTCTAAACTCCCCACCATGCTCTCGACCATGCATCTTTACCCCGTCAACGGCGCGGCGCAACGCGTGGGTAAAAACGCCACGGCGTACAGTTTTCGCGAGGCGTTGTTTGCCGAGGTGATCGTGGGCGTCGATCCCGACCCCGCGAACGCGGAAAAGATTACGAACTGGTGCAAGGCATACTGGGACGCGCTTCATCCCTACTCGGCGGGCGGCGCTTATGTGAACTTCATGATGGAAGAGGGCCAGGAGCGCATCGAGGCGGCCTTCCGCGACAATTATCCCCGGCTCGCGACGATCAAGAAGAAGTACGATCCCACGAACTTCTTCCGGGTGAACCAGAACATCCGTCCTGAGGTCTAGCGAAACTGATTCCGTGCCCGGCGAGGAATCTCGTGCGAAGAACGACGAATTCCTCGCTGCGGCACGGCCTGTGGATAACCCAATCGCGCTCTTTTTTTTGCCGAAACACGGCCTAAACTAGCACGCTTGCGCCGAATGCGCTTCAACGGGCCGGCGTGTCCTCGCACTCCCACAATGGTTACCCTCGCTCGAAAACTTCGCCTGACTGATTACTTCACCTTGGCCTTCGGTGCGATGGTGGGCGTCGGGTGGTTGGTGGTGATGGACGATTGGCTGGGGCGTGGCGGGCCCTTGGGAGCCATACTCGGCTTCGCCGCGGCCGGAGCGGCGCTGGTGCCGATCGGTTACGTCTACGGCCGGTTGGTGCAGGCCATCCCCGATGCCGGCAGCGAAATCGCCTATACGCACCGCGCCTTCGGCCGTCGCGGTCTGAGCTTCGTGGCCGGGTGGACGATGCTGCTCGCCTATGGGATCGTCTGCCCGTGGGAAGCGGTCGCCATCGGGCGCATTGCCGCTTACCTCTTTCCTGGGCTCGATTCCTTCGAGCTCTACCGCGTGGGCGGCCAGGCGGTATATCTCCCTCACCTGCTGCTGGGCCTGAGCCTCGTGGCCCTGGTTACTTTTTTGAATTACCGGGGCATTCGTACCACGGCCACTTTCCAGAACTGGACAACCTTCACGCTGCTTGCGCTTTTTGCCGTGTTCACTGCCTGTGGGCTCGGCCGCGGATCACCGGCCAATCTGCGGCCGCTGTTCGCAGGCGCGGCGTTGATTTCGGTGGTGAAAGTGATTCAGATCGTGCCCTATTTCATGACCGGCTTTGAGTCGGTGCCCAAATGCGCCGAAGAGGCGGCCGCAGATTTTGACCCGAGTCATTTCATGCGGCCGATTCTGCTGGCGCTCGGCGTGGGCACGGCCTTCTACATATCGGTGATCGCCGTAGTGGCTTACGTTTGGCCCTGGCCTTCACTCATCCGGCAGGATTTCGCAACCGCAGTGGCTTTTGAGCAGGCGTTCCGCGCGCGCTGGATCGCGGACTTCATCATGGCGGCAGCCATCGTCTCGCTCATCAAGATCTTCAACGGCAACTTCGTGGTGTCAAGCCGCGTGCTGTTCGCCCTGGGCAGGCAAGGCCTGGCTGCGCCGCGTCTGGGCGCCGTGCACCCGGGCAACCGCACGCCCGCGCTGGCTGTGCTGGGAATGGGCGTCGCCAGCGCCGCTGCGCTCTTCCTTGGGCCGTCGATTCTGGTTCCGGTCACCGAGGTCGGCTCCATGGCGTCGGCGCTGGGATGGTTCGCGGCCTGCGCGGCCTACTGGCAGATCGAGCGCCGCCCGGCCCGCCGGATCATCGCGTGGGCCGGCGGTTTGGTGGCACTGGCGCTGGTCCTCATGAAGGTGCTGCCTTTCGTTCCGGGTCACTTCACCCGCGACGAAGGTATCGCGCTTGGGGTCTGGGCGTTGCTCGGCGCGATGATGTGGCTCGCCGGGCGACGAGGGAAATCTTACTCGCCGCAGGACGTTTCACAGTAGACTTGCGCCATGGCATTGCAATTTTCCACCTCGTATCTGGCCGACTCTGCGTCGCTGTTTCGCTACTACAAGGGTCTGGGCGAACGTGCCATGGCTCAGCTCCTTGATGACCAGTTGTTCTATTCAGTGGATGAGGAGTGCAACTCGGTCGCGATCATCGTGAAACACCTGGCCGGCAACATGCGTTCGCGATGGACCGACTTTCTAATCACCGACGGCGAAAAACCCAACCGCAATCGCGACAGCGAATTTGAGGATCCGCCGAAGGATCGGCAGCAACTGATGCAGCTCTGGGACGAGGGTTGGGCGTGCTTGTTGGGCGCCCTGGAATCATTGGACGATTCGCAGCTCGGCCGGCAAGTGCTGATTCGCGGGGAAGCGCACTCCGTGATGCAGGCCATTAACCGCCAGCTCTGCCACTATGCCTATCATGTGGGCCAGATCGTGGCGCTAGCGAAGCAGGCGCGTAAAGGCGACTGGGTATCGCTCAGTGTGCCTCGCGGCAAGTCAGCCGATTTCAATAAACGTGTGCGTAGCGGTGATGCCAGCCAGCGATGAGAATCCCCTATTAGTCTGCGCGTTGCGGCTCCGCCGTCGCACTGAGCCATTGTTGCGCTTGCGTCTAGCACTGGTATCACCGATAATACCATGTGGCGAGTTCGCGTGTCGTCTTGGACACAAACGTTCTGGTGGCCGCGCTCAGGAGCCGGCGCGGCGCTTCGTTTCGAGTGGTCTCCCAGATCGGCCGCGGGCGATTTGAGTTCGTCCTTTCGGTCCCACTTGTCCTCGAATATGAGCAAGTCCTGACACGGGCCCGGCCGCCCGAAGTCAGTCCGATGGATATCCGGACGTTTCTGGACTACCTTTGCAAGGAGGCTGTACTCCAGGAGATTTTTTTCCTCTGGCGACCCCATTTGCGCGACCCAAAGGATGATTTGGTACTGGAAGCAGCGGTGGCCGGTACGTGCGATGCAATTGTTACGCATAATCGGCGGCACTTCGAGGGTGCGGCAAGACTCGGACTTGAAGTTCTTAGTCCGGCTCAATTCCTCAACCGCCTGGGAGTCCTGTCATGAGCACGCTTAGTTTGCGCATTCCCGAGTCTCTTCATCGCGAGCTCCGTGAGCTTGCCCTCCGCGAGGGAGTATCTATCAATCAGGTCGTCAGCTCGGCGGTGGGCGAAAAAGTCGCGTCGCTCAAGACGTTAGAGTATCTTCAAGAACGGGCGCGGCGGGGATCGCGATTGCGCTTCGATCAGGTATTAGCGAAGGTTCCCGACGTCGAGCCCGAAGGAGCGGATCGGTTGCCGAAAAGAGCGAAGAAGGCGAGCGTGGCCGGCTGGCGTCGGCTGCGCATCGGCAGGCGATAGTGCTGAGAAGAATTAGCAGGTGAGGCGAGCCCCTCCGTTGTGAGATGGCGATCGATGGATCATCATACCCTCGCAGCGATCAGCATCACAGGGTGTTGCCTTGATGTGCTGGGCAGCCTCTATCTTGCTTATGACCTGCTCGGCGGGCAGCACGGTCCGCTGCGGGTGCTCACACGCACGGTGACGTATTCAATCGTCTTTGGTGTTGGCTATGGCCTCGGTCTCGGTCTCCTATTCGGCTTGGCTGCGGGCATCGCCACCGGAGTCACGCTTTCCCTCGAACTGAACCGGGCAGCCCGCGGGCTACGTCATCATTCCCTGCCTTGGGAAGCCCTCTTCTCAGCCATTCGCGGCTTGGGCTTTGCAGCCGGGCTCTACATGAGCTTGGGCGGGCGATTCGCACTCGCATTCGCGGCTCTCCTCACTCTGGGTCAAATGTCGGCCTACGCTCGCGGGATCCGCCCCGCCATCGACTATTCCGCGTCCCGCCGTCCACGCCTGACGAAGCGCCAGTTTTGGGCGACCGTGGTCCGCACCATCGGCTATCTTGCGGCGGCCTTAATTTGCAGCGTTCTCGCCCACCACGTGGAGCACGCCTGGGCTTTCGCGATTCGCGTCGGCCTGGTGACGGGTCTCGTCACCGGCGTCGGGATAACCGTGAATCCCTTCATTGAATATTACGCCGACAAACTTCCGGAACGCCGCCTCGGCGCCTTTGGAATCGGACTGATCCTTTGCGGCTTCGCCCTGCAATCGCTGCAATACTGGCTGGCGCTCTTTGACGTGCGGGTAACGTAGACAGCGACTCAGCGACTTCTTTTCAAGAGCGGCAGCTTCGCGTCTTAAGCGAGCGAGAATCGTGCGCAGCGTGCGCCGAGGCCGCGAGAGCGTGTTCGAATTTGATCTGACGCCGATTGACGACATCAAGAAATACCTCGATCGGGTCTCCGGCAATGGGGCGAAGCCCTCGCCCGGCTAAAGTCATTCGTCGAGAACTGATCGGCTGCGTCACGTGAAAAGCCCGAGATCCAGAAAGACGACAATCGCTGGGGTGCCTACAGCCGTGTACTCACCGGTGAAAGTCAGCGCTCCAGTCTTCCGGTTGATGCGAAACGTGGTGATGGCGTCACCTCGCTGGTTACACGAATACAGAAAATTCGCCGTGGGATCGATGGTGAAGCTTCGCGGGTAATCGCCCCGCGTCCACTCCTCGCCGGCAAACGCCAGGGTGCCATCCTCGGCGAGGGAAAACCAGGCGATGCTATCGTGCAGCCGGTTGGCGGCATAAACAAATTTGCCGTCCGGCGAGACCGCGATTTCCGAAGTAAAGTTCGTGCCCTTGAATCCCTTCGGCAGGCTGGAGAGCGTCTGTCTCGCCGTCAGTCCGCCGCGGGCTGCGTCATAGTCAAACAAGACCAACGTGGAAGCCTCCTCCTGCAGCGAATACAGCCAGCGTCCGTTGGGGTGAAAGGCAAAGTGCCGCGGCCCGTCCCCGGGAGGCACCGATACCGACGCCGGCTCGTTGGGAGTCAGCGTGCCCTTCTCAGCATCGAACCTCCACACCAGAATTTGGTCCATCGCGAGATCACTGTAAAGCACGAATCGTCCCGAAGGATCGGAAAGGATCATGTGCGCGTGAGGGCTGTCATGCCCGCTGATGGCGAAACTGCCGGGCGGCGCGCTGTGGGCTCGATCGGGACCGACGGGACCCTGATCATGCTTGACGTCGGTTGCAGAGCCCAGTTCGCCATTGGACTGAATCGGCAGCACGGCTACAGTTCCTCCGGCGTAGTTTGCAACCAGAACCCACTTGCCGGAGGGGTGGACGCTGAGATGCGCCGGGCCGGCGCCTTCCGAGCTCACGGTGTTGAGCAAGGTCAGATGCCCGTTGGAACGATCGACGGCGAACGCGCTCACGGAGCCAGACTTCTGGCCCTGAAACTCGTTCGTCTCATTGCCGGCGTACAAGTGCGTATGCGATGGATCGAGCGCGAGCCAGGACGGATTTGCGTTGTCGGCGAACAATTCGCGCTGCGTAAGAGCGCCGGTTGCAGGATTCTGCTCGAACAGATAAATACCCTCGCCGCGGCCCTTGCTTCCTTCGGGGCCTTGCGGCGAGCTGTAGGTGCCGACGTACGCCAGAATCGGCTTGGCGGCCGTCTGCTGCTGTTTTAATCGAGCGGGCACTATTGCTGGCCTCGCCTGACCCTCAGCTCGACTGCCGCCCAGCGTTCCCGCCATCGCCACTCCAGCCGCCTCCTTCAGGAAGCGCCGGCGAGAGGTGCTGGCAAGGGACGCGCTCGTGCGGGAATCCCGTGCGTACTGGGCTTCATTCATCTGCATCCAACGCTCCTTCGTGTGAGCCGGACGCTCGGCCTACAGACCCGGTGAGGCGCCGTTCTCTCGAATCGCGAGCTGAGCCCTAATGCTCTTGGGAAAGGCCTTGGCGTACCGGTCGAGAGTCTGGCGCCACCTCTCGTGATCGTGAGTCGCACTGTAGATGGTGGCGAGCTCCAAATAAGGCTGATCGATCAGCGGATCAAGTTGAATCGTCTTTTCGAAGTACTCGGCGGCTTTGCCGTTATCATGTGCGGCTTTCCAGGCCAGGCCCGCATGCAGATAGTTCACCGCCACCGTGGGCTCCATCTGAATCACCTGCTCAAAGGCGGCGGCGGCCTCGGGTCCATGTCCTGCCTCCATCAAACCCGTACCCAAACCCGAAAGCAATCCCGGGTCATGTGGGAAATCGTCCCAACACGCCATCAACAATTGGAAGCCCTGATTCACTAGCGCGAAAGACTCCAGCCTTTCGCCCACGTTTATCTCAGCAATGCCAAGGTTCCGTTTCGCCAGCGCGCCCGCAGGATCGTGCCAAGCCTCCAAAGCCGCGGGAACCGGACTCGGCGCAGCAGCGGAGACCGAAGGGGGAGGTCTTCGCCGGATGCGATGGTCGGTGAAGGCCGTGTGAGCGCCGTCCGTGACCGGGCGCCGCGGCATGTGGCACCCGATGCAGTCGTCGCTGGGCTTTGGATGCGTCTTCACGAGCGTCGATCCGTGGCACGACAGGCAGCGGGAGCGGTAGTACGCCTTTGCATCCGTAGGCTGCTGATGCGGATCATGACAGGTTCCGCACCAGAGTTTGCCGGCGCTCCGCCGCGCGCATGTGCTCAACGCGAGCTGCTGCACCTGGCTAACCACCTTGAACGGATTCGCTTGAGAAGGGTCTTTCGTGGCCGGGTTCACATAGACGGAAAACACGTCCTCAAGTTCTTCCCCCGGGCGAAAATCAGCGAGTTGTTTGCCCGGATTGGGAACGCGCTCCTCGCCGTTGAGGTGGCACTGCTCGCAGATACTGTCCCGGGCGCGAGGCGGCAGCTTGGCAGGATTGACGATCGAGCCGGGCACCGGTGCTCGCAAATGCGCCTCAGCGGAACCGTGGCATCTTTCGCAGGTAATAGCCTCGGCTTCGAAGGGAGGATCCTGGTAGGTGTTGTAAGCGCCTGGAACCGGACGTGCCTCGCCGGAATGGCAAAACAGGCAGTTGGGCGTCACCGGGCGATAGAAATCAGGCGCCTTGTTGTTCTCGTATCCCGGAGACATTCCCCAGCCACGGCCAGCGAAGTAGCCGAGCGGCGACTGAAACAGATGATGGTTGATCTCGATGAGATAGCCAAAGGCGTGCGCCCCTGAACCGATGGTGTAAGCGATGTTGTACTCTGCCTCGAGCCCGTCGCGCTTGAGGCCTTGCACCATTCCGCTTTCACCGGACTCGATGGAAAACTGCGTGTGGGAAAACGAATGCGTGAACTCCCCGCTGGGCGCGCGGCCGGCCGCGCCCAGTGAGCGCCCCATGGGGGTAGCAGCAAATCCGGCCACTTCTTTGGCGTGGCATTTCACGCAGGGGGTGGCGCACGGGGCCGGCAGGACGATTGTGGCCACCACGAAAGCCGTGAACGTCACCTCACGCAGATTCACAGGTGCCGCCAGTGCCGCCCGTCCCGCTCGATAAGGCTGTCCGCTTCGGGAGGTCCCCAGGTTCCGCTTTCGTAAAAGTACAGGCCCTTGCGGCCATCTTTCTGCCAGCGCTCAAGCAGAGGTGTCAACAACTCCCACGCCAGGTCAACGAAGTCGTCGCGGGTAAACAACATCGGGTCGCCCAACATGCAATCCAGCAGCAACGTTTCGTAGGCGGTGGGCGGAGAAGCCGCGAATTCTTCGGAGTACTTGAAATCCATGGAGACCGGCCGAATCTGCATGGTGGTGTCGGGAATCTTGGCGTTAAAGCGCAAGGCGATGCCTTCGTCGGGCTGGATGCGCACTCTCAACAGATTTGGCACCATGGCCTCGATGGCCGTGCCGCGGAACAGTAGATGCGGCGCGCGCCGGAATTGAATGGTGATCTCGGAAACGCGCTTGGGCAGCCGTTTGCCCGAGCGGATGTAAAAGGGCACGTCAGCCCACCGCCAATTGTCAATGTAGAGCTTCAAAGCCGCAAAGGTCTCGGTCACGGACTGCGGAGACACTTTGAGCTCAGCGCGATAAGCCGGCAGTTTCTCCTCGCCCGCCCATCCCTCCACGTACTGGCCCCGAACGGCGGCCTCGTTCAGATGGCTGAGGTCCAGCGGCCGGATGGCGCGCATCACCTTGCTTTTCTCGTCGCGTACAGAAGTAGCCTCGAATAGCGAAGGAGGCTCCATGGCCACCAGGCTGAGCAGAGAAAGCACGTGGTTCTGCACCATGTCGCGCAGCAGGCCGGCCTCCTCGTAGTACCCACCGCGACCCTCGAGGCCCAGGTCCTCTGCCACGGCGATCTGCACGTGGTCAATATAGCGCCGGTTCCAGACGGGCTCGAAAATACCGTTGGCGAAGCGAAACACCAGGAGGTTTTGGACCGTCTCTTTGCCGAGGTAGTGATCGATGCGGTAGATCTGGTCTTCGCTGAAAACGCTGGTCACCAGACGGTTGAGTTCGCGGGCGCTCGCCAGATCGCGGCCGAAGGGCTTCTCGATCACGGCGCGGGTCCAGCTCTTGCCGGGGAATTTGGGCTTGGCTAATCCGGAGTCGCCAAGGTTCCGGATGATAGGACTGAAAAAGCTGGGCGGGGTGGACAGGTAGAAGAGCCGGTTGCCCTGCGTGCCGCGCTCCTCGTCGAGTGCGTCCAGAACCTTCGCGAGTTCGCCGTAAGCGGGCGCATCGCCGAAATTGCCGCTGACGTAGGAAAGGCCCTGCTGAAACTTGTCCAGATAGGGCTCGTCCGCGGCGGGAACCTGCAGGTATCTCTTGACCGCGTCGCGCAGCTTCTCACGAAACTCGTCGTTCGAGAACGAGGAGCGCGCGCATCCGACTACCGAGAAGCCCTCCGGCAACATTCCGTGACGAAAGAGGTAGTACAGGGCGGGAATCAGCTTTCTCTCTGTCAGGTCGCCCGAAGCGCCAAAGATCACCATCGCACAAGGCTCGGGTCTGCGGCTGGCGTGCGAGGCCTCAGCGGCGTTCTCAGTATCCACCAGAATCTCTGCCATCGGTTCACCTCACGCCCAATTCACGATTGACGACTTGCGGACTTCCACAGCCATAAGGCACTTTGTGGCCTTCGGTGGTGTCTCAGTTTGAAGTGGCATGGCCATCTTGGCCATGAAATAACACGGGCAGGATGCCCGTGCCACCTCAAACGGAGACACTGCCGGCCTCCCTCCAAGCCTTCCAGACAGAGCCGGTGAGGAAGCGACCGGCGTCGAGAAGCTCGGGTTCGCTCAGGTTCGTTTTGGGTTCGTTCTTTATGCCCTCCAAAGGCCACGCTTATTCTAAAAGACTTGTGAGACCGATCCCGAGCGCCTCTCGGGTTCGTTTGGGTTCGTTTTGGGTTCGTTTTTCGGAACTATTGCTGATTCTAAACAACTTCTCGGGTTCGTTTTCCATTTTAGGGCCATACCGGGGGGGTCCCACGCCCGCGGGGCCGTCCTAGTAACATCATGGTAATATCATGGCTGATTCTCTCTCCGAAATCAGATAACCAACTGTGCTTCAATAACCTCTTGGCTTGACAAAAATAAGTCATTTGTTTGCATATACCTCTTGGCTTTGCAATCTGCAATAAAATTATCTCCTTTATTTTCAATAACATATTGGCTTAGTTCGTTAAAATCTTGATTCGCATCGCGTCCCGTTCGTCACGCCCCCGGTCTCTACCCATGGCTGTCGGGGCTTGCCCGGCCAAGGCCGACTCAAGAGTCGCCCGTACCAACCCGCCCGGCCGTGGGACGACCATCAGGGTCGCCCCTACGTTTATCTGAACATCCCGCAGCGCCAGACTGCTCTCCAACCCGCAATTCTAACCCATTCAGCGCGAGTCGCATTATTTCCCCAGCAGCCGATCCGCCTGCGCAACCACGTTGGCCGGAGTGAATCCCAGATGTTCTGCGATCACTTTATAGGGAGCCGAGGCCCCAAAGCGACTGAGTCCGATGACTGCACCCTTCGGCCCCACGTAACGCTCCCAACCGAATGGCGAGCCGGCTTCAATGGCCAGGCGTGCCGTGACTGCCGGCGGCAGCACCTCATCGCGGTAAGCCTGCGGCTGCTTCTCGAATAAGTCCCAGCTTGGCATGCTTACCACGCGTGCTGCGATTCCTTCTGCCGCAAGCTTCTGCTGCGATTCGAAGGCCAGCGCCACTTCCGAACCCGATGCAATCAAAATGATCTCGGGAGGGCGCCCCTGGGAGTCAGATAGCACGTAGGCGCCGCGATCCACGCCGTCGGCAGACGCGCAACGGGTGCGATCGAAAATGGGCAGGTTCTGGCGCGTGAGCACCAGCAGTACCGGACCGCCCCTGTGCTCAATCGCCAGGCGCCAGGCGACGGCGGTTTCGTTCGCGTCAGCCGGCCGGATCATGCAGACATTGGGGATGGCGCGTATCGACGCCAGTTGTTCAACGGGCTCGTGGGTGGGGCCGTCTTCGCCGAGAAAGACGCTGTCATGCGTAAAGACGAAAATCGAGTGAAAGTGCGACAGCGCCGCGAGGCGAATAGCAGGCCGCATGTAATCCGAGAAGACAAAGAACGTCGCGCCATAGGGGATGAGCCCGCTGACGGCCATGCCGTTCACAATCGAGCCCATGCCGTGCTCGCGGATGCCAAAGTGAAAGTTCTTGGCGCTGTAGTTGCCGCGCGCGAAATCACCCAATCCCTTTACGTACGTTTTGGTCGAAGGGGCCAGGTCAGCCGCGCCACCCAGAAAGAGCGGCAAGCTGGGCGCGATGGCGGCCAGCACTTTCTCCGAAGCGGACCGCGTGGCAATGGGTTTGTCGGCGGCGGAGAACGCCGGAATCTTGTCTTTCCAACCTTGAGGAAGCTGGCCATTCACATACAAGTCCCAATCCTTTGCCAGGTCAGGGAAAGCTTCGCGATAAGCCGCCAGCTTCTGGTTCCACTTGGCTTGAAGTTTCTCGCCTGCCGGCACTGCCCCGCGGAAATGCTGCAGCGCCTCCAACGGAATGTAAAAGGCAGGCTCCAGCGGCCAACCCAGGTTCTGCTTGGTGGCCTTCACTTCGTCTTCACCTAACGGCTCACCGTGGGCGCCGGCGGTGTCATGCTTGTTCGGGCTTCCGTATGCGATGTGGGTACGCGCAACGATGAGTGACGGGCGCTCCTTCTGGCCGCGCGCCGCCTGCAGCGCGCCCTCCACAGCATCCAGATCATTCCCGTCGTCGAGCCGCTGTACGAACCAGCCGTGAGCCTCGAAGCGCTTGCTTACATCTTCCTGGCTGAAGGCCAAGTCCGTGGAGCCCTCAATGGTGATGTGATTGTTGTCGTACAGAAAGATCAGATTATCGAGGCCCAGGAAGCCGGCAACGGACGCCGCCTCGGCGGACACGCCTTCCATCAAGTCGCCGTCGCTGCAGATTCCGTACACCGTGTAGTCGATGAGCGGGTGTCCCGGCCTATTGAAATATGCCGCCAGATATTTCCCCGCGATGGCCATCCCAACGGCGTTGCCGAAGCCCTGGCCGAGCGGCCCCGTGGTGGTTTCAACCCCGGGGGTAAGAGAGTATTCCGGATGACCTGGCGTCTTGCTGCCCCACTGCCGGAAGTTCCGGAGCTCGTCGAGCGACAAATCGTAACCCGTGAGGTGCAAGAGGCTGTAAAGCAGCATGCAGCCGTGTCCGGCGGAAAGAACAAACCGGTCGCGGTTGGGCCATTTCGGGTCATGCGGGTTGTAACGGAGAAACCGCGTCCAGAGCACGTAAGCCATGGCGGCGTCGCCCATGGGCAACCCCGGATGGCCGGCGTTTGCTTTTTGGACGGCGTCAATCGAAAGGCAGCGAATGGTGTTGATGCAAAGTTCGTCGAGCGGTGTGGCGTTAACCGCGGCGGGTATGATTGCTGGGTGCGTCCCGGTGGGCAAGTGAGGTCTCCTTTGACTGCGGGATTAAAGGATTTGCCGGATTGAGCGATTAAGTGATCGGGCGATTGAGCCATCGGGTCATCGGCCCATTGCCAGTTAACCCTGCTTACATGGTCTCAACCGCTCAGTCCTTCAAGCCCTCAAGTCACACCATAGTGATGCCCGCGCGACCCCGTGGGTTCCGAAGCTTAACAGTTCAATTATACAGCCCCCGGTATCGGGTGATCGAGTCATCGAGCGAATTGGATGATCGGGCCATCGGGTGATCGCGCGATTGATGGATTGAGGGTTTGAGAGGTTCGATCGCGCGATCTTTCATTTGCTCAATCCTTCACTCCGTCAATCCTTCAATCACCCGATGACCCGATCACCCGATGGCTCGATTATTGCCGCGCCCACAGCATCACAGCCTGCTCGGAAGACGCGGCCACCTCATTGCCGTCAGGTGAGAAAGCCACCGTGAGCAGCGGTTCGCGGCTCTCCCCGAGGGTCTGCAGCAGCCGGCCGTCTTCGGCAGACCAGATGCGCATCGTGTTGTCCTGTCCGGCCGAGGCAATCAGAGTGCCGTCAGGCGAGAACTCCGCCCAGTGCACCGGGCCCACGTGCCCGGTCAAGGTATGCAGCAGCTTCCAATCTCCCACTGAATAGATACGCACGTTGCCGTCTTCGCAGGCCGTCACCACACGCGCGCCGTCGCGCGAGAAATTCACGCTCAAAACGCTGCCATGGTGCCCGGAAAGCACATCGGCAAATCTCTTCTCGGGCGTGTCGATCACCATCGGGTCCGGCGAAGCATTCGCATCCACGCGCGCTAACACCAGCCACCGGCCGTCGGGCGAAAAGTTGAGCAGACCCGGCCGGTGGGCGAGCTCCGACAGGGTGATTTCACCGCCGCGGTTGCTGTTGGGATCCCAGATCACGACCTTGCTGTCTTTGTACATCGCGACGCGGCCGATATGGGCCAAATACACGATGGGCGAATATCCTCCGCCGACGCCCACCACGTCCGTCTTGCCGATCTGGCTGTCCTGATCGATGAACCACTGGAAGGCCAGCAGAGGCGTTCCCCGCTCCGGCTGTCCCTTGGCGTGGACAACGCCGCGGCCCAGAATCTCCAAACGAGTCGGCGAAATGAAGTTGGCGGAGTCCATGTTGAGGTCCACCAGGTCGGTGAGGTGCGGTTTCAGAACCTTTCCCACGCCGCCTTGGGGAAGGTTAACCAGGGCAATCTTCTGCCCGGAGATCACGGCCAGGCTGCGGGAGTCCGGAGAAAACGCGCCCGCCGGGGAGTAGTTCAAGGCCAGGTGTCCTTCCACGCGGCCGTGGCTCACAAATACTGGTTCAGGCGGACCCGCGGGAATAGTCGCCGTTTGGCACCACACTCGAGGCGCGGCCATTGCCACACAGACGAGCAGAACCAGTGACGAGCGACGAGTGACAAGTGGCGAGCATGCTTCGTCCAGGCACGATAGAGATGAGTCATTCATGGTCACTGCAGTCGCCGCTTCTCAATCGGCAATCGTCAATCGACAATCGTCAATTCCTAGGCTAGATGATTTCTCCGCGTGCGATGCGCTGAACGAGTTCACGATCGGCATCGAGGAACCGGTAGGCTCCGAGTTCATTCCGGCGCGCCCAGGCGATGGCTTCGAACACCCGATTTCGCGGCTCCGATCCAAACGAGTCGACGCGAAAGAAAACCACTTCTACGTAACGATCGGGATAGCGGTGCCGAACCCGGTACACCTCCGGACCTATTTCCGCCTGAATGGCAAGCTCCTCGTCAAGCTCACGCCGCAGGGCTTGCTCCCGTGTCTCGCCGCTTCCAACCTTTCCGCCCGGGAACTCCCACTGCAAGCCGTAGGGGTCAGAGCGGTGGCGCTGACAGATGAGAATGCGCTCATCCCGCACCAGGATGCCCGCGGTCACGGGAACGGGCTGCAAATCGTCAGTTGTGCGGTGCGGATTGTCGATCATCGGCTTCCGGCCGGAGGCGTTGTCGACCATCGGCAGTCGAAAATCGGCAATTACTCGTATCTCAGCGCCACCATCGGATCAACCTTTGACGCTCTTCGGGCAGGCACGTAGCACGCGACGAGCGCCACCGCCAGCATCAGAAGCGAGACGGAAGCGTAGGTGAGCAGGTCATAGGACGGGACCCCCACAAGGAAGCTCACCAGAATCCGGCTAACGGCCAGCGCGGCAAGCACACCGGCACCAACTCCGGCGCCGACGAGCACCACGGCCTGGTTCACAACCAGCCCCAGCACGCTGCGGCGCGGCGCGCCTAGCGCCATGCGGATGCCGATCTCGTGTTGGCGCTGGCTGGCCGCATAAGAGACCACGCCGTAGACTCCGACCACCGCCAGCAGCAGGCCGAGAGCGCCGAGCGAGGCGGCAAATCCCGCGGCTAACTTAAACACAAAATATCCGTTGCCGCCCGACATCGCGCGATCCATGGTCATCACGTCATACATCGGCAGATTCGGATCCAACCCGCGCACCAGGCTCTCGACGGGAACCACCAGCGAGAGGGGCGGCACCGAGGTGCGCAATTGGAGGACGTGGGTGGACTTGTAGTTTTGCGTTTGGGGCACGTAGAAGAAATTGTCAGGCGCGTCTAACAGGCTTTGCACTTTGGCATCCCGAACCACACCGACCACCGTTACCCATGAACCCGATCCGCCTTGAGACCCCGACTTGAACGGCCCTTCCGAGCCACCGGTGCTAAAGTGCTGCCCGATCGCGTCTTGATGCGGCCACAGCCGGTGGGCCATGGTCTGGTTCACGATGGCCACGCGCTGGGACGCGCTTGTATCGGCATCGGTAAACGCGCGCCCTTCGAGGATTTTCATTCGCATGGTCGAGAAGTAATCCGGGCTCACACAGTTGATTCCAGCACTTGGGGCGCGTTTTCCCGGCGGAACCGGCTGGCCTTCCGGGTACACGCTCGATCCGTCGCCGTAGTATCCCAAGGGAAGAGAGAAAGCCAGGCTGGCCGATTCGACGCCGGGAAGCGCCTTGGCACGCGTGAGCAAGTCGCGGTAGAAAGCCTCGGCGCGCGGCTGATCGTAGCCCTGAAGTTTCGGGTCGAGGTTCACGTTCAGCATGTTGTGCGGATCGTAGCCCAGGTCGATGGATTCCGCATTGGTGAGGCTGCGTGTGAACAGACCGGCGGCGACGAGCACAATCAACGATCCGGCTACCTGGGCCACCACCAATCCGTTGCGCAGCCAGTGCCGGCGGCTGGTTCCAATCATCCCTCGGCCTCCTTCCCGCAGCGTGTCGTTCAGGTTGGTGCGGGAAATGCGCAACGCCGGCGCGAGTCCCGCCAGAATTCCGGAAGCCAAGGCGATGCCGGCTACGTAGCTGAACATTCGCCAATCGAACGTGAAGGCAAGACCCAGCGCGAAATCGCCCAACGGACGCAGCTTGTCGAGCCCGCGAATGGCCCAGTTTCCGAGGAGCGCACCGCCGACGGCGCCGGCCGTCGCAAGCAGAATGCTCTCCGTCAACATCTGCCGGACCAAACGGACGCGGCTGGCGCCCATGGCCGAACGAACGGCCATCTCCCTTTCGCGCGCCGCTGCTCGCGCCAGCAGCAGATTGGCGACGTTGAAGCAAGCCACCAGCAGAACCAGGCCGACCATCACCAGAAAGATCGTCGCCACCAGAGGCATGTAATTCTTCACCGCGGGTTCGGGCCGCGCGAGACGCTCGGGAATCACGCGCGCCATCTGGCCCTGATCCACCTGCGGGTACTCCTTCGCCAGCCGCTGCGCGATCACGTTCAGGGCAGCCTCGGCCTGTCTTGCCGTTACGCCGGGCCGCAGGGTGGCCAGAACGCGCAATTCCGTGTCACGGCGATCGGTGAAAAAGCCGTTGTAGGCCCGAGCGCTCGCGACCAATCCGATGGGGGCGTAGGCGTCAAGTTCAACGAGGTTGTACGGGCCGTGAAATTCCTCCGGCACGACGCCAATCACCGTTACCGCTTGCCCGTCCAAGGTGACGCTCCTTCCGATCACCCCCGGATCGCCGTTGAAACGGCTCATCCAATAGCTGTGACCTAGAACCACGACGGGACCGGTCTTCGGTTCGTCGCCTTCGCCGGGAGCAATCAGCCGGCCCAGCGCGGGCCGAATGCCAAGCATGGTGAAGAAATTGCTCGGTACGTAGGCCATGATGATGCGGTCGGCGTGGCCGCGATAGCCGAGTCCGGCGAGATTGAGGTCATAGAAAGTCATGTCCGTGAAAACGTCGGCCTGCTTGCGGTAATCGAGGTAATCCGGATAGGAGAGTTGCTCAGGATCGGCATCCGCCTTGTATTGCACGGCCACCACCGCGAGGCGGTCGGCGTCCTCCACCGGCAGGGGCCGAAACATGAAGACATTGCCCAAGCTGAAAATCGCCGTGTTGGCGCCGATGCCGAGCGCAAGCGTCAGGATGGCCACCACCGTAAAGCCCGCATCCTTTCGTAACATGCGCACGCCGTAACCGATGTCCTGAAAAAGGCTCTCGATGAAGTTCACTTTTCGCATATCCTGGCACTCCTCCTTGATCTGCGCAAGCCTGCCCAACTCGCGAGGGCTGCGTACCGCAACCCCTGGCGCTGATCCCTACTACGCATCATTCTTCAAGTAAGTTCCCCCCGGAGTTGGAGTTTGCCGGATAGTTTTGGTTCCCTGGTCCCTGGGTACCAGCAAACGGCAAAAATAACATACAGGAATGCCTGTGCCGCCTGAACTGATCTTCAGGCCACCGAGCCGAATTGGCGGGGCGGCTCTACGCCGCGCAGGTCAGGGGTTTTGGCTCGGGCCGGCCGTAATCGGCCCGTACATCTCCGGCCTTCGGGCGGCCATCCGGTCAAATTCATATTCGCCCGGCACCCGCACCACGCGATTGCGGTCTGACGCGGCGGGGTCAGCCTCAGCCACCAGAACGGTCTCCTCGGTTTCGCCGGCCAAAGCCAGCATCTTGCCCTCGGGATCGACAATCTGGGAGCGCCCGGCGAAGCGGTAGCCGCGCTCCTCGCCCACGCGGTCGGCCGCCACGACGTAAAAGTGATTCTCCACGGCGCGTACCGGCGGTGTGTGCGCCCATGAGTCCGACGCCAGGGGCCAGTTGGTGGGAATCGCCAGGATTTGCGCGCCCTGCAACTTCAATACGCGGCCGGATTCTGGAAAGCTGCAGTCAAAGCAGATATTCACACCGAGCTTGCCGGCCGGCGTGTCGAACACGCGAAATGGCTTGTTGCTGGGCGAGTCGTGGCGATCAACACCCAAGCAGAGCAAGTGCATCTTGCGGTAGCTTCCCGCAATGCCCTGCGGCGTGATGACGGCGGCGGCGTTGTAAAGCGCGTCGCCTTCGCGCTCGAGCATTCCCAGCACCAGCGTGCAGCCAAGCTCGCTGGCGGCGATGGCTGCTTTCTCCGTCGAGGGGCCCGGAATGGTCTCTGCGAAGGGCCATGCTTCCTCGCGGTTGGTGAAGCAATAACCAGTGAGCGCGCACTCGGGGTAAATCACTAGGCTCGCGCCCAAGCGATGCGCGTGCACGAGTTTTTCCAGCGCCACGCGCAGATTCCGCGCCTTGTCGCCGATTTTCACGTCCATCTGAACGGCAGCCAATTTCATCCCTGTTCCCTCACATTCTGAAGAACGTACCGAACCAGCCCATTGTAGCAGGGGAGCGATTGGCAAGTCGGATTACCCGTTCCAATCCTAGCGCCAGAATTAACTGCGCATGTTCGTTGCTCCTGTGGTCTCTCCGGGACCGCAGCCTGTTGCGACTGCGTTCACATCTGTCTTCCTCTGAACGCTCTCTATTGCTGAAAAAAATGCTCACTGTCGCCCTGTGAAAGCACTTGTGCATATTCTTCACACTTTGGCATGTCTCCTGACCGGCATTTTCGGCTGACGTTGCCCGAAGGCTGACGCACTCGTTGCCCGAAGGGCAACACCGTGAGTAGCCGTAGGTGGAGCGCAGCGGGAACTTACGGAACAGGATGCCATAACAGATTGTCGCGGCCCGATATTGGCCGGCGGGTGCTTTTCCTGGCTGGCACCGAGTTCTAACCGTTTGATCGCAATTCAAACAGGTGTTTGAGGCTGTTTCAGGCCAAATTGTAAAGATATTTCACACTTTAGGGGAAATACGCCGGTTGTAAGTATTTTAGAATGAGTCAAGCCACGTGTGGAAAGTGGCGCTCGCGCTCGCGCTCGCGCCAACAGCAGAAACTGGCTAAGTATCTAATGTTCATAAGCTTACAGCGAATTCGCGGGTGGCGGCGGTAGGGTAGGAGAGGAAGCGATCCTGCGTAGCGGACAGAAGACCCCGGTGTCGAGGTCATTCCACAAAGCCGGGAATCGTTTCTCTCCGGCATGGCTCTTTATGCGGCGCGACCTGACAAGGGTTATAGCCTCACGGATTGCACCTCGATGCAGACGATGCGGAAAAGAGGATTGACCGAGGCTCTCACCGATGACCGGCATTTTGAGCAGGAAGGATTCGACGCGCTTTTTCGGGACTCTTCGACGTGGGGATAAGGATAGGGGGAGTGGCCAACCCGCGTAAAGAAAGGCCGCGGACCTAAGCCGCGGACCCGTTTTGTACGCCCGCTCTTTTTACAGGGCCTTCAGGTGTTAGCTCCCAATATCAAGCCTTGGTGGCATAAGCGACCCATTGCTTTGGCTGCTCGGACAAGAACTGAAGTTATCAACCTGTCATTTCGAGCGCCGCCGCGCCTTCCGGCGCCGCGAGAAATCTCGCTCTGAACACGGTCACGCCGCAGGCGTCTAAACTGCAGGCAAGGCCTCGCCCACCAAATCAGCTGCAGACTAACCGGCCCGTTCTTCCTGCCGCTTTAGGGACTACGCTATTGGGGTGGCCTGGTGAGATCACCGCCTTCACCCCGCAGACGCGGTGGGTGTCTGACAAAGGCCAGGGCGAGATTTCTCGCGGCGCCGGAAGGCACGGCGGCGCTCGAAATGACAAGCCGGACACTTGGGGGGCAGTTTCCCGGCACCTTCCCACCCGTCATTCCCGCGCAGGCGGGAATCCATAAGAAATAGAGGTGATCTATCGAATGGATTCCCGCCTGCGCGGGAATGACAGGTGGGAAGTGGGGAGACAAAAATTGAAACTGACACACTACCGGCACCCGAAGTGTAAAGAACTGGAACAATGCGCGCGGCATACCGGTGACAGCCGGCGACATCCACAGGCTAAGTTGTCGAAGCGCTTGGTCTCAAATGATCCGCCCGGCAATTCTCCCTGGCACCCACCGTCCCGATTTGGCCCGCAACAATCGTCGGTAGTGTCTCAGTTTGACGTAGGGGCGGGTCTTGTGCCCGCCCAAGTAACTTAACGGCCTCAAGGTGGGCGGGCACCCAGACCCGGCACGAGACCCGCCCCTACGTCAAACTGAGACACTGCCCAATGGTGGTGGGTCCGGGGAAACATCGAGGCAGCTTTTTGAAGCGCGCGACTGCCTGGGGTGCGGGGTGAGGTTCCGGCCCCGCCACCAGCGGCAGTTGTACCACGACCGCAAGTGCCAGCGGGACGCGAAGAACCGGCGTCAGAAGGTGTGAAAAATCCGGGCTGTAGCGGCGGTCTGTGACCGCCGCCTGGAGTTGTACATTTGAGGCCCGAAGGGCCGTACTAACAAAGCCCTGGGCAACGCCCGGGCAACGCCCAGGGAAATCAGATGGCGCGCCAAACGCTGAGCCCTGAAAGGGCGACCCCAGCGCGGCGTTCAGTCCTACACGTAGCACTCGTCATACTCGATTTCGTAGGCCTTCAAAATCCGGTGGTATTCCTCCTCGAAACTCGTCGCCCGGTGGTGTGCCTTTTGTTGCTCGATGTACTTCACGACGCTGTCCAACTCGCCGGGGCTCACCGAGAAGCCTCCGTAGCCACTTTGCCAATGGAACCCGCCCAGCCCTCGAGCCTGCGTCTTAACCCACTTCGAGGAGCTCGTCTTGATCTCCTCCGCCACCTCGGCCAGAGCGCGGTTTTTCGAAAGGCGGAAGACGGCATGAACATGGTCGCTGCTGCCTCCGACTTTGAGGGCCACAGAGCCATGGTTGTTGAGGACGGCGGCCAGATACGCGTGGGTTTGGCTCCGTGCGACCCAGCAGCAAGGGCTCACGGCCCTTGGTGCTGAAGATCAGATGAACGTAGAGTTGGGAAAGTGATTGGCCCATTCGGATGACCCGCTCGAGTTCGCCCTTTCAGGGCTACGATGTTTCATACTCCCTGGGTTTTCCCTGGGCGTTGCCCAGGGCTTTGTTAGTCCGGCCCTTCGGGCCTCAAAATGTACAAACTCCAGACTTCGCCGCAAGGCGAAGTGCCCTGAGCGAGCATGAGCGAGCCGAAGGGCTGGTGCGGCTACATCCTGGAGTGTTCCGATCATAGCCACTACGTTGGCGTCGCGACTGACCTCGAAGATCGTGTGCAAGCCCTTCGACTCGACGAACACCTCGCTCAGCGTCCTTCGACGAAGCCCACCCTCACGGCCACGCCAACCGGAACAGGCCTGCCAGAATGCCGATGACGGCCACGGCGGCGAGCGTGAGCCAGAGGCCCGACGTGCGATTGGGGCCAGGTGGCGCGGGTACTCGACTAGCCTCCTCCGAAGTCGCGGCCTGGCGCCGGGCAAGTTCCAGCCGGAGGCTTTCCTCGCCCCGAGCCATGGCCCAGCGGTGATTGGCGCTGAAAGCCGGCTTGAGGAGGAAGGACAAATTGCGCAGCAGGGGCTTGTCTGCCGTCAGCTTCCAATCGAACGTGACATTCACCGGCCCGTGCTGCTGCTCCAAGGTCCAGATGCCGCGTCCGTCGAAGTCACCGGTGGCGCGAACCGTCAGCAAGTGGGGCCGTTTGACCTCGGTTGCGCAAGACTCCCACCGCAGCGTGTAGGGCAGCCAGCCTTTGGTGTGCAGCCGGATTCTGCGCCCAACACCACTTTCGTCACCGGGCGCAATTTCCTGGGTCTCGAGATACACCGACGGCCACCAACGCGGATAATTCAGCGCGTCCCGGATGAGGTCGTAGACCTCCTCAATTTGTCCGTCGAATTGCCAGCGCGTCACGAAATGGTATTCGTTGGTCATCCGGCTACTGCCCCTCGGTGCGAGTTGCCGCGTCGATAGCCTCCGGCCGGCCCAAAGCTTCCGGCCGGTAAAACCGCGCATAGAAGTCGGGGTCAAGCCGGTGCGCCTGGTAGGCGAGGACCGTTCGGAACGGTCCGCAGGCAGCGGGAAATCGCCCATAGCGGCGATAAACGTACTCGCAGTACGCGATGGTTGCATCGACGGCAGCTCCACGATACTCGGGAATACCCGCGAGAATGCGCTCCGGCTCCCGCCACGCCGTGGCCTGGGCGCCGTCACGGAACGAGCCCGTGCCAGGGGCGAATTTGGTGCTGAGGAAGGCGAGCACAGCTTCCTTCATGCTGGCGTAGTACGGAGGGCAGTACGGCTTGATCAAGACTTCACCGTCCTGTTCCTTTCCTACCGCCGTAGGCACAGGGATATCCTTTCTTAGCAATCGGAGGACGGTGCGACTGATGGGTCCGGCCGCCAGAAGGCGCGACAGTCTTGGTTGCTCCATGCGAAAGCCAAGAGCCTGAGGCCACCCGAAGGGATGTGCAGCGAAGTGGGGGAAACCGCCAACACCCAGCGCCTGGCTCATGAGGCCGAGATTCTGGATCATCGCGCCCTGCTCAACGGCGGCGAGCTCGAAGAGCCATGATTCAAGAAAGCTGACTGTCATGAAGCGGCCATCTCGGGGATCGTCGTGCAGCAGACCGCCCTTGGACCGTGCCCAGCGGCCGATGCCGGCGGGACGAAATCGGTTGCGATCGTCCACGACGAAGTAATTGAAATCCGCGCTGAAGGCAGAGAGCAGGATATTGATGTAAAGCGCAGTCAGCTCATTGACGGGCATGAAGTAGGTGCTGCCGGAGACGTTGGCCGACCACTTGTTGAAGGGCGGGACAAACGGGAGCTCTCGTGGCACGTCAACCCGGCGATCTGCCACGCGCACGCGGCTTCGCTCAAACAACCCGGTCAATTCACCGCGGCGCGCCGAATTTGCCAATTCAGCAATCTGATCGCGCGGGAAGTCCTGAGGCCGGCGAAGCATCCAGGCGCCACGGTCGTTAATGAGGAAGAGCACAACCGTGTGCAAGGCGTCCGCGCTGGGAACGGTGCGAGCGGCAAACTGCTTCATGATGTTGCCGCCACCGGCCTCAGGAGCAGCGCCTGTCTCGTATGGCAATTCGGCAAGCGCGGAACCGGTGACGCCACAGGCTGCGAAGGCGAGCGCCGCCTCCTCATCCAGAGTCAGAGGTTCAGGGGGCCGCGCGCTCGCGTAAGCTAAGGGACCGCCGTTCAACTTCATTCCCGCGGCGAAACGCCTGGAGCGCCGGAGCGTGAGAGCGTCGAGTAAGGGATAAGTCCAGGCACGCGGCGGCAGGTTCGGCTTTCCCTCTTCCGGCATCGATTCAGCGCTCATGAAGGCCTCTCGCTCCGTAGTAACCGAAGGGTCAGTTTGAAGCGGCCGTTCTCGTCGCGCTTCTCGGGGCGACAGCCAACCAGGCGTTGATGCCACCCGCTAAGTCTCCCAAGTCTTCGAAGCCGTGCTGCCCCAGCAAGCTGGCAGCGGTCGCCGAGCGATAGCCGCTGGCACAGTGAACGATTACGCGCCGCCCGCGCGGCACCTCCGCCATCCTCGCCCGGAGATGATTCAAGGGAATATTTACGCTTCCCTCGATTCTGCTTTGGTTCCATTCCCGCGGTGTGCGGACATCGATGATGAACAGCGGTGCTGAGGCGGACGACGGGTCGTCAAGCTCCTCCGCCAACTCCTCGGGGCTGACGCGCTCCGTCCGGGCAACCAAGTCAGGCCGCGAAGCCAGCGCCTGCATCCCGCCCTCGAGATAGCCAGCCACCCGGTCAAAACCAATCCGGCCGAGGCGCACTTGAGCCTCGTATTCGCGGCCGGGTTCAGCGATCACCACAATCGGACGTTCGCGGTCCAACAGCGTCCCGGCCCAGGTGGCGTACTGCCCGCCCAAGCCGATATTGAGGCTATCCTTCAGGTGGCCTGCCTCAAAGTAAGGCGCGTCCCGAACGTCCAAAAGTTGGGCTCCTTCGCTCTTGAGTTGCAGCAGACGTTCGAGGGTAAGAGGCTTCAGCGACTGCTCAAGCGCTTTCTCCAGGGTCACTCGTTCCTTGGTGTTCAGGACCGCGTCATAGGAGAAGTAAGGCGGCGCGTCCGGCTGGTCAGCGCACACCAGGCTAACAAACTGCTGCTTGCTCATGGGCTGAAGCGCATAGTTCAAGCGGCGCTGCACGCCGATCGTGGAGAAGTTTTCTGAGCCCAGCGATTTCCCGCAGAGCGATCCCGCCCCGTGCGCAGGGTAGACAAGCGTAGCGTCCGGCAGCGCCAGCAGCTTGCCGTGCAGCGAGTCGTAAAGCATTCCGGCCAAATCGTCCGCCGCCCACCCGAGTGAGGCACGCAGATCGGGCCGGCCCACGTCGCCCACAAAAAGGGTATCCCCGGTGAGGACTGCCCACGGCTCGTTCTCCTGTCCTCCCGTGACTTCGCCGGCCTTGGCATTAACGATGACGATTGAGATTGACTCCGCCGTGTGACCGGGCGTCTCAAGCACCTTGAGGGTGACCTCGTCGCCGAGGCGAAGACTCTCTCCGTCTTTCATGGCCGCAAAGCCGTACTCCGCCTTGGCCCGCGCGCCCAGATGAATGAGAGCGCCCACGCGGTCCCGCAGTTCGAGATGGCCTGCAATGAAGTCGGCGTGCTGATGCGTCAGAAAGACGTGGCGAATCTCAAGCCCCTGCTCGCGCGCATCGTCGAGGTATTGATCAACATCGCGCTGCGGGTCTACTACCGCGGCCACTCGCGAGCCGGAATCGGCAATAAGGTACGACGCGTGCGCCAGACAACCAAGATAGTACTGTTTAAAGACCACGTCCCCCTCCTGGAATCCATCGGCTCTGGCGGAGTGCAGTACCCCAGTAGTGGTGCAGTTTGGCCGGTTTGGCGTAGGGGCGGCCCTTGTGGCCGCCCGAATGACAGAACCGATTCGAAATGGGCGGCCACAAGGGCCGCCCCTACGCCAAACTGCACCACTGCCGACAGCGCAGCACTTTTGACATTGTCGCCTGCTAAACTGGCAATCACCATTGCACTTCAAGCAGCAGGAACAGGAGCCGGAGCTGTTACCACTTCTGCTGCTTTCTTCTCCGCCGGGACTCGCAGAAGGTCGTAGCGATCGAGGTTCATCACCTTGTTCCACGCCGCCACGAAGTCTTTCACAAATGCCTCCTTCGAGTCGCTACTTGCGTAGACTTCGGCGATGGCGCGGAGCTGGGAGTTGGAACCAAAGACAAGGTCCACGCGGGTGCCGGTCCACTTCAGTTCGCCCGTCTTACGATCACGCCCCTCGTACACGCCTTCGGAGGTCGAGGAGGCCTGCCACTTGGTATTCATATCGAGCAGGTTGACGAAGAAATCATTCGTCAGCGTCCCGGGCCGGTTGGTGAAGACGCCGTGTTGAGACTCGCCGAAATTAACATTCAGCGCACGCAAGCCGCCGATGAGGACTGTCATCTCGGGGGCGGTCAGCGTCAGCAACTGCGCGCGATCCACCAGCCGCTCCTCCGCTGATCTCGGGTCTCCATTCCGGTGCAGGTAGTTGCGGAACGCGTCTGCGGTGGGCTCCAGAGGGGCGAACGAGTGCGCGTCGGTCTGCTCCTGCGAGGCATCGGTGCGCCCCGGCGAGAAGGGAACCTTCACCTCGTGCCCAGCCAGTTTCGCAGCTTCTTCGACGGCTGCGCAGCCGCCCAGAACGATGAGGTCAGCCAGCGAAACTTTTTTCCCCCCTGATTGCGAGCGGTTGAAACGCCCTTGAATTGCCTCCAGCTTCTTGAGCACCTTGGCCAGCGCGGCCGGCTGGTTCACTTCCCAATCTTTTTGCGGCTCGAGGCGAATGCGCGCTCCGTTGGCCCCACCGCGCTTGTCGGAGCCGCGGAACGTCGAGGCCGACGCCCAGGCCGTCGCGACCAGTTGGGAAATCGACAGTCCGGATTTGAGGATCTGGGACTTCAGGGCCGTGATCTGTCTAGTCCCGATGAGTTCGTGATCCACGGCAGGAACAGGGTCTTGCCACAACTGCGGCTCCGCGGGAACAAGCGGGCCGAGGTACCGCGCGAGCGGCCCCATGTCACGATGCGTCAGCTTGTACCACGCCTTGGCGAACGCGTCGGCGAACTCCTGCGGATTCTCGTGGAAGTGCTTCGCGATGGGCGCATAGATCGGGTCCATCCTCAGGGAGAGGTCCGTTGTGAACATGATGGGGGCGTGCCGCTTCGCGGGATCGTGAGCATCCGGAACGGTGCCCGCTGAATTCCCGTTTTTAGGGAACCACTGGTACGCACCTGCGGGGCTCTTCCCGAGCTCCCACTCATGGCCGAAAAGGGTTTCGAGGTAGCTGTTGTCCCACTTCACGGGGGTGGGCGTCCATGCGCCCTCGAGCCCGCTGCCGATCGCATCGCCACCTTTGCCGGCGCCATAGGTGCTGGTCCAGCCGAGGCCCTGCTCCTCAATCGCAGCGCCCTCGGGTTCAGGGCCGACATACTTTTTCGGATCGGCCGCGCCGTGGGCTTTGCCGAACGTGTGCCCACCGGCAATCAGCGCCACGGTTTCATAGTCATTCATCGCCATGCGGCCGAACGTCTCGCGGATATCGCGCGCCGCCGCAACGGGGTCCGGCTTGCCATTGGGCCCTTCCGGATTGACGTAAATCAGGCCCATCTGAACCGCGCCCAGCGGATTCTCAAGCTCACGGTCGCCCTTGTAGCGTTTGTCCGCCAGCCACTCGCCCTCCGGCCCCCAGTAAATGTCCTCCTCGGGCTCCCAGACGTCCTCGCGTCCGCCGCCGAATCCGAATGGCTTGAACCCCATCGACTCCAAGGCGACGTTACCGGCGAGGATCATCAGGTCGCCCCAGGAGATTTTCCGGCCATACTTCTGTTTGATCGGCCAGAGCAGCCGCCGCGCCTTGTCGAGCAGCACATTGTCGGGCCAACTGTTGAGGGGCGCAAATCGTTGGTTGCCATGGCCCGCCCCGCCGCGGCCGTCGGCGATGCGGTAGGTACCGGCGCTGTGCCACGCCATGCGAATCATAAACGGTCCGTAGTGGCCATAGTCTGCCGGCCACCACTCCTGCGACGTCGTCATCAAGGCATGCAAGTCCTTGATGACGGTATCCAGGTCAAGGGTCTTGAATTCCTCGGCATAATTGAACGCCTGGCCCATGGGATTGGACAACGGCGAGTGCTGGTGCAGCAGCTTCAGGTCCAGTTGATTCGGCCACCAGCCCACGTTCGTCGTGGCTCCGGCCAAGGTGTGACTGCGAGCTCCGTTCGACACCGGGCACTTGCTTTCGGTTGACACGGGTTGCTCCTGAAGAGCAGGAGCAGCCGCCCCCGCTGTGGCGGTGAGTTGATTATCCATTTATGTTTCCTCCTTACAAGGGATCTTGGGTTCGTTTCTTGGTGTCGTTGGGTTCGTTTGCCGATTTTGTGAGCAAAGTCTGCCTAAAAACTAGGTTCGTTTGGGTTCGTTTTTGTACTCGAATTTGGCCACTTTTTCGCAGTTATCTCTTATTGAATCTGTGCCTTACAGTTTTGGGTTCGTTTTTTCAACTCGTTTTGAAATAGGCCACCAAAATTGCGCTTAACATACTTAGCAACAATAGGATACAAGTTTGGGTTCGTTTTCGGACAGCCTACCCCCCCGGGGGGGTGGTTACCATTGTAGTAATTTATGTACGATCATCTATCCTATAATTAGATAAACTGCTGCGCATCAATAAGATGCTGGCTTGACAAAAATAAGTCGTTTGTTTTCATATACATATTGACTTTGCGTCTTGTTGGAAAAGTGTTGCCCTTTGTTTTCAATAACCTCTTGGCTTCGTTCGTTAGGTCCTGATTCGCACCGCAGGCGGTCTTACGGCGGCCGGAGACCGCCGTTACGGCCAACGGGAAGCCTGCGCGGAGCGCACTTCGCGCACAGCCCCCGGAAAATGAGCTCGCACTCGCGAAGAACCCGCTTACCGAGGGAGCCCGAGCGGGGCTGCGGCACGTCGTACCACTCCACGTCCTCAACTTTGCCGCAGCGGTCGCAGATAAAATGGTGATGCCGAATGCCCGTGGCATCGAATCGCGCGGCGCGGCCCTCCGCGGCCACTTCACGCACCAGACCCGCCTGCACCAGGTCCCGCAGATTGTTGTAAGTCGTGGCCCTGGAACAACGCGGGTCCGCACGATTGACGGCTTTGAAGATTTCCGCCGCCGTGGGATGACGGGTCTGTTCCATCAACACCGCCATCACCGCATAGCGCTGCGGCGTGCACCGCAACCCGCTGCCCTCCAGGGATCTTTTAATCGCCTCGGCATCCATGAAGAGTTTAGATTAAATCTAATGTGACATTTTGTCAAAGACGCAGGCTTGAAATGGAACCCGCCCAGCCCTCGAGCCTACGTCTTAACCCACTTCGAGGAGCTCGTCTTGATCTCCTCCACCACCTCGGCCAGAGCGCGGTTTTTCGAAAGGCGGAAGAGGGCATGAACATGGTCGCTGGTGCCTCCGACTTTGAGGGCCGCAGAGCCATGGTTGTTGAGGACGGCGGCCAGATACGGGTGGGTTTGCTTCCGTAACGCTCCCAGCAGCAATGGCTCACGGCCTTTGGTGCTGAAGATCAGATGAACGTAAGTGATTGGCCCATTCGGATGACCCGCTCTAGTTCGCCCTTTCAGGTCTACGATGTTTCATACTCCCTGGGTTTTCCCTGGGCGTTGCCCAGGGCTTTGTTAGTCCGGCCCTTCGGGCCTCAAAATGTACAAACTCCAGGCGGCGGTCTGTCACCGCCGTGCTTAGGAATGAATGGCTTCGGCGGTTACGGACCGCCGGTACAGCCCGCGAACCGGATTTGTTCACATCTTCCCACCCCGTGGTGCGGCTCAAAGCTGACCAGATCGTCGTCCGAAGACCGCGGCGGCGCGCCCAGGAGGGCCAATCTATGGGTGTAACACCCATAAACCCTCCGTCAGCCCGCCTCCATCCGCCCGCGCGCGTCTACGGGGCAAATGGCGAATTTTCACGATGCCGCCATACGGCGTCATTTGCGGCGTCGTTCACGGAGGTGTTGCGGTATCTGGCGCCCACTAATCCCAGCCTGGTTTTGCGACTGGCCGGCAAGCAAGGGTGAAGCGCTATCGTAAAACTAGTGCTCAGTTGTCCGCCCTTGATCCCTCCGTACAGGCTGACATATGATGTTCCCCTCTTACAGGTCTATCAGCTCAAGTTTGGGAAGCACGGAAGACATTCTTGGAGGAGCGCGCGATGGCGAGTGTTGTTAAACCGCGAGGCCGGACTTGGAGTTTTTCAGTGGCGGTGTTGCTGGCGGCCCTCGCAGTGGTCGCGATTCCCCGTGCTCGGGCCGAGGAGCCGCGATACTTTGCCATCCGCAATGCGCACATCGTTCCCGTCTCCGGCCCCGTGATCAACAGCGGCACGGTGGTAATGGCCAAAGGGTTGATCGTGGCGGTGGGTGAGAACGTAACCATTCCTCCCGAAGCCTGGGTAATCGACGGCAAGGGCCTGACGGTCTATCCCGGCTTCATCAACGCCCTTAGCGACATCGGCTTGGGCGCGCCTGCTCCTCCGGCAGGGGCGGGGACAGGCAGCGGTGGTGGCGGTCCCGGTCGGGGCCAGCCGCAGGCCCCGGTTTCGCGCGGTCCCGAAGACCGGCCGGCCACAACACCATGGACCAACGCCGCGGACGAACTGAAGTTGGATGACAAGCGCATCGAGACCTGGCGCAACGCCGGCTTCACTTCGACCCTAGCGACTCCGACCACCGGCATTTTCCCTGGCGAGGGAGCGCTCGTGAATCTCGCCGGGGAACGCACCAGTGACATGGTGGTGGCAGCCCCCGCCACGCTCATGATCACGCTACAGCCCATGCGCGGCTTCGGGAATTTTCCGGACTCGCTGATGGGCGTGCTTTCCTACGTCCGCCAGGTGTTCCTGGACACGAACTGGTACAACCAGGCCGAGGCCGTCTACTCGGCGCACCCGGCCGGCCTGGAGAGGCCCGCCTATGACCGCACCGAGGTGGCGGTGAGCGATAACTTGCGCGCGGGCCGTCCCGTGATGTTGCCGGGCAACACGGCGCAGGAGATTCGTCGGACGCTGGTGCTGGCCGATCGTTTGGGTGTAAAGACCGTGGTCTACGGCGGTCAGCAAGGTTACGCCGCAGCGGACGAACTCGCCGCCGCGAAAGCTCCGGTGTTGGTGAATTTGAAGTGGCCGGAAAAGCCGAAGGACGCGGACCCCGAGGCCGAGGACCCGTTGCGCGAGCTCCGCTTCCGCGACCGCGCGCCTTCGTCTCCGGCGGCCCTGCAGAAGGCAGGGGTGAAGTTTGCCTTCTATTTCGAAGGAACTGGTTCACCCAAGGACGCCTTGAAGAACGCGAAGAAGGCTATCGATGCGGGCCTCGCCCCCGACGCCGCCGTGCGCGCTTTCACGCTGAGTGCGGCCGAGATTCTGGGGGTCGGCAACCGGCTGGGCTCCATCGAGCCCGGCAAGATCGCCAATCTCGTCGTCACCGACGGCGACCTTTTCAACGAAAAGACCAAGGTGAAGATGACCTTCATCGACGGCCGGCGTTACGAAGTCCATGCGCCTGCGCGTCCCACGGAGCCGCCCACGATTAAGCTGACGGGTGCCTGGAAGCTCGACTTCACCAGCCCCCACGGACCCGAGTCAGCTTCGGCCAACCTGACCATGGCGACAGACGGCACGCTGACGGGGTCGCTCACCGGCACCTCCGGCACCATCATGAGAACGCTCGGCACGGTTTCGGTCTCCGATGGCTGGGTGAGTGGAAACAAATTCAGCTTCACGGTGAGCGTGCCCATGGAAGGCAGTCCCATGGATGTGATCTTCAGCGGCACGCTCGAAGGCGACCAGATGAAAGGGACGGTGAGCGGCGGGGGAGTGTCTGCAGACTTCACGGGCTCGCACCCCAGCACGGCGGATGAAAAGACGCCAAAGGAGGCTGAATAAATGGGGCGCGCGCGATACTCGACGGTCGCAAAGATGCTGCTCTCCCTCCTCGCGGCGGGCGCCGTGGTGGCCTACGGCGCTGACGTCACGCTCATCAAGAACGGGACCATCCTGACGGTGACAAAGGGAACCATTGAAAACGGCGACGTGCTGGTCCGCGATGGCAAAATCGCCGAGGTCGGCAAGGGTTTGACGGCGCCCGCCGGCGCGCAGGTGATCGACGCGACCGGCCAATATGTAATGCCCGGCATCATCGACTGCCATTCGCACATCGCAATCGCGGGAGGCGTGAACGAGGGCAGCATCAGTGTCTCCTCCATGGCGAACACCGCGGACGTGCTTAACCCGGAGGACATCAACATCTATCGCGATCTGGCCGGTGGCGTGACGGTCGCCAATATCCTGCATGGCAGCGCGAACTCCATCGGCGGGCAGACCATCGTCATCAAGCTGCGCTGGGGCAAGCCGGCCAAGGACCTTCCCTTCCAGGGCGCGCTCCCCGGCATCAAGTTCGCGCTCGGAGAGAATCCCAAACGATCCGGGTTCTCCATTCCCGGCGCAGGCCAGCGCTATCCCTCGACGCGCATGGGCGTGACGGATGTCATCCGCGAGGCCTTCGCCGAAGCGGTCGATTACCGCAAGGCGTGGGACGAATACAACCGGAAAAAGGCGGCCGGCGAGGCGAACCTCATCCCGCCACGGCGCGACCTGAAAATGGAGCCGCTGGTAGAGGTGCTGGAAGGCAAGCGCCTGGTGCACATCCACTGCTATCGCTCTGACGAAATCCTGCAGATGATCCGCGTGGCTGACGAGTTTCACTTCAAAGTGGCGACCTTTCAGCACGTGCTCGAAGGTTACAAGATAGCGGACGAAATCGCCAAGAGCGGCGCCGGCGCCTCCACGTTCTCGGATTGGTGGGCTTACAAAATGGAGGCCTACGACGCCATTCCCTACAACGCCGCGCTGATGACGGAACGCGGCGTGGTGGTGTCGATCAATTCCGACGACGCCGAAGAGGCCACACACCTGAATCAGGAAGCCGCCAAAACCATAAAGTGGGGCGGGCTCTCGCATGACGAAGCGCTGAAGCTGGTAACCATCAACCCCGCTATCCAACTGCACGTGGCGGACCGCGTGGGCTCAATTGAGGCCGGTAAAGACGCCGACATCGCGATCTACAACAAGGATCCGCTCAGCGTTTACTCGGTAGTTCAAAAGGTGCTGATCGACGGTCAGGTGTACTTCGACCGGCAGCAGGACATTGCTCATCGCGCTACGCTGGCGAGTGAGAAGAGGGCGCTCGAGGAAAAGGAGAAGAAGGCCGCCGAGGCCTCCAAGAGACCTGAGAAGCCCAAGGGCGGGCCACCCAAGAAACCCGGCGCGCCGGACGATGAGGCGAAGGCCCCCGCTGTATGAAAACTCGAATTGGGTGCCTGCCCGGTGTGGACCCCTGCCTACGCGGGGGTGACATCGTGGGGCTTACGGGCTCGACCCTCGCGCCGTCATTCCCGCGAAGGCGGGAATCCACGAGTTTCGCAGAGACGGCTCAGCAGCGCACCAGCGAACTCATTCTAGGCGCGCCGACGTCGAAGGAGATGTTCGAATGAAACTTTCGTTGAGAAGGTTCGCTGCGATGGCCGCGGTTCTCGCAGCCGTGCTGCCCCTTGCCCACTCGCTCCGGACCACTGCAGCGCCGCCGGCCGCCGCGGCGCACGTCTATGCCATTCGCGGCGCCAAGGTCTACACTCTGGCCGGAGCGCCGGTGGAAAACGGCACGGTCGTGATCCGCGACGGCAAAATTGCTGCGGTTGGCAGTAACGTGCAGGCTCCTGCTGACGCCCAAGTGATCGACGCAACAGGTCTCGAAGTTTATCCCGGTCTGTTTGACGCCATCAGCAACCTTGGACTGGTGGAAGTCAACGCCGTGGCCGCAACCGTTGATACCACCGATGTGGGCCCCTATAACCCGCAGCTTGTGGCCATGACCGCGGTTCATCCCGAGAGTGAGTTGATCCCGGTGGCTCGCGCCAGCGGCATCACCCACGCGCTCGCTGCACCCGGCGGCGGGGGCGGCGTGATTCCCGGCCAGGCATCCGCTATCAACCTGGCGGGCTGGACGATCGATGACATGCTCATTCGCCGCTCGGTGGCGATGGTGGTGAACTGGCCTACGCTCGAGACGCGCAGCTTTGACTTCGCTACTTTCAGCGTGAAGGAGCGGCCCTTTACCGAGATCAAGCAGGAATACGACAAGAAGGTCGATGAGCTGGCGGATTGGCTCGAAAGAGCGCGGCATTACGCACAGGCCATGGAGAAGGGATCGAGTGCAAACTACGACCGCGACCTGAAACTCGAAGCTTTGGTTCCCGTGGTGCGGGCCGAGCTTCCCGTGCTGGTTATGGCTGAGCAAAAGCGGGCGATTCGCGACGCCGTGGACTTCGCTCGAAAGCAAAAGATCAAGATGATTCTGGCCGGCGCTTCCGAGGCGTACCAGGTGAAGGACCTGCTGGCCGCAAACCACATCCCGGTGGTTCTCGGTTTCACGCAGTCTAACCCCGACGATGAGGACGCGCCTTATGACCAGTCCTACGCCACGCCCGGCGAGTTGCACGCCGCCGGCATCAACTTTGCGTTTGCCAGCGTTGGAGGGGAGTTTGATGCTGCCTGGGCGCGGCGCCTGCCCTATCAGGCCGCTAATGCGGTAGCCTACGGCCTGCCTTATGACGAGGCCTTGAAGGCGGTGACGCTCTATCCCGCCCAGATCTTCGGCCTTGCTGACCAGTTGGGCACGATCGAGCCCGGAAAGATGGCTGACCTCATCGTCACCGACGGCGACCCGCTCGCCATCCAGACCCAGATTCGGTATTTGTTCATCAAAGGCGAGCTGACCTCGACCGAGAACAAACAGTCCGACCTGTACGAGAAATACCGCAAGCGGCCTTAGCGTCAGATCAGCACGGGCGCGTCAGGATTGTGCGATTGCTATCCGGTGGTCTTTACCGCCCAATGCAGTCCGATGCCGCCAAAAATGTGCGCGCGCGCCTCCACGTGCGTGTAGCCGGTCCGGCGTAGTAACGAAGAAAATTCCTCAACCGAGACGAAGCTGCGAATTGAATCTGGAATGTAGGTGTAGATGCGCGCGCGCTTGTGCAGCAGCAGACCCCAGAGCGCGCCTTGCGCGTAGAGGTAAGCAAGATAGAGACGTCGCAGGACGCGGTTGGTGGGCAGGAAGAAATCCAGGCTCACCATCATTCCGCCCAGGCGAGTGACGCGCGCAATTTCTCGCACCGCCGCATTCAGGTTAGGGAAATTACGCAAGCCGTAGCCGACGAAAACACAATGGAACGAGCCGTCAGGGAAAGGCAGCGCCCCAGCGTCACCACACACCGCCTCTTTCAGACCTCGCTTGCGCGCAAGACGCAGCATGAGTTCGGTGAGATCAACGGCGATCGCTCTCGCCCCGGGCACGCGGTCGAGCACAAGTTGCGAGAAGTCGCCGGTGCCGGAGGCCAGGTCTAACACCACCGCTCCTTCCGGGAGCAGCGCTTTCGCCACCCCGGCTCGCTTCCACCGCCGGTCCATACCGTAGGAGAAAATGCGGGTGACGAAGTCGTAGCGCGGCGCGATGGTTCCGAACATCGCGCTCATCAAGCGCCGGTCCTGCCGTTCCTCAGGAGGGGGCATAGGGGCGTAATTCATTAGCGGGCGGAAGCAGCCATCAAGCCGCGCCTCAAGTCAGCAGCCAGCAGCCGGTGGAAAAGGTGCTCGCCTGCCTCGCGGCGCACCGAAAGGCGTCCCGCGCCGTAAGCGCGCGAGTGCAGTCCGCGCTGCACGCTTTCGCAGATGGCCGTGTCTTCATCCTGCACGCGGTCGCTGACGGCAATACTCTGGCGGTTGTATTCGCGGCCGGTCTCACCGGCGTCCGCGAAATAGAAGTCGAAGGTCACCGTGCAGCCGCCGACTCCGTCCGGCAGCACCAGGTTCGTATCGAGATAGCCTTCATACCAATTCAGCATAAAGTTCGGATACTGCCACAGGTAGTAAGCGCGATCGCCGTGGCGGGTGGCGGCGGCGTCCGGATCGGCGTCTCCCGCGCGGCGGACTGGACTCGATTGCACTGAATGACGTTCGTCGTTCTCGATGGTGTAATGCGCGTAGTCGATCACGCTGTTCAGGCCCTTGTGCATGTGCGGTACGTGATAACCGCCGTCGAGGTAGTTATCAACATACACTTTCCAGTTGCACTTCAACGCGTAGACGCGGCGCTCAAAGAACTCCAGCTTCTCAAGTGCGAGCGGCCGCACTCGATCGACTAAGCGCGCCAGGAAATCTTTGAGCGGCGCAGCTCTCTCATCAAGACTCACCCAGACGAACTTCTCCCATGCCGCCACGCGAGTTTCCACGAGTCCGTTTGCGGCGCGGTCAAAGCATTTTACGCCGTCGAAGTCGGTTACGCCCTTGAGTGCGCCGTCGAGTCCGTACGTCCAGCCATGATAGGGGCAGCGGAAGTTGGTTGCCGTACCTTCGGCGCTCCAGGCTACGGCGGTGGCGTGATGCCGGCAAACGTTATAAAAGGCGCGCAACACACCATCCGTGCCGCGCGCCACCAAAATGGGCTCGCCGGCCACTTCGGCCGTGAAGTACTGGCCGGATCTCGCCACCTGATCGAGGCGTCCCACCACCTGCCACGTCTGTCCGAACACGTAATCGCGCTCGAGGTCTGCGATCCGTTCATCGGTGTACCAGCTTCCGGGAATGGTCGAGGCTTCAGCAAGCGGGGCAGCGGCGTTGTAGCTGTCAAGAATGGCTTGGAGCAGTGCGTCCATGGTACTCTCCGGCGGCCTCGATGCATTCCACGGCTGCAGATGCCGATCGATTATGATAGCCGCTCCAGGGCAATTTGTGCTTTTCGAGGCGCACGAGCTTGTTTGGAAACCTGGGAGGAAGTGCGGACTTCGGCAGGCAGCCAGCTCATCAGTTATAAGGTTACTTCTTGGTCGGCACCGGCCGCAGGATCATCACCTCGGTGGCCTTGATCAGGGCCGCTGCCGTCTCGCCCACCTTGAGGTCCAGATCGCGGCAAGCGTCGCGAGTGATGATAGCGGTGACGGACTGACCTCCAACATCTAGCGTGACTTTGGCCAGCAGCCCAACGACTTCAAGCGCACGAATGCGGCCCACAAGTTGGTTGCGTCCGCTGATAAGATGCTCCAGCCCGGAGATAGAGGCGGCTTGGGGCACCGGCCGCCTTGCGGTCGCCGTCTTCGGAGCTTTCTTGCCAGTGGCAAACAGGACGCGATCGACCTCCGTACGAGGAATGCGATGGTGACCGCCCGCCGTCTTGACAGACTTGATCTTGCCACGGTAGATCCACTGCTTCAGCGTAGGATAGCTCACGGCAAGCTCGTGCGCGGCGTCAGCCAAGTGAAGAAGTTCCATGCTTCCCATTGTACTTAATGAGGCCCGTGGATTTGAGAGCAGAAATCCTATCCGACATAATCCGACATAATGACGCCTTGACGGCGTGATGAGATCGGAGCGGCTAGCCGAAGCGAGGCGACGATTCCGCACTTACCCGAAGTGTGAATCTTTTGCCCATGGCGCGGATTTTTATAGAGAGATGCCGTATTATCCACAAGCCAACCCCAAGAAGATGCGCCTCGAAACATTCTGTCCCAGATTTCCCGCCGGTACCCACGTTCTCATTTCAGCCTGGTATGAATAAACTGGGACCTTGAGCTCCGAGGTGGAAGGCGCCTAGATCATGAAGATCGCGATCAATTCAGCCCCGCGAGGTGCGGCGGAGTCAGCCGTCTTGGACGTAGCTGTCTCGAAGGCTAGGTCTACCTCTCCAAAAGGGGGCGGAGACTCCCCCTCTTTGGGGCCTCTTTGGGGTCCCCCCCGGGGGGTATGCCTTAAATTTAAAAACGAACCCGAGAAGTATTTTAGAATCAACAAAAGCGCCAAAAAACGAACCTAAAACGAACCTAAACGAACCTAAAACGAACCCAAGCTCGATTCGCCATCAGTGGCACAAGTCATTTAGAATCAGCAGACGCTTTACGTGGCATCACGAGATTGAGCAGATGCCTTGCGCGCCGCACGAGGCCAGCGGGCCGCATTTTGCCATCGCGATTGTAGCCTTCAATCTGGCCTAAGCCCTGAACAGTGGGCGTTGCCGGATCGCGTATCGGTGCCCGTGCCGGAAGTGAACCCGATGGCGGGGTGCTTGAAGCGGGATGCGAAGAGGTGGTTATCGCAGGTAAAGGCCGGAGTGCCGCGAATCATCTGCTGATCGAGCCCTCAAGATTCCAGGCGGCACCTTCTTCTTTGACACCCCAGCAACCGTGTGAAAAGATAAGCGCGGAGAAAACTCGTGCAATCAACTCGTCTGGTCAAGATCGTCCTCTTCCTCAGCGTCCTGCTGGTGTTTGTGATACCGCTGCTTTCCGGCGGCCTGCAATTGATTGTCGACTGGCTGTGGTTTCGCCAGGAGGGATTCGGGATCATCTACTGGACAATGCTCAAGGCCGAGATTAATCTCGGCAGCGTTACGGCGCTTGCGGTGCTCGTTGTCGTGGGTTTGAACCTGCTAATTGCGCGGTCGTTGGCGCGGCGCCACGGGTATCGGGTCTACGGCGAACTGATCGAGTTTCCTCTCTTCGAGCGTTTCACCGCGCTCTTTGAACGCGGCATCGCGCTGGTAGTGGTGGTGGTGGCTTACGCCGCCGGGCAGTGGGCGAGTTCACACGCCTCCGACTACTTGATGGCGCGGCACGCTGTGCCGCTCGGGCAGCGCGATCCGTTGTTCGGCATCGATCTGGGTTTTTATCTCTTCAAGCTGCCGTTTATCGGTTTCCTTTACGATTTAGCGATCCTGGCGATCGTCGTTTCGCTCATCTGCACGGCTCTTCTCTACATCGTGAAGGGCGGCGTAGCCATCACGGGCAAGTCGTTCAGTGTCTCCAAGGCCGCGCGGGCGCACTTGATGGTCCTGGGCGCGTTGCTCTTTTTCACCTTCGCTTACCAGGCCCGGCTTTCGATGTACAACCTGCTTTACTCGGAGCGCGGCCTGATCACCGGCGCCGGCTATACGGATATCCACGCCACGCTGCCCGTCCTTTGGATCCTGCTGGTGTTGACCATTGCCGTGGGACTGGCCCTGCTGGGGGGCGCGCGCACCGGCCGCTTCCGGCCCGCCCTTTACGGCCTCGCGGCGCTGATCGCTGTTTGGGTGCTTGGCGCCGGGATCTATCCCGAGATCGTACAGCGGTTGCTGGTGGCTCCAAACGAGCTTGACCGGGAACGGCCCTACATCAGCCGGGCCATCGAATTCACGCGCAAGGCGTATGCCCTTGACCGCTTCGAGGAGCATGAATACCCGGCTGTGGAAGACCTCTCCGCCGACGACCTGCGCCAGAACTCCGCCACCATTGCCAACATCCGCCTTTGGGATCACCAGCCGCTGCTCACCACATTCGCCCAACTCCAAGAAATCCGCACCTACTACGACTTCGCGCGCGTCGATAACGACCGTTATTGGATCAATGGTGATTACCGGCAGGTTTCGCTCTCGCCGCGCGAGCTTAACCCCGCCAGCCTGCCCAGCCGCAACTGGATCAATGAGCACCTCACTTACACGCACGGCTACGGGCTCTGCATGGGACCGGTGAACGAAGCGACCCCGGACGGGCTGCCGGCGTTCTTCGTCAAGGACATTCCGCCGGCCTCGACAGTTCCCTCCATCCGCATCACTCGTCCGGAAATTTACTACGGCGAGCTGCCCAACGAATACTGCGTTGTGGACACACACTTGAAGGAGTTCGATTATCCGGCCGGCGACGAGAATGTCTACAACACTTACGCAGGCAGCGGCGGCGTGCCCGTAGAGAATTTTTGGCGGCGGCTGCTCTTCGCTTTGAATTTCGGCGAGCTGAAGATTCTGCTCTCCACAGACATTCAGGATTCGAGCAGGGTGATGATTTATCGCAGCGTTCTCGATCGGGCCGGAAGGCTGACGCCATTCCTGGTCTACGATCATGATCCTTACCTGGTGGTTGCCAACGACGGCTCCCTGGTGTGGATGCTCGATGCCTATACGACCTCCAGCCAGTTTCCCTACGCCGAGGCAGCCGGAGACGTCGGCAACTACATCCGTAACTCCGTGAAGGCAACCGTTAACGCTTACACGGGCGCCGTAAACTTTTACGTGGCCGATCCTACCGATCCGCTCATCCAGGTGTATTCGAGTATTTTCCCCGGCGTGTTTCAGCCGCTCGACGCCATGCCGGAAGACCTGCGCGCCCACATTCGCTACCCCGAAGACTTCTTCACCGTCCAGGCCTCCAAGTATGCCGTTTATCACATGACGGATCCGCGCGTCTTCTACAACAAGGAAGACCTGTGGCGGGTGGCGCAAAGTGCGGCGCGCGGTGAGAGCACACCCATGTCGCCCTACTACACCATCATGAAGCTGGCCGAGGTGGGCCAGCGCGAGGAGTTCATCCTGATGGTGCCGTTCACGCCCGCGCGCAAGGAGAACATGATTGCCTGGATGGCCGCGCGCTGCGACACACCGAATTACGGCAAAGTGGTGGTGTTCACTTTCCCCAAACAGAAGCTCATCTATGGCCCGCAACAGCTCGAGAGCCGAATCGACCAGGACCCGACGATTTCTCAACAATTGACGCTGTGGGGGCAAGGCGGCTCCAAGGTGATCCGCGGGACTTTGTTAGTAATTCCAGTGCACCAAGCCGTCTTGTACATTGAGCCGCTCTATCTCACGACGGAGACCGGCGCCGGCCTGCCGCAGCTCAAGCGGGTGATCGTCTCCTATTCGGACAAAGTTGTGATGGACTCGACGCTCGACGCTGCCCTCGCGACCATCTTCGGTGGCCCGTCGAACCCCGGCGTTCTGGCCACGACCGCAGCGGCTGGTGGCGCGAATCCATCGACTCCTCAGGCAAGCTCGGTTACGGCTGGGCAGCCGCCGAACTTCACCGCGCTTGCGCGCGAAGCCCGCCAACACTTCGAGAAAGCTGACCAGCTTCTACGCCAGGGAGACTGGGCCGGCTACGGTGCGGAAATGAAGAAGCTCCAAGACGTCTTACAAAAGTTAGCGCCTCAGTAACTCCTGCCCACCTCGCGAGCCGACGAGTCGTTGCCAGCAGGCAGCCAAAAGTACATCACAATGTGATATAATTAGATCTATGAAACCAGAGCGGCATCTCGCGGCGGTGCGCACCCGCAGTAACTCCGAGGTCCTGGATCGAAAGCTGATCCGGCACCTTGCCGGGTTCCGTTATCACTTGCGGCGATTCCTGCGTTTCAGCGAGCAGGCGGCGCGAGCGGAAGGTATCACTCCGCAACAGCATCAGCTGCTCCTCGGGATCGCGGGTTACACGGACCGAGAATCGGCAACCATCGGTGAACTGGCCGAATTTCTGCAGGAGCGTCACAACGCGGTGGTCGGCCTGGTGGAGCGGGCAGCCAAGCGAGGGCTGGTCCGCAAAGTCCAGGGCGAGCCGGACCGCCGCTTCGTGCGGGTTCACCTTACGAAGCGTGGCGAGGCGGTTCTGGCAAAGCTGTCTCAGTTGCATCGGGATGAGGCGGGACGCCTTGCGGCACGAATGCCGGCCGCTACTCGCGCTCGTCCGCAGAAGCAGCGGCAAGCAGGCAAGAAGGAAAAGGAACTGTAAAGTCATGAGTGCAAAATCCCCTGTGGCAGCGCCAAGCGAGAGACCGCGCGGACTCTTTCGAGAGTTCGGAATTGCTCTCGAGCCGGCGATGGTGAAGGTCTCTCTGTTCGCCGCGCTGGTGGGCGTCATCGCCGGTCTGGTGGCGCAGGGCCTGCTGGAGCTCATCTATCTTTTTACGAACCTTTTCTTCTTCGGTCGCTGGTCCTTCGCGGTCACCTATCCGGTGGCGAACCATCTCGGCGTCTGGGTCATTCTGATTCCGCCCATCGGCGGCCTGCTGGTGGGTATCATGGTCTACTTCTGGGAGCCTACCTTGAAAGGCCACGGCATTCCAGAAACCATGGAAGCGGTGCTGATGGGCCAGAGCCGCATCCGGATGCGCGTGGCCATCTTGAAGCCGCTGGCGACCGCACTCGCCATCGGCACCGGCGGACCTTTCGGCGCCGAAGGGCCCATCATTCAGACCGGCGCTGCCTTCGGATCCATCTTCGGACAGCTCGTCAAGCTCACGCCTTATCAATGCCGGGTGCTGTTGGCCGCTGGCGCCGCCGGAGGCATGGCTGCCACCTTCACCGCGCCGCTCGCCGGAGTGCTGGTTGCCATCGAACTCCTGCTCTTCGAGTTTCGCGCCCGCTCGTTCATTCCCGTAGCTATCTCGGCGGCAGTGGCTACTACGGTGCGCGTTCACTTCGTGGGATGGGCGCCCCTCTTCCCCACACCCTCATTCCGGCTCACCAGCATGCAGGAACTGTGGCTCTTCGCGTTGCTCGGCATCCTCATGGGTATCGTGGGAATTTGCATGATCCGGGTGCTGTTCTGGCTCGAAGATTACTTCGACCACTTCTTCCTGAAACCGTCGGCAATCTGGGCGCCCGTGGCGGGCGCGCTCATCCTGGGAATTCTCGGTTACTTCTACCCGCAGATTTTCGGCACCGGATACGACACCATCCGCGACATGCTGAATGACCGGCTGACAGTGTCAAAACTCCTCGGTGTGTCGCTGGCAAAGTTCTGGGCGCTGGTGATTTCGCTGGGCTCCGGCACCACAGGTGGCGTCTTTGCGCCGTCGCTGATTGTAGGCGGCGGCATCGGCGCTGCGTACGCGACTGCCTGGCACCATTTCCTTCCTCATCTGGTAAGCGATCCGGCGTTTTATGCCCTGGTGGCGATGGCGGCCGTGTTTGCCGGCATTGCGCGCGCGCCTTTCACCAGCATCATCTTCCTGTTCGAGCTGAGCCGGAATCCGAATGCCATCCTTCCGCTCGTAGTCTGCTGCATGGTTTCGGACGGTTTCGTGAGGCTGTTCAGCTCCGAATCGATCATGACGGGGAAACTCGTGAAGCGCGGTCTGATCGTGTTGCAGGATTACTCGGTGCCCATTCTGATGCGATCCCGCATTGAGGCCGTGGTTCGCAAGGAATTCACACCGATTCCGGCGGACGCCGACGTTCAGTCGGCTCTCGGAAACTTTCGCAATGGCAACGGCGGCACGGTTCCCGTCGTCGAAGAGGACGGCAGCCTGCTCGGCGTTATCGAGGCGCGCGATGTGCTGAAGGAATTGAACAACCCTATGAAGGTCCGGGAAATTGTTCGCAAGGATTTTGTAAGAGCCCAGCCGGGAGAGACCGTAGACAAGGTGACACGTGAAATGATAAGTCGTAATGCGGAGAGCGTGGTGCTGGTTGAAAACGGAAAACCCGTCGGCGTGGCGAGCGCGACGGACATTCTGCAGTTGCGGCGATGGATTATGGAGGAGGAGGGTACAGCCGCTCTGGCTCTCACACAACACGCAGCATCGAAAGCGAGCTGAGGTGACTCGATCTCCGCGGCCGAGAAGGTAAGTTGGGTGCTGTCCTAATTTGAACGTAGCGCCGCCATCTTGGCGAATATCTGCCGGCTGGAAGCCGGCGTTACGGGTCAAATTAGGACAGTAGGTTAGTTGAAAGAGAGGCGAAACCGAGGCCTTTTCCTGTTACAATGGCATGGGTGCAGGGCCATTCATCAGTAAACGGGGGATCAGGCTGGAAGACGGAGTTACTCCTGCCGGGTAGCTGGCGAGGAGCAACTTCCGTGCTGCTCTCGAAAGGCACGCAGCACCTCGTGGTGGACACCGGGATGCCGCATGAGGCGCCAGCTCTGCTGAGCGCCCTTGAGCGGCGCGGCCTGAAGCCCGCCGACGTCACCGCGCTCATCAACACTCACTTCCACGTCGATCACGTGTTGAATAATTCGCTGTTCCCTCACTGTCCCATTTACGCCAGCCAACGAGCCCACGATTGGGCCTGTTCGCTTTATTCCGATCTTCGAGACGATCTGCATTGGGAGAAGCTCGTCCTCAAATACTATCCGGAGACGTTCGATTACGAGCGCGCCCGCGAACTTATGGGCAAGCTCAGAAAGCTCGGCCTGCGTCTATGGGATCCCGTGAGGATCGGAAGGGCGGAACAGTTTATCTGGATGGAGAATCATCCGCTGCCCGAAGGGCTCAAGGTGCATATCACCTCCGGCCACGTGCCAGGCCATCTTTCGGTGATCGTTGGCAACGGCGCCGAGCCCACCATCATCGCGGGTGATGCTCTATTGAGCCGCGAGAACGACAAACAGGTTCTTACGATGATTCCTTACAACCGCGAAGAGTTCAAGCGTGACCGCGAGAAGATCCTGGCCATGACGGGCCGTATCTTGCCTGGGCATGACGAGCCCTTCGTAGCCGACCCGACATCCGCGCAGCAAACGCAAGGCTGAAGAAGCTCGTCTCTTGTCTCTCGTCTCTTGTCTCTCGTCTCTTGTCTCTCGTCTCTCGTCTCTTGTCTCTCGTCTCTCGTCTCTTGTCTCTTGTCTCTCGTCTCTCGTCTCTTGTCTCTCGTCTCTCGTCTCTTGTCTCTCGTCTCTCGTCTCTTGCCTTTTTGCCTCTTGCCTCAATTAGGTGCAGAACCTTGAAGCTGCTCGACGTATCGTCGCAGCTCTCCTGTGAGCTTGAGGGCAAGTTGGTCAGCGGTCATGCCGTGGGCGCGGACTTCGAGGCTGGGTCCGGGAGTTGGTGGTGGTGCGTTATGATCCACTTTCTTGTCGAGCAAAGTCACGGTCCACAGTCGCGCCCCGGTAGTCCAGTCCACGATATCGATCTCGTCCTCTCGCGGCTTGTCTTTGGACTCCTGCTTCGGCAAAGGAACGCCATGACGTTCTTTGTAGCGCGGTTCCTGGTCTGGAACGATAGCGCGAATTTCCAGGTCGACGCCCTCGGAATTGCTCGTCACTTTGTATTTTCCCCACTGTTCCAGGTCAGACTGGAGCCACTTGTCTAACTGATCGGGCATCGGTGCGACATAAACTAGCCTGCCTGTCACCAGCCGGTTGGTTTGGGTTGGTGCTGCGGGCTGAGCGTCTGCCTGCTGCGCGTTCGCGTTGCGCAATCCAGCACCCGCGACCGCGCACAAAACCGCCGCCACGGCGTTGATCGACACCTTCTTCATTACCATGTCACTCTCCAACCCAGCAGCCACGCGGCGCAGTCGTTTAATCAACTGCATGTTCTCCCGACGGCTTTATTCTACAACATGCACCGTGAAAGCCGTCGTTCACGTAGTATCCTATTGACTACGAGGTGCTGCGACAGCAATTGTGTAGTCGGCGATGGGAGCCCGAGCTGGCGACTCCCCGGCCGGCGAGGCGGCTCGATGGCTCAACCACGCGAGTCGCAGAAAGGACGTTCAGCTTGCGCCGCTTTATACTAATGCTCTTGCTCGCGGGCGCCGCCGTCGCAGTACCACTGCGAGCGGACTGGCAGGTTCCGCTGGCTTCGAAAAAGCTTGCCAACGGTTTGGTGGTGGTAGTCTCCGAGGACCATTCCGCGCCCACGTTCGGGGTGTGCATCAGCTACGGTATCGGCTTCAGGCTTGAGCCCGAAGGCCGCACGGGATTCGCTCATCTGTTTGAGCACATGATGTTTGAGGGCACGCCGAACGCTCCCAAAGGTGTTTTTGACCAGGTGATCGAGGGTGGAGGCGGCTTCAACAACGGCGACACGCGGTACGACTTTACGGAGTACATCGAGTCCGCGCCAGTCTCGGCGCTTGAGCCGGTGCTGTGGCTTGAAGCCGATCGCATGAAGACGCTCGATTTCTCCGAGGCTAACCTGGACAATCAGCGCAAGGTTGTTGAGGAAGAGGTACGAGTCAACGTTCTGAACCAACCCTATGGCAGTTTCTACTGGCTGGAACTGCCCCAGAAGGCGTTCAACCGCTTCCCGAACGCGCACAACTTTTACGGTGATTTTAAGGATCTCGACGCCGCCACCATCCAGGACGTGCAGAGCTTCTACGAGCAATATTACGCGCCCAACAACGCGGTGTTGGCCGTCGCCGGCGATGTAAAGCCTGACGAAGTGTTCGCCGCGGCGGAGAAATACCTCGGCGGCATTCCTTCGCGCGACGTTCCCGCGCGCCCCGACGTCTCCGAGCCTCCGCAAACCAGCGAGCGGCGCTTTACGGAGGCGGACTCCCTGGCCCGTGTGCCGGCGCTGGCCATCGGCTACCGGATGCCGGCGCGCAATTCGCCGGATGCCATCGCCGGCGCGGTCGTGGGAGAGCTCCTGCACAACGGCGAGGCTTCACTGCTTTACCAGGAGCTGGTGAAGGATAAGAAAGTGGCTCTCAGTGTGTACGGAGGCCTCAACTGGCCGCTTGGAAACGCCTTTGAGTATAACGGACCTACGCTGATGACCTCCTTTATTGTCTATCCGCCGAACGTCACCGAAGATCAGGTGCTAGGGGCTTATGCAGACGCGCTCAAGAGCCTCACCACTCGTGGACCCACCGCGGCTGAGATGGAACGGATCAAGGCGAAGATGCAATCCGACTGGTACTCCGAGCTCGAGATTCCCATCCAGCGCGCCTCCGTGATCGCTCACGCAACGCTGTTTGATGGCAGCCCTGACCGGGTCAATGAGATTCCTACGGAGATTGACCGTGTGACGCCCGAAGAGGCGAAGGCCTTCGCGGCCAAGTACCTGGTGGAGAGCAACGCCACCATCATTGACCGCGTGCCTGAAGTCCTGCTCAAGACAAGAAAGGGCGGGAAGGAAGCCCAACAATGAAGTCCATCTTAAAACGCACATTTCTGTTGCTCGTGATTCTGCCCGTCTCTCTAGGCGCCCTCGCACAGGAGAAGCTTCCGCCGCTGCCGAAAGACCTGCCGCCTTACGGTCCGCTGGCTCCGTTTCAGGCCCCCGAGGTCAAGGTCGAGAAGCTCCCCAATGGGCTCACCGTGTGGCTGGTTCCCCGTCTGGGATTTCCTAAGGTTGCCCTGGTAGCGGCGGTGCGAGGCGGGCGCGCTTCCGACCCCAAGGACCGCCCAGGACTATCCGACATCCTGCTTGCTGCGATCGACCAGGGCACCAAGACCCGGTCCGCAAGGCAGATCGCCGAGGCGCTGCAGGGCGCGGGGGGCGATCTCGGCGGCAATCCCAACCCTGACGCCCTCATCTTATCCACCGAAATTCTGACCTCCAGAGCTAGCGTGGGGCTTGAAATTCTGGCTGATGTGATGGAGAACGCCACGTTCCCTGACGACGAGGTGGCTCTTGCCAAGCGGAATGCCGTCGACAGCTTGCAGGCGCAAGAGGCGCAGCCGTCATTCCTGGCCCGGCGCGCCATGGCTAAGGCGCTTTTCGGGGATCAATCTTACGCCGTGGTAGCGCCTACCAAAGACGGCATTAACGCGACTTCCGCTGCCGAGCTGCGGGCCGCCTACCACCAGCGATTCCGTCCAGATCAGACGCTGCTGGTGGCTGTCGGCGACTTCAGCAGCAACACGCTTGAAGAGAGCATCCAGAAAGACTTTGGGGCGTGGGTCGCGCCAAGCGAGCCTCCGTTGGCAGCCGTAACACGGCCTTCTGAGAACAATCCTCACGCCATTTTCCTGGTTGCGCGACCCGGCTCCGTGCAGACCACGCTCTCACTGGCCGCCTTCGGTCCCACCCGCCGTGATCCCGATTACGCAGCCACCCAGGTGGCGAACGCCATTTACGGTGGAATGTTCGGCTCCCGCCTCATCCGGAACATTCGTGAGGACAAAGGCTACACCTATTCGCCCGGTGCTTCGTTGCAACTGCGGGCTGAGGCGGGAATCGTTGGAACTCGCGCTGACGTTCGCAACGCCGTCACCGGTCCCAGCCTGAACGAGATTGATTACGAACTGAACCGCATGGCCACCACCAGCCCAACCGATGACGAGGTGACTCACGCCCAGCGGTATTTGATTGGAACCAACGCCATCTCCCTGCAGGTTCAGGCCGCGGTGGCCGGACAGTTGGGCTTGCTTTGGGTCTACGGCCTGCCGCCCGAAGCGCTCGGCCAGGATAGCGCCGACATCCAGAAGGTGACCGCCCAAGAGGTAGCCGCGGCAGGGCGAAAGTATTTTCCAGCGGCCCGCCAGAGCGTCGTAGCTGTCGGCGAAGAGAAAGTGGTGCGCGAGCAATTGGCCCCATTGGGTCTGGCGATTCAGCCCGCGCCGAAGTAGGTCGTCCGCGAGAATCAAGCTCGGCTCGCGTAATCCTGTGCTATACTCCAGCCGTGCTGTAGCTGCGCGCTTGGCTGAGGATTTGATTGAGCCTGCTGTTGCGTTTCGCCCTGAAGTAGCCGCCTGGCGCAGAGGGGGGAAGCATTGAGGGCTGGTCGAACTGACTCAGAGAAGTGCAAAGAATCACGGCAGAGCGGGAGTAATTCAGCGGTAGAATGCCAGCTTCCCAAGCTGGACGTCGCGGGTTCGATTCCCGTCTCCCGCTCCATTTCTTGGACAACCCGCAAGTTTCACGCACAGTGGTGGGTTGGCTCGGCTCAGCTCGAACACAGGAGGCGCCTATTCTCCGGCAGCGAGGCTAGATGTCGCCTCAGGCAAGGCTGCGACGATGGAACGCTCACGCTCCCGTTCCCTCACCGCCCGCCGCTTTCGTCCGTGCCGTAGGCGCCAGACGGTGCCTGCGGCGATCAACAACAGGCAGGATTCCACCAGCACCTTTTCACCGTCCAGAGGATCGATGCGGCTGTGGTTCAGTTGCGGGTCTGTCAGGATTCCGTGAATGAATAGGGCCGCCCCGGCAGCATAGGTGAGGTAATGAAAACGCTTCCAGATACGCCGGCCCAGCTCGATGCGATAAAGCGATGTCACAACGACGATCACCAGCAGGTAGAGCGCAGCCGCACCGATCGTGTTCTCCAAAGGCTGCTGAGGCGACCACAACGGGAAGGCAACGTCCACGATCCGGAACACCGGCCGCCGCGCGAAGAGCAAGGGAATGGGATGAAACAGGGTAAGCGTGAGGGTGCCGTATCCCGTCCACCGATGCAACCGAAAGATGTCAAAGCGCCGATGCGGCCACTCGCGCCAAGGGCTGTAGCGGCCCCAGATCAGCAGGCCGATCCCGATATTCAGGGTTGCAAGAACAACCGCCACGAGGCCGGCGTCTGCCGACAAATCCAGAGCTGAGATCAAGCGAGGCTCCATCCAAAAGCTCTAGTGTGGCAGGCTGCGAGAGAAATTTGAAGCGGACAGTCGGCGGGGTGCTGGTGTCATTTGCCGAGTGGAACCTTACGAGGCGCACTGATTCTCGAGAAAGCGGAATCGGCGGTCACAGACCGCCGCTACAGCAGGATGCGTCATCGCTCTTGCCTCTCTGTTTAGTTCCTGGAGAGCTTGGTCGCCACCGAAAACAGCAACCGGCGATTACTCGCCGGCAAGCTTTCGTAGATCCTCAGCAGCCGCGCCGCAGAGCGCGAAAGTGCGGGATGGGAGGGCACGGTAATCCTACGAGGGCGTCCGCCGGAATTAAACAGGAACTGATAAGGCTGCACGTCGAGGGCTTTGGCGAACTTCTCGAGCGTGACCAGGGAAGGTGCCGTGTAGCCACCCTCCACGCGCGAAATATAAGAACGCAGCAATCCCGATCGTCTTTCAACGTCACCTTGAGAGTATCCCTTGGCTTCTCGCAACGTACGAATCTTTCGTCCGATGTCCATGACACATATTAAACCATCAATCTCACATGTAGACAATATCAGAGCGTGGAATAATTCTGGAATAGTTATTCGGCCCGGTCGAAGTCATCTTGCGCGAGAGAGTCAGCCGCTCCGGACCTCCGGAGGCGGCTCTGCCGCGGCGGCGTGGCCAGTTCCCGCCCCAGCCATCCGCCCAGCGCCAGCGACAGAATCGAAGCCGGCAGTTCCATAAGATCCGGAAGCAGCAGTGTGAGGCTCGCCTCGCGAATCAGATCGTGATCATTGCTGCCGGTCACCGCCAGGACGTTCGCTCCGCGATCCTTGGCTTCACGCGCAAGTTCAGCCACAGCTTTGCGGCGGCTGCTTTGTGACCCTGAGAAGAACACGACGCCGGCGCTCTGGCCGAGGTCCGGCAGGAAATCGCACCTGAAACGCGCAAGGTCGGAACCAGGTGTCGCGCAGCTCCCCCGCCGTTGAGCCAAACTCGCGGCGCGCTCCGCCGATGCATGATGGCAGCCATCCCCTACGAAGAACAGCGCTTGCGCCGGCCTCAAGGTGTCGGCCGAGGCCCGGACGACATCCACAAGGTGGCTCGTGAGCGTGTCGAGGTGGTCCGGAATCTCGTTCCACTCCTTCTCCAGACGTTCGAGCGAAGGCTGCGGGCGCCTAACGAGCCGGGCAGCCAGCAAAGCTAAATATCCCATGGCCATGTGCTCCAGGCACGCTTCGGCAATGCCGGAGGACGGCGCTCCGCCCGCCTCCGGCAGGGAGAAAACCTGGCAGGACGCAGCCGCAACCGGCGATGAGGCCTGTGCCAAGGCCAGCACCTGGGCTCCCCGCCCGGTCGCTGCGCGAGCAGCATTCAGCGTCGAAGGCCCTTCGTTCGAAATCAGCACCACTACAGATCCCGTCCGCAGGGCTCCGAGCGAATACGCTAGAAACGAGGACACCTCACGTACCGCCACCGGACAAGCCAGTAGGCCTTCGAAGGCATAGGCCGCGAGCAACGCAGCCGGCAGCGACTGCGCAGCACTTACCACATAGATGGCGGCGTCACCCCAATGAAGGCCGCGGATGGCGCGCTCATACTGCGGCCGGCCCTTCGTGAGCATCTCACGAAGCACGGGCGCAAGATTTCGGAGCTCAGAGTGCGCTTGCATCGGTGAGTGCCGGAGCCTGTGGCACAGCCACTCCCGGCTGTGTCCTCTCTGGTTAGATTCGTTTCCGCACAGCCAAGAGCGGCTGTGTTACCTCGCTGCCGTCGTTCTCCGGCGACGTGCTAACCTAAAGCTCCAGCCGCAGCACCCGGCCGCCCGCCGACTTCAATTCCCGCGGCAACCCGCCGTCGAGCTCGTAGCCATAAGCAAAGAAGGAAGCGCCCCAAAGAAGTATCAGCGCGCCCAGGAATGACCAGACGAGGAGCGTGGCTGAAAGCGCGAACGGTCCGTAAACTTCCGCGAAGTGAAGCCAGGGCAGAATGGCGGTAAAGATCAGCCGCACCGCCTCGGTAAGCAGCGCCGTCACCACGGCCGCCGGAAACACTCGCCCCACAGGCACGCGATCGTTCGGCAGAAAATAGTAGACGGCGAAATAGACGCCGATCATCAACGGAATGGAAACCGTCTCCAGCGTGGCCCGCGACAGGGCCGCGGCCAGGCTGCTGAGCGGGACGTCCTTCGAAGCCGATGGCGAGAGTGATTGCATTACGGCGGCGAACGACACCGCTCCAAACGCCATCACGCCCGAGCCAACCGCAAGCATGACCGATACCGCCAGATTACCGAGGTAGCTCCGGTCGCGCCGGATACCCCAAATCTTGTTGAGCGCCACCTCGAGCGGCAGAAACACACCGGAGGCCGTCACAAAAATTAGCAGTGCCGACACCAGTTGCACTTGGCCGCGCGCCCACATCACCGCATTCAGGTTGCGAATGATGAATTCTGCTCCCGCCGGCAGGTTGGTGCGCAGAAGCTGCAGAGTCATCAAGTAGGCGTTCTGCCAGCGCAGATAAGAATGAGAGATAGTGACGAGCAGCAGCGAAAAAGGAAAAAACGAGAGCAGAGCGTTAGCGGCAATGGAAAACGCGTAAGCATGCGCGTTGGTTGTCCAAAGGTACGCCAGACTCGCGCGCAGTTGCTCTTTCAAGGGCGGATGAGCCGGCGCGATGGCCGAGTCCGGCCGAATCTCTCGTACGTCCATTTGTTCCCCGCAACCCTCCGGACGGCCTGCGCTGGTGGCCCTTTCTTGATGTTAGCTGAATGCCGTGCATTCAGAGAGTCTCATTTCCAGCCGCAGCCCTTCATCGCGTTGGGTCGAGGGCTAGTTCGCTAATGCCGAACACCGTTCAGGCGCTCATTTCGAGCGCCGCCGCGCCCAACGGCTCCGTGAGAAATCCCGCTCAGCGCCCCGCGCCCGACTTTGGCGCACGGAAAGCCGGTAGGTAAAAGCACTCCGCCGGCTGATCGTGCTTGGCCACACATTGGAGACAAGCCGCCTGCCTATGAGTGAGGCAGTAGAAGATGGCGGGGCGCTCTCCGCACTGCGGACACATCGGCATGCCGGGTGCCGAGTAGGTATAAACTCCCGGCTCCGAGGAAAAATTGGAACTCGCAGCGGAAGCGCGCGGTGTTTCAGGCGTCGGAGCAGCTCTCTCCGGACTCAAAACGCCACCCGTTAAACCTGGCGCCGAGTACGTATAAACTGCCGGCGTCGAGGCAGGATTAAAACCTGGAGGGTAAACGGGCTGCGCTTCAGGCACCGGAACCGCTCTCGGCGGGCTCAAAACGCCGCCGGTTGGAGCATAACGAGGGAGTTCGGAAACCGCGAGCGAGATCGGTGGCTCTGCCCGAGATGCTTTCAACGCGCTGACGACCTTGAGCACACCCCAAATGAGGGTCGCGGGCGCCCCCACGTAATTGAAACGAATCAGATCCGCAAATGCGGCATTTACGGCCTTGGGGGCAACAGCGACGGCAATTAAGGCGAGGAGCCACAACCCGAGCCACACGAGGGCGAGTGTTCCGAATACCTTGAGCAGAGTCCGAAGCATGTTGAGTCCTCACTCAGTTTCCAAACAAGACGTGCGGTCCGTTACTTTGGCGCCGAGCAGAAATCGCAATTTACCCATCAGCGGCCGGGTACCGCGCCGGAGTTCTTATACCACGATAAGCAGTATCCGACGATTTGTGAACTGTGCTCAGCCGGATGGAGCGTCACTGAGGGGCAATTCCCGACGTCTGCCGCGTCACGATCACCTGATGCACCCACTCTGCGGCTTGAGGAAGGGCACCCACAAAGGCACAATCCCTACAATACTCTCGTGGGTTCAAACTGCTCTTTTTCTTGAACATTTCGCGCAGCCGAATTATATTGTGAGGCGATGACCGGTATCCAAGAATTTGCCGCGGCACTGAGCGCAATTCCGGAAAGCCAGTTCACGGATGAAGGCGTTTTGGATTATTTGCGGCGCAACCCGGTGAACCCCCAGAGTCTCGAACAGTATCTGTACTTCAGTTCGGAGCACTACACCAGGAACCTGGTGCACCACACTGCGCTGTTCGATTTGATCGCGATCTGCTGGGAGATAGGACAGCAGAGCGCCATTCACAATCATCGCAACCAGCGCTGTTGGATGGCCATCGCCTACGGCCAGGTCCAAGTGCAGAATTTCAGGCTGATTTGCAGAGATCCTGCCACTCAATACTGTGAGCTCGAACCCACAGACCGTTACATCATCGACGCCGAACGGCCGGCCGAAGTTGACCCCAATGAGCCCATTCACCTCGTCGCCAACCCTGCCACTTTCAGGTCGCGCGCAGTCACGCTTCATATATACTCTCGCCCTTTTGACACCTGCGAGGTGTATGATTTCAAGGCTAAGAGCTATCGGGACGTCACTCTCGTCAACACCAGTGAGTATGGCGTATTGAAGTCAGACCTGAAGGTGGAAAAGGCCGTCCTCGTTCATTGAATCAGCCTCAGACCAACACGGCTGCGCAAAGCGCTTTGGAGTGCGACGGCTTGACGCCGCCTTTCTGCGCAATTTCGCCGCCGGCCGATGGCGGCGTCAATCCGCCGCACTCCAAGGCGCCCTGGGCGCCCCAATCCCGCAGGCTGCTGGGATTCGTACTCGCGACCCTAACCTTTCCCGCCGCACTGGCGGCGCAGAATGCGGGGTCCACCTCAACGGGCAAGAAACTGCTGACCCCTGAAGTCATCAATAGCGGCGCCGGCCGGCGCGGCACTGGTGGCTTGCAGAGGCTCACCTGGCGGCCCGGGTCTCACCAGCTATCGTTTCTACGGCATGAGGGCGAGGACTTAAACGCGCCGCTCCAGCTCGTGCTGCACGACGCCGCATCCGGCCAGGAACAAGCGGTTCCTGAGGCGTCCGGCGGCCACACACTAGCCTTGTCTTCGTACCAGTGGTCGCCCAAGGGAGACAAGCTGCTGGTGGAGGGTGGCTCCGACCTTTGGCTGATGGACCTGAACGGGGGAGAGCCGAGGCGCCTCACCGATGACGGCAAGCCGAAGGAGAATCTCACTTTTTCTCCTACCGGCGACCGTGTGGCGTTCGTGCAGGACAACAATCTTTATACGGTGGAACTCGCCAGCGGACTCCTGAAAAAGTTAACCCACGACGGCAACGAAGACCGTATGAACGGCAAGCTGGACTGGGTGTATGAAGAGGAACTGGCGCTGCGGGCCAGCAATCCCGCGTATGCCTGGTCGCCGGACGGGAAGGAGATCGCCTATCTCAGCCTCGACGATACGCCGGTGCCGAAGTATCCCTTGACCCACTACATCTCAGACCACGTCACCCTCACGGAGCAGCGCTTTCCGCAGCCGGGCGACCCGAATCCCCTACCTGCCATTCACGTTGTGTCGGTAGCCGAGGATGCTACCACTTGTTGGACGTACCCCTTGAAGGACCATGATGTGGAGTACTTGAGCCCGTCATTCACCTGGACGCCGGACTCGCAGAACGTGGCGTTTTCCACGTTGAACCGGTCCCAGAATCACCTGGTGCTGCACCTTTGGAATCCGTTCAGCGAAACCGACCGCCGATTGCTGGAAGAACACGACTCTTATTGGATCAATGTCATCGAGGCGCCCTATTTTCTCAAGGACGGCAAGCGTTTTATCTGGGTGTCGGAGCGGGACGGCTGGGCACACGCCTATCTTTACAACCTCGACGGTACGCTGGTGCGGCAACTGGGCGCGGGCGACTGGATGATTGACCACCCGATGTTCTCCGACGTTCCGCTCTTACAGGTAGATGACGCGGGTGGCTGGGTCTACTTCACCTCCACCAATCCCGATCCGCGCGATCGGCAGATTTACCGTGTGCGGATAGAAACCGGTGAAATGGAGCGCCTTTCGAAAGAGCCGGGCACACACGGCCTTGACCTGGCGCCCGACGGCACGTATCTGGTGGACCACTTTTCCAACCTGACCACTCCTGCTGAAACACGCCTGCTGAAATCCGACGGCTCTCTGGCTGCGACGCTTCACAAGGCGACCGACCCCTGGGCCGGCTACGCGGAGGGCGCCACCGAGTTCGTCACTCTGAAGGCCGCGGACGGTACCGCGCTTTACGCGCGGATTGTGAAGCCGCCAGACTTCAATCCCAAGAAGAAATATCCGGTGATCGTGGACATTTACGGCGGGCCCGGCGTGCAGACGGTTGTAAACGCGTGGGGCGTTACGAACGCCGATGACCACATGCTTGCGGGGCAAGGATTCATCGTCTGGCAGCTCGATAATCGAGGCTCGGCGGGGCGCGGCCACGCCTTCGAAACGGCAATTTTCGAACACTTGGGGCAGCACGAAGTGGACGACCAGATCGCAGGAATCAATTTTCTGAAGTCCCTAGCCTACGTTGATTCAAGCCGAATCGGGGTGCATGGCTGGTCTTACGGCGGGTATATGACGCTGTCGCTCTTGACGCGCGCACCGGATGTCTTCAAGTGCGGCGCCGCGGGCGGTCCGGTGACGGCCTGGAAGTTCTACGATTCCATTTACACCGAGCGCTACATGCGGACGCCCGAAGAGAACCGGGAGGGCTATCATGACTCGTCGCCTTTGAATTATGCTGACAAGCTCAAAGCCAAGCTTCTGTTGGTTCAGGGCGCTGACGATGACAACGTTCACATGCAAAACACCATGAACTTTGTGGAAGCCTTGGTGAAGGCGGGACTCCCGTTTGAGCTCTACCTGCAGCCTGGGGAAAAGCACGGATTCGCGGGGCGCAGCTCGCGGCTTTATCTAAGTGAGCGGGAGTTGGCCTTTTTCAAGGCAAACCTGTGAGTATGATTGCCGAAGGACGAGCGTCGATTTGCGAAGTGGGCTGGTCATATCCCCCAGTTTCGTGCGGACCACGAAGAGCAAGAGCCTTCAACACTGAGGCCGCAGAGTCTCCGTGAACTCCGTGTTGAGAGGATTCTAGGCACAGAGTGCACTGAGGCCTTCGGTTCGGAAGGCCGCGCTGGGTTGAGATTTTCTCCCCTCGCGGCTGGAGGCGCCACTGGGATTTGGATTGGACGCCGACGTTACGGCTACGTTGCGCGAGGATTTCCACAGGCGCCTCGCGATAAGTACCGGTTACACAAGCAAAGTACCGGTTACACTTGAGGCGAAATTACGTAAACGCCACTGCGTTTAGGAATTTCAGGTGACACCCCGGAATGTTGAGGCGAATCATTGTTTTGCAGAGTTATTCCCGACTCGGTTACGTAAACGCGCCTCAGAGGCATGCGTCGGCGGGGAAAAGGCCACAGGATGGCGAGAAATTTCAGTAGCACCCCGGAATGTGCAAAGGAATCGGGAGGTTCGCAGGATATGTGGCGCGCCAGGCATGGGAAATCTGAGATAATTGAGAAATTCTGCATTGAATGGCGTCGCGAGTGTGGACCATGACTTGCTAGCGCGAGCGGGCCTCGCACGACGCGTGGCAATCATGACGGAGTAATTAATCGCGCGAGCTGGAGGAGGGACGATGAAGGGGCGGCTTAGTTGGGTCTTGCTGGGAGTGGTCGCAACACTGGTATGTGCGGCGGCCACGCCGGAGTCAACGGAGCATCTGCTCGGATATTCGGATGAGGCTGCCCGGACGGAGCTGGAGTGGGAGGGGAAGTTCAAATCGATCCCCTCGCCCGCGAACATCAGGGAGTACAATCGCCGGCTTTCGGCCCGGCCGCATAATGTAGGCTCGCCCTACGATAAGGACAATGCCGAATGGATTCTCTCCAAGTTCAAGGAATTCGGCCTCGACGCGCATATCGAGACATTCAAGGTTTTATTCCCAACACCCAAGGAACGTTTGGTGGAGTTGGTTGCGCCCACCAAGTTTGTGGCCAAGCTTGAGGAACCTACCGTTCCTGAGGATCCTACTTCAAACCAGCATGACGAGCAGCTTCCAACCTATAACGCTTACTCGATCGATGGTGATGTCACGGCGCCGCTGGTCTATGTCAACCATGGAGTGCCGGAGGACTACGAGCAACTCGAACGCCTGGGAGTCTCGGTGAAGGGAGCGATTGTGATCGCGCGTTATGGCGGAAGCTGGCGCGGGATCAAACCTAAGGTGGCAGCCGAGCACGGCGCGGTAGGGTGCCTGATCTATTCCGATCCGCGCGACGATGGCTATTTTGAAGGTGACGTATTCCCTCAGGGCGCCTATCGACCGCTCGAAGGCGTGCAGCGCGGAAGCGTGATGGACATGCCGGTGTATTCGGGGGATCCCCTCACACCTGGAGTGGGGGCGACGGAAGACGCCAAGCGATTGCCACTCGACCAGGTGAAGGTGTTCACCAAGATTCCGACGCTTCCGATTTCCTACGGCGACGCGCAGCCTTTGCTGGCGGCAATGGGCGGCGCCGTGGTCCCTGAGGCTTGGCGCGGTGGCCTCAACCTGACTTACCATGTCGGTCCCGGACCGGCCAAAGTTCACCTAAAAGTGAAAGCGAATTGGGATCTCAAGCCGATCTACGACGTCATCGCTACGATTAAGGGCTCCACCGAAGCGGACGAATGGATCATTCGCGGCAACCACCATGACGCGTGGGTGAACGGCTCAGAAGACCCCATATCCGGGCAGTCCCCTCTGATTGAGGAGGCGCGGGCCCTCGGTGCGTTGGTGAAGCAAGGATGGAAGCCCCGCCGCACCATCATCTATTGTGCGTGGGACGGCGAAGAGCCAGGATTATTGGGTTCCACCGAGTGGGCTGAAACCCACGCCGATGACCTTGAGCGTCACGCTGCCGTGTACATCAACTCCGATTCGAACGGGCGCGGATTCCTCGGAATGGAAGGTTCTCACACGCTTGAGAGATTCATCAACGGCGTGGCGAAGGATGTCGACGACCCGGAGACCAAGCTCACGGTGTGGAAGCGCAGTGAGCTATCACGCATCCAGAAAGCTAAGAGAGAACAGGACCGGAGCGAGATTCGCCAGCGGCCGGACCTGAGGATTGAAGCGCTCGGCTCCGGTTCCGACTATACGCCCTTTCTGCAACATCTCGGCATCGCATCCCTTAACCTTGGCTACGGCGGCGAATCAGGTGGAGGCATTTATCACTCCATCTACGACGACTTTTACTGGTACAGCCACTTCGGCGATCCAACCTTTGAGTATGGGCGCGCTCTCTCCGAGACCATTGGGACCGCGGTGATGCGGCTGGCAGACGCGGAGCTTTTGCCCTACGACTTTTCGGACTTCACGGATACCATGCGGCGCTACCTCAGCGATCTCCAGAAGCTGCTCTCAACCGAGCGTGACACCATTCGCGAGCGCAACAAGGAGATTGAGGAAGGGGTCTTTACGGCCACCGCTGATCCGACAAAAACGTACGTTCCTCCCAAGACCGAGCAGGAACCTCCCTACCTGAACTTCGCACCGCTCGAGAACGCGGTTGACAAGCTCGCAGCCAGCGCGGACCGCTATCAAAAGGCGTTGCAAAAGGCAGATGCGCGGGCTGGCGCCGCGCTCGATCATGCCCAACTCGATGCCCTCAATCAGACGCTCGTACAGAGCGAGCGTAAACTGATAACAGACGATGGCTTGCCGGGACGCCCCTGGTACCGGCACCAAATCTACGCGCCGGGCTACTATACGGGATATGGGGTGAAAACCATGCCGGCCGTGCGCGAGGCTATTGAGCAAAAGCAGTGGGATGAGGCCGACCGGCAGATTCCCGTGGTGGCGAGGGTTTTGCAGGACGAATCGGCACTGGTGGATTCGGCGGCCGGGGAGCTTGAGCGCGCGACAGCCAGCGGCCAGTAACCTTTACGGGGGTCCGTAGCGTCTCAGACATGGAGACACGTTTGTGAGTATAATCAATCGCGCCGGCTTGGGCCTTCGGGCTCGAAACGGCGGGGTCAGCCGGCTTGCCGGAAGCCGTGAATTCCAGTTCAACTCGAAAAGGAGAGAACGATGAGAAGACTTTTGACGATTGTCTGTGCTCTCGGCTTCGTCGCGGCCATTTCCTGCTCCGCCTTCGCGCAGGGCGGCGCGCGGGGAAAATCAAAGGTTACTGTGGGCAGCGCCCAGGTTTCCGTGGATTACGGGCGTCCCGCACTCAAGGGCAGGAGCATCCAAAGTATGCTCGGCGAGCTCCCGACGGGCGGATTTTGGCGGCTCGGCGCCAACCAGTCTACAACTTTCTCAACCAGCGCCGATTTGGACTTCGGTGGCACGACGGTTCCCAAGGGCGAATACAGCCTTTGGGCTCAGAAACAGGCTGACAACAGTTGGAAGCTTGTCTTTAACTCTCAGCACGGCCAATGGGGCACTGACCATGACCCGTCGAAAGACTTGGTGAGCGTGCCGCTGACGCAGGGGAAGACGTCGACTCCCGCTGAAGAGGTCACGATCAACCTGGCACAAGAGGGATCCGGCGGCAAGATCACCATTCAGTGGGGCGACCTCGAGCTCTCGACGACTTTCGCCGCGAAGTAAGCTGGTGTATTGTCACTGGAATTTCCCCTTTTTGATGACTGGCAACAAAGATAAGTCATCCCCGCGAGCTCGCGCGGTCGTACTCGCGAGCTCGCGCCGGGATGGCACGCCTCACTGACGCCCATTCCCAGGAGGAGCAAATCCACACATGACTCCACGGCGTTTTCGCCTGTGTACAGAACTCATTCTTGTGGTTGCAGTCTGCGCAGTTGGAGCACACGGCCAGAACGTAACTCCCATCACCCTCGAGGTTGACGCCAGCCAGGTTCAGCTCAAGGTTGTTCGAGTCCACATACAAATGCCGGCGAAGCCGGGTCCGCTCACCCTCTACTATCCGAAGTGGATTCCCGGGGAACACACTCCCGATGGGCCCATCGCCAGTGTCACGGGGCTCGAAATGAAGGCTGCGGGCCAGACGGTTCGCTGGCAGCGCGACCTCCTCGATGTGTATACCTTCCACGTCGATGTCCCCGAAGGCGCTAACAACTTGGAGGTGTCGCTCGACTATATTGAACCTTCCAACGGCCCCTATTCAGGGGGCGCTTCGGCCACGGATAAGCTGGACGTGCTGGAATGGAACCAGGACGTGCTTTATCCCGCAGGCGCACCTGCGCGCGAAATCGTCTACAGACCCACCTTGCGCCTGCCCCAGGGCTGGAAATACGGGACGCCTCTGCCCGTCGAGCGGGAGTCAGGCAATGAGATTGAATTCAAGCCGGTTGACCTGGAGCGCCTGGTCGATTCACCGGTGATCATGGGGCAGTACTATCAGGCCATCGATGTGACGCCGCAGGGCGAGCCCATTCACCATGAGATGGACCTCGCGGGTGACAGCGCGGCCGCCATCGACATGAGTCCCGAGCTGCGCAAGGAATACACCAACCTGGTGGCTGAGTCGGGTAAGCTCTTCGGCACACGTCATTACCGTGACTATCATTTCCTGCTGACTCTGAGCGACCACGTGGCCCACTTCGGCCTCGAACACAATGAGTGCAACGACAGCCGCGTGGGAGAGAACGGATTTACCACGGGACGCGTGCGCATGGCCAGCCTGCTGCCGCATGAATTCGTGCACTCCTGGAATGGGAAGTTTCGCCGTCCCGCGGACCTGGCGACGCCTGATTTCGAACAGCCCATGAAGACGGATTTGTTGTGGGTCTACGAGGGCCTTACCGATTATCTCGGCCCCATACTGACCGCACGCAGTGCGCTGTGGACTCCCGAAGAGTATCGCGATTATATTGCGCGAATTGCAGCCTCGCTCGGCCCCGGGCGTCCGGGCCGAACCTGGCGGGACCTGCAAGATACCACTTTGGCGCCGCTGTTTAATGGCTTTGGTGGCGGCTGGCAGGATTGGAAGCGAGGGAGCGATTATTACGACGAAGGCGACCTTGTCTGGCTCTGGGTGGACACCATCATCCGTGACGTCACCCACAATCAGAAATCAATCGACGACTTTTGCCACATCTTCCACGGTGGTCCCAATAACGGTCCTGAAGTGAAGCCTTACACCTTCGACGAGATCGTGAAGACTCTGAACGAAGTCACCCCTTACAACTGGGCGACGTTCTTCCACGAACGCCTGACTTCGCTCTCGCCCGATGCACCGGTCGGCGGCATCGAAGCCGCGGGCTGGAAAGTTGACTACACTGATCAGGAACCCCGCGGAGAAGGTCGCGGAGGCGGTGGTCCGCGCGGCCCGTCTGTGAACGCGCTCTATTCGATCGGCCTCAGCCTCGGAGGCGATGGCCATGTGCAGGACTCGGTTTGGGGCGGGCCCGCATTTCGAGCGGGCGTTGTTTCCGGCATGGAAGTGGTAGCGGTCAACGGACGCCGATTTACGCCGGAGATTTTCAACACCGCACTGCGCGCCACCAAGACCAGCACTGAGCCCATGCAACTCCTGGTGGTAAACGATGACTACTACAGGACGGTCTCCATTGACTATCACGGCGGTCCTCGCTACCCGCATCTGGTGCGGATTGAGGGCAAGCCGGATATGCTGAGCGAAATCATCAAGGCGCGGGCATCGCAGTAAGATTCGCTGATGTTCGGCGCCTTTCGGCCGTTCCCGGTGACGACATTCACGCCTCAAGAGGAGAGCAAGTGCGCTATCGACTGCTTGGCGGAACGGGACTCAAAGTTTCGGAAATCTGCCTTGGCGCCATGACCTTTGGCAGCCGTCCCGGTCCGGGCGCCGTTCCGGGCGCGGAGGAGGCGGAGTCCCTGTCCGTTATCGACACGTTTCTGGATCGCGGCGGAAACTTCATCGACACAGCGAACGGATACGCGGAAGGACGCTCGGAGGAGATCGTCGGCAAAGCCCTGAAGGGCCGCCGCTCGCGCCTGGTGGTCGCCACCAAGGTGTTCTTTCCAACCGGAGCTGATCCGAATGCCAAAGGTCTCTCACGCAAACATATCTTCGATGCTGTCGAAGCGAGCCTGCGTCGCCTCGCCACCGATTACATCGATCTTTACCAAGTGCACTGCTACGACTCGCGCACGCCGCTTGAGGAAACACTCTCAGCCCTCGACGCGCTGGTTCAACAAGGCAAGGTCCGCTACCTCGGATGCTCGAATTTTGCCGCCTGGCAACTGGCCAAGGCGCTGGGCATTTCGGTGGCGCGTTCTTTCGCCCGCTTCGAGTGCCTGCAGCCCCAATACAGTCTGGTGGTGCGAGCAGCCGACCGCGAATTGCTTCCGCTCTGCCGCTCGGAACGAATCGGCGTCATCGCCTGGAGTCCATTGGCCGGCGGTTTTCTCACGGGCAAGTATCAGCCCGGTCAGGAACCACCGCGCGAGTCGCGTCTGGCTGAGTCCGATCCCGCGTCCCGAGCCTGGACCGAGCGCTTTCTCACGGTGCACAATTTCGGCATTCTGGCAGCGCTTGAAGACGCGGCTCGGACGCTCGAAAAGACTCCTGCGCAGACGGCCCTCGCTTGGGCGCTTAACGTGCCCGGAATGACCTCCGTGATTATCGGTGCTCGCAACCGCCGCCAACTGGACGACAACCTCGGAGCCGCCGGCTGGGACTTCCCAAGCGAGCTCTGGCAAAAACTCGACCAGGCCAGCGCTCTGCCACTCGAATATCCTCAGGACTTCCACGCATTCGTCGAGACGCTCATTCACCGCGACCTGAGTCCTTGAAGCATGCGAGCCAACACCCGTCCTTTTGAACGCTTCGTGCTCCTGGTGCTTGACAGCGTCGGAATCGGCGCTCAACTCGATGCGGCCGACTGGGGCGACGCCGGGCGCGACACGTTGGGCCACATCGCGGAGCGACGCGGCCTTAAGATCCCTAACCTTGCTCGTCTTGGCCTGGCCAACATTCGGCCGCTCGCCGGCGTGGAGCCGGCTGCGATTCCCGAAGGCGCGTTCGGAAAGGCAACTCTGCTTTCGCCCGGCAAAGACACAACCGCAGGACACTGGGAAATGGCCGGGATTATTCTTGACCGGCCTTTTCCAACCTATCCCCATGGCTTTCCGCGCGCGCTCATGGAACGCTTCGAGCGGGCCATTGGGCGCAAGACGCTCGGGAACTTTCCGGCTTCCGGCACCGAAATCATCAAGCAGCTTGGCGAAGAGCACGTCAAAACGGGCTGGCCCATTGTCTACACTTCCGGCGACAGCGTCTTTCAAGTTGCAGCCCATGAAGAAGTGATTCCTATCGACGAACTTTACCGCATCTGCCTCCTTGCGCGGGAGATTCTGCAGGGCGAGCATCGCGTGGGCCGCGTTATCGCGCGTCCTTTCGCGGGCGCACCCAGCGCCTTTTATCGAACCGAACGCCGGCACGATTACGCCGTGGAGCCGCCGCACCCCATGTTGCTTGACTTATTGGCCGAAGCCGGACTGGAGGCTACCGGTGTAGGCAAGATTCCGGATATTTTTCTGAACCGCGGCATCTCACAGTCCCTTCCGGGGCGAAACAACCGTGAGGCGCTGGAGAGCACCGTGGCCGCCCTCGCCCGCACTCAACCGGGCCTGATTTTCGTCAACCTCGTTGACTTCGATATGCTATACGGCCATCGGCTCGACATTGAAGGCTACGGCCGCGCCATCGAAGATGCGGATGCCTTTCTGCCGCAAATTCTGGAACGCCTTGCGCCCGGTGACTTGCTGCTGCTGACGGCCGACCACGGTTGCGACCCGCTCGGGCCCTCCACGGACCACTCACGTGAATTCGTACCGGTGCTGGCGACCGGTCCACGCTGCCAGCGCAACGTCAATCTCGGCACGCTGGCCACCCTCGCCGACCTTGGCGCCACCATCGCTGACAACTTCAATCTGACCCTTCCTCACGGAACCAGCTTTCTACCCCGCATTGCGCTTGGCGTGTCATCCGCTCGGTAGCACGGCATTTCATGGCCTGTAAAGCAATCGCGTCCAGGTTCCCAAGTCTCAAACGTGACCCAACCTCACGAGCCGGAGGCCGCACCGGCCACCGGGTGGCCTTCTTTGTGTGCGTAGTAACCCGGCCGGGTACGGACCACCAATTTCTTGCGGGTGCCGTGCTCGAAAGCGGTGACGCGCACAGCACGGAAGCTGCCATCAAGGTTCTTGTTCGTCGGGTAGTACGCCAAAGTGTACTGATTGCGGATATCGTGGGCCACCTGGCGGCAGGTGGCGTCCACTTCGTCGAGAGACTTGGGGAAGTACGACTGGCCTCCGGTGGCCTCAGCAAGCTGCTCGAGGACTTTCTTGGCGTGCCGGTCCTCATGGGTGAGCGTTTTGAAAAGCTTGGCGTCCGTGTCTCCGCCGCCGAGCAGACCGATGGTGTAGATCACCGCATTCGACTGCTGGGCGTACTTCAGCAGGTCGGTGAACTGGTAACGGCTGGCGTCGTCTTCGCCGTCGGTAATCACCAACAGCACCTTCTTGTCCCGATTGCCGAGCCGTAAATGATCGAGCGAAGCCATGACGGCGTCGTAAAGCGCCGTCCCTCCCCGCGAATCAATCTTGGCAAGCGCGTTGTGCAGGTCCTCCATGTTGGCTGCAAAATCGCCCGGCGTATCGAGGTAATAAGCATCGTTAAAGTTGACGATAAAGGTCTGGTCCGAAGGGTTCGAGGTCTCCACGAAGGCCAGGGCGGCGGCGTTCACCGAAGGGCGCTTCTCCTTCATGCTGCCGCTGTCGTCCACCACGATCCCCATGGTCACCGGAATATCCGCGTGCGAAAAGACAGAGAGCTTTTGCGGCGTCCCGTCTTCATAGACCTCAAAGTCGTTCTTGCTGAGGTCGTTGATCATCCGGCCCTTCTTATCCAGCACGGTGGCGCGTAGCACCGTCAAGTTAACTTCGCTGCTGATCTTAAAACCGCCGCCCGGCCGCTGCTGAACATTCGGCGTCAGGCCGTTGGCAGGTGTGGGCGCTTGCGTGGGACCTTCCGGAGCAGGCGCCGCCTGTTGCTCCGCCGGGGCGGCGGCATGACTCTGGCTCCCGGTTTGGAGCTGGCCTGCGTTCGGACTCGGATTTTGTTCGGAAGCCGGCGCGGCCGCTTGGGCCCATTCGGCCCCTTGGGCCCCTTGGGCACAGACCGGCGAGCGCGTGCAAATCACGCCAGCCACGATCACCCAGGCGGCCAGATGCGCCCAGGCACGCCGCCGGGCCCGCGAGATTCTGTGAACAGGCTTCCGGGCAAGGCGGCGCCGAGGCGCCCTATTGAGTTGGAGCATAGTATCCCGTGCGAGCATAAACCTGAAGCGGGGGAAGGCCCCTCGGTGCGTCCAGTTTCACTTTGATGCGCCGCCAACGGCCGTCGCGAACGAGATTCGAGGGTTTATAACCGATGACGTACTCGTTGCGCAATTCAATTGAGATCTTCTCGGCGATATCCGGCAATTCGCTCGCGTCCTCCACGCTGAACATGCGCCCGCCTGAAACGCTCGCCAGGTCCGACAGCAGCGACGGTCCGGCAGCTTCTTCGGGCGTACGGTTGCGAGACGCCAGCGGCTCCAGCACCGCGACGGCAAAAATCTGCGTGTCAGACTCTCGGACCGCCCGCTTGATCTCGTTTTCCGTGTACCGGCTGTGATTATCACCGCCGTCCGAAATCACCAGCAGCGCTTTGCGGGTGGATCGGGCTTTCTTCATTTCGTTCAGCGCCAGGTAAATCGCATCCAGGAGCGCCGTCCGGCCCCCGGACTTCACGAAGAGCAGCCGATCCTGCAGCGTCTCGAACTTCGAAGTAAAAGCCGAAATCAGGTCTGGCCTTTCGTTGAATTGGATGAGCATGAACTCATCTTCTGGGTTCGATGTCTTAAAGAACTGCAGGGCTGCCTCTTTGGATTTTTCAATCTTGTCTGACATCGAGCCGCTGGCATCAAAAATCATTCCCACCGAGATCGGAACGTCCTCAGTGGAGAACGTTTGAATGTCTTGAGGCACCTTTTCGTCAAAGACTTCGAAGTTGCTCTTGTCAAGCCCGGTCACGATTCGGTCGTAAGGATCGGTGACCGTGACTCCCACCATCACCATATTCACGTTCACCTGAATGGGCCGGGTGTGAATATTGGGCTGCCGCACGTTCACCGAGGCCGGGGGCTGATTGTCTGCAGCCGCAGGTGCTCCTGGAGGTTGAATGGGGTTGGCCGTGCTTGCCGCCGAGCCTTTGGAACCTGCTGGTGTCGAGGGGCCTTGCGGGGACGCAATCGCAGAGGAACCGGCCGGCAGCGCGGTTGCCGGAGCGCCAAGGGTTGAGGCGACCTCAGGCGGCCTCTGTTGGGCGGTAACCGCTCCTGCCCCGTCCTGACCCGATTGTGCGCTGAGGCCAAAACCGGCAGCGAGCGCACTCGACTTCAAGCCCGGCCCGCCAAGCGCCACGCAGAAAACCGCACCCGCCAAGAACGCGGTGATCCAGGGCGCCCGAGAGTATATCCCGCGCTTATGGTCAAACGCCATGGCCACGGCTCTTCCCCCGACTGGAAGTCCGGAGATGCCACGGACTCATTCCGGTTGTCGCCGGCGCTGGGACCGGTTGTGCCGAAACCTCTGCCCGCTCCAATATAGCACACCCTGCCGATACGTTCCCGCCGCACCAACTGTGTCGGACGGCCGCTATATAACCTTCACCAACACGGTTCCGTCGCACGGCACCTCGAGTTGTGCGCCGCCCGCTCTCTTAGACATGTGGCTCCGAGCGTTTGGTCACACGGCTTTCTGAATAGGAGCCCAGCGCTGGCCCCCTTCAACCAAACCGAACGCGTCCCGAAAGGTCGGGGTTTTCAACCCCGAAGGCTGCGTGCTTGATAGCACAACGCTCTTGCGCCCTGAGGGATTAGCGAACCCTGAAAGACTGCCCACTGTCTTATTCCGAGGCCTCGGCCTTGCTCGGCTCGGCCTCCCCGAGCGAAGGCGAAGGGAGAAGCCGCAGGCGGTCCCGGGCTTGGCGAGGGAGGAAGTTTCGTAGTTGCTCTGGCGGCATGCCGAGCAAACTCGAAGGGCCAAAAGCGTTAACAACCTGCCGCACCGCAAATTCATGGGTCGAATTGCGCGTGCTGATTATAAAAGACTTAAGCTCATAGCCCGCAACCGACCTTGGGTTCGTTTTAGGTTCGGTCGCGGTAGGGACGCTGGTTACCCAACGCCCCCCGCACGGATCCGTACTTGAAGAATTACCTCATACGGCTCTTACCTCGGATGCGTAACGGCGAAACGCACGCTGGGGTAAGGATG
>DATJYK010000424.1:0-8036 GCA_035578005.1 Terriglobia bacterium
GTGCTGCTGATTGACCAAACGGGCGGTCCCTATCCACACTTGCTTGTCAGTGCAGGCAAAACCGGGACCATCTATGTGATCAATCGCGACAGCATGGGCGGATACAGTCCAAATGGTGATGGCCAGATCGTCCAAACCTTGGTGGGAACCTTAGCGAGCGGCGGCGCGGGGTCAGGCAATTTCAGTACTCCGGTCTATTTCGATGGTTTCGTCTATTTCGCCGCCAGGAACGACACCTTGAAAGCATTTCAGTTCAGCAATGGTCTGCTGTCGACTTCGCCCACTTCCGAATCCGCCGCGACTTACCCGTGTCGCGGCGGGTCGTTTGCCGTCTCGGCGAACGGCAGCAGCAACGGGATACTTTGGGCGATACAAAACTTGGGAGATCCAAATAACGACGGCACAACGCCGGGCGTGCTAATCGCATACAACGCCAACGACCTAGGCCAGGAACTGTACGATACAAATCAGGCCGGGAGCCGTGACACAATGGACTATCCCGCGAAGTTTGCGATTCCGCTGGTGGCGAACGGGAAAGTATTCGTTGCGGGACAGACCCAGCTTGTCGCTTACGGCCTGCTACCCTGAGTTTTGGTATCCACTGATGATTGTGCATCACGCAGCGCCAATGCCGGTCGAATTCTTGCATGCGACTGTAATTCGAAGCTTACAGCCTCAGCTGCACATAGAATCTACCTCAATCCACACCGATCAGGCACGCCAGTTCGCCGTGCTCCTTCGTTCCCGCATAGACCGGGTCCGCGTTTGGCCTAAGAAGGGCCGCCCTGACACCCCGGACTCTCGGCCGCGATCCGCAGACGCCAGCTTCCACCAGCCTCCTTTTCATCACTCACCTCCCATCCCGGCGGTGACCAGACCTCTGAGATATGCAGGACCAGGTGCGGTCGTGCGCTTGACCATTGTCGCGACGCTGGCAGCATCTGAATCAACTTAGGTGGAGGCCTTGCGCTTTGGCGCTGAGTTCGGATGCGCTGCCGCCTTTGAGTAACTCAATTGGCCGTGCTCCTCCATGTGACAGTAAGAGCACAGGGTCACGAGATTGGCCAAGCTGTCGTCGCCCTGCTGGCTACGATACTTGCGGTGATGGAACTGGAGGTTCTTTAGCGAGCCGCACTTCCGGCACTGACCAGCCGTCTTGTTCCAGCACCTTCTTCAGCAGCCGGCGGTAGGCTTGTTGGCCCAGCTTGATTCGCTTGACCTTCTTCAGCATCGCAGCGGCCTCAATGATGTTCGCGGCTCTGAACTTCCACAGCTACCCTGGTCAGATAGTCGAGCGGCACTAAATTCACCAGCCGATCGATGACCAGGGGAATCTCTTCGGGGGATGACTCCTCGGTCCGCCCCGCCAGAAAGTCCGCACAGACGAGTTCCAAACAGAAGCCCCGCGATCGCTCCGTTCCCGCCATCCTTGACGCCACATAGAGCGCCCTCTCAACGATGGGCAACTGGCTTTCGAAAAGCTTGAAGTAGACCTCATAAGGCTCGAGGTCTTCCCCGGTGAAGTACCGATGGACCTCCTCTTTCAGCTTTTCTTTGCTACATTCTCGGGCCTTGTGCAACCAGGTTGCACTATCGAATCCTCGTCCTTGACTCCGGGCCACCTTCGCCAGCTCCAGTGCTTTGGACCAGCCCAGGCTCTCAATATCCGCCGTCGGAATTTGACGCAGATTGTGATGGATGGCCATCAGCTAGCATGCTTTTGCGCTGAGCGTCGGGAGACTTGCCCTACAGGAATGTCTCAAAACTTCCGTAGCCTAGCCGCCAGCAATGCTGGTTGCGGACCTCGCAGAAGTATTTGCCCAGTCAATTCGGTCTGGGACCTCCATTGCTCTGGTCTTATCCATCGACCGCCCGGTCCTCGATCAGAGTCAGATTTTCGCGCGCAAGCTACTTCTGGTGAAGGCACAGTCGTTAACCAGCGTTTTGATGCGATAACGCCCGCAGAATTGTGTCCAGAACCTGATCGAGATGCTTCCCAACGTCTTCAGCAAGGAAGCGAAGGACGCGATAGCCACTCTCTTGAAGCAAGGCGTCCTTGCGGCGGTCTCGCCGGTAAGCTCCCGCATCGCCAAGATGCTGGCTGCCGTCCAATTCGATAGCGATTCGGGACGGCTCGCAAAGCAGGTCCACTTCCATGCGGCCCCAGCCATCGAATGAAATCGGAAGCTCTATATTCAAACGAAACCTTCCGGCTGTTTCCGCCAGCGTTTCCAGTCGACGATAAAGGAACGCCTCGGTGGCGCTTCGCGCCCGGTCAGCACCTTTTGCATTGGGCGGTGGAGTCACGGCCGCGTGCACAAATAGATTTGCCAGGGGAGAATCCACCCCATCACGCACTAAACGGTGCACACTGGCGGCGTATTGGCATTTCCACTCCGGATCGACGGGAAGCGGCACGTCAGCCGGCCAGCCAGGTACAGCGCTGCCTGGAAGCTGAATCGCGTACCCAATGGCTTCGTACCCACGACAGCGGCGGTCAAACATCCTCGCGAGCATGGGCACATTGAGGTCAGCGTAATCGTATACGCGGACTCCACGCTTGCCATCATAGAGACGATGCAGCCTTCCGACGTATTGGGCAATGGTCCCATGCCATGAAATGGGCAGCGTGAGAAACAAGGTGTCGAGCATGGCATCATCAAATCCCTCGCCTACATAACGGCCGGTGGCCAAAAGCAGGCGAGTCTCTCCTGCGGGAATTGCGGCCAGGCGAGCGTGGAGCGCTTCAACTTCCTTTTTGCGCATCCCTCCTCGCAACACGACTAGGTGTCGCGCCACGAGCGCCAACTGATCGGCCAAGGCATCCAGATGTTCGTTTCGTTCGGTCAACACCAGCGGCGAACGCCCATCTCGAAGAGCTTGGGTCACGTCCTGGCAGATGAGTCGATTGCGCTCTTGGTCGGAAATCAGTTCGTCATAGAGCTGGCGGAATTGTGCCCGCACGTCGGCGTCTGCCGGTCGAATCGGACGAAAGCCGGTGGGACGAACCATTACGGTATGCTCAAACGGATGAGCTGCAGTCCCCTGCTTCGCGCTCACATCATCCTACTGGTTAATATAGTAATGCGCGCCACACAAACCGGCGATGCACCGGCAGCCAGGCAGACGGATGGCGTGACGGTGCCGTCTTGAAACTCGATTGTCGATGCTGGACACGTTTGCCTTCCGAATGCCAGTTACAATGAGTAAGAGGGTCAAGGTAGTTCCACCGCAGGACAACGGACATGGGACGAGTAGAGAGGGAGAAATGTGAGGAGGGCGAGTGACGACTGCATCTCAGATTGATCCTGCCGACGCTGAGCTGGGGAAGGACCCTGCAGGCTCCGGCGCGACCGCAAGGACGCTTCAGGCAGTACTCTTCGTTCTGGCGCTCGGAGGCATCCTGACGGCGGGCCTGTGGCCGTTTCACTCTCCCAAGAACGACGTGAAATGGCTGGCGTCCGGGAACGGCCTGAGCTTCGGTACCTACGGGACCATTCTGAGTTCAGGCGTGTTCGACATGACAAACGCAGGCGACGACGCCCCTTGCAGTCTCGAGATCTGGGTGGAGTCATACCTTCCATCGAATTCAAGTACGCTTCTGGCATTTTATGACCCAGAAACGCACAAGCGGTTCTCGCTCCATCAGTCCCTTACCGACCTCGAGGTGCGGAGCAAGCGCGTAGCCACAAACGACAAAACAAGTCGTGTGGGCGCCGTACGTTTCTACGTCGACAACCTCTTTCGTCGGGGCAGGCAGCATTTCATCACGATTACGTCCAGGGGCAGCCAGACGCGCGTTTACGTGGACGGCGCTCTCGCTGCTGAGCCCGCTCAATTCCCTCTCTCTGCCCAGGACTTTACCGGCGAGCTTGTCATCGCCAATTCGCCCGTACATGACGATAGCTGGCAGGGCCGGTTTCGAGGGCTTGCGATTTACCAACAGGAACTCACACCCCCACAAGTTCTTGAACACTACCAATCTTGGACGAAAGATGGCCGGCCCGCGATCACAGCGGATGAGCGGAACACTGCGCTTTACTTGTTTGACGAAGGCGAAGGCAACACCATCCATAATCGCGCCAAATCCGGAGTCGATCTGAATATTCCGGAGCGGTACACAGTGTTCGATGAGAAGTTTTTGGAGCCAGCCTGGGACGAGTACTCTCCGAACTGGAGCTACCTCAAGAACGTTCTGATCAACATCGCAGGCTTCATTCCCCTGGGCTTCATTGCCAACGCCTTCTTCTCGTCTGTGGGCAAGGGCCGGCGAGCCGTGCTGTTCACGATTCTTCTTGGGTGCGCCACAACACTCACCATCGAAATCCTGCAGGCATTTCTGCCGACGCGAGACTCCGGAACAACGGACCTCTTCACGAACACGCTCGGGACGTGTCTCGGGGCGGCGGTGTACCATTACCGGCCTTTTCGAACCTTGTACTTCGCAATTCTGAATCGTGTTTTGCCGCCGGGGTTGGCGTGAGTCGCTGCAGGCCTGCCAGTAAAACCCGGTTTTGGATTCTTGAAAACTGACCCGCCTCGCACGATTGCGGCCCGCCGGATTGACCTGGGGCCGCTATACTCTTCTGGAGTGAGGATTTCATGACCGAGGCCATTCTTCGCGCCAACATCGAAAGCAGCATCGAGACTCACACCCGCCTTATCTCCTCTTGTCTGCCCTCTTTGACGGCGGCGGCCGAGGCCGTGGTAGCCGCCTATCGTGCTGGCCATAAGGCAGTGTTCTTCGGGAACGGCGGTAGTGCGGCCGACGCCCAGCATCTTGCCGCCGAGTTTGTGGGGCGCTATCTGCGCGAGCGGGTTCCGCTGCCCGCGCTGGCTCTTCATACGAACACCTCGGCCGTCACTGCAATCGCCAATGACTACGGATATGAGCAGGTTTTCGCCCGCCAGCTCGAAGCGCTCAGCTCGCCGGGTGACGTTGCCTTCGCCCTTAGCACCTCCGGGAACTCGCCCAGCGTGGTTGAGGCGGTAAAATGCGCGCGCCGCCTGGGCCTCGTCACCATAGGCCTCACCGGCGCCTCGGGGGGTCTCCTGCGCGACCTCGTTGATGTGCTCATCGCCGCGCCCTCCGAAGAGACACCTCGGATTCAGGAGTGCCACATCCTGCTGGGTCACGCGCTCTGCGACGCCGTCGAGCAGGCTCTGGCAGACTCCCGCGCCGCTTCGAGCGCGCCGGCGCTGGACGGATAGAACGCCGGCGCTCGCCCTTTTCCCCAAAAATTCTCATTTTTCTCACGCAAACAGCCTTCAGTGGTCAGCTTTCAGCCGTCAGCAGTTGGTAGTTCGTGGTTCGTAGTTTGTCGTTCCCGATCTTTGGTTCCCATTCGCTGCAAAAATTCTCATTTTTCTCACGCAAACAGCCTTCAGCGGTCAGTTTCAGCCGTCAGCCCTCGTAGTTCGTGGCCGTTGTCGGCGGCTCGGCGGAAGTTGTTCCGAACTCGCGGTTCGAAGTCCTGAGTTTAGAGTGCGTTCGAGCATTTGTCACTCTTGCTCTTTGCTTTTTTGATTTGCTGTGCTCTCTGACGGCTCTGATGTCTCCCATTTGCCGGTTCCAATTTGCCCTTTGAAATTTGCCCTTTGAAATGCTTTTCTGCGACCCCTAGTCTCCGCACCGTCCAACCTGTAACACCCGGCACCTAACCCCTCACACCCCCCTCACACCTCGTCCTCCGGCTCAAACACCCTCCCATCCCTCAGTTTCACCAGCGTCTTCCCCGTCACCGTCACCACCCGCACCGCCCACTCCGGCCGCTCGCTGCGGCTGTCCAGTTGGACCGAGCTCAGGTTCGGGCGCCACTGTAAGAACTCCTCTCGAATCCCGAACCGGCTCACCGCCCACTCGTAAAGCGCCACCGTAACATTGTGCGAGGCTCGTATCGCCGGTACCAGCGCGTGCCACACCGCCACAAACCAAATGCGCAGCGCGTGCTGCAACTCGCCCACGTGCTGGCGGCTTGCTTCGGCCGGGGAGCGCGGCACGATCGCCGGACGCAGATGATCGCGTTTCCGCCGCGGCTCCCCGTCCTCGGGCTCGCCCCAGGCGATGTCTTCGTGGCCGGGGTCGTGCGTGCGCCGAAACAGGATCACCATATCGCGGCCGTACCCCGCCGGCAGCAGCTTCGGCCAGAGCTCGAGAAAGCGCACCGGCTGCCATAGCAATGTAGCCTCCAGAAGGTCGCGCAGTTCGGCCGCCCGAGCGCTGAAAACGTGGGTGCGGTTCCAGAGGGACTCCGCCAATTGCCGACTTCCGATTGACGATTGCCGATTGACAGGGGATTGCCGATTTTCGGCTGCCGTAGGTTGATTGACACCAAGCGGTTCTTCAATCGGCGATTGCGAGTCCCGAGCCCCGAGTCCCGAGTCGCGACGCTCGGCACCCGGCTGTTCTTCAATCGACAACCGACAATCGGCAATCGGCAATTTCGCGGGCCCCAACGCCGCTTCCACCAGGTCCGCAAAGTCCTCGAAGCTGCCGGGGACAATCAGCTCACCCTTGCGTACCATCCGGCGCAGTTCACGTTCCGAAGGATAGCGAATGCGATGGAAGGCCAGTTTTTCGGGAAGTTCCTGCTCCGCCGGGTGTGGTTTGGCCGCGCGTTGCTTCCACAGCCCAGGTTCTTTCACCGCCGCCGCCTGCTCGCGTTTCTGCTGCGCCTTCAAGGTGTGGCTGGGCGACTGAAAGGGATTGGCGATGGCCTCGGGCGTGAGCTCGTCAATGCGATCGAGCCAAGTGGGATGAAACTGCTCGTAGTGCGGCGTGCCGCGGAACTGGACGAGACTTTGCCGATTTTCGATTGTCGATTGCCGATCGACAAATTGCTGAGTTTCGATTGTCGATTGCCGATTGGAACCAGGCACGCTGTCACTCGTCGCTCGGCCGTCCCCGGTTGTCGCTTCTTCCTTCCCAACCTGGCTTGCGGGTCGTTCTTCAATCGGCAATCGACGATCGCCACTCAGCACCTCCGAGTCCCGAGCCCCGGACCCCGAGCCCCGTGTTTCTGTTCCCGAATCCCGTGTTTCTTCCCCCGAACCCCGAAAACCGAACACCGAATCCCGCCGGCCCAACACCGCCTCCACCACTTCCACCAAACTCCGGTACAGCGGCCACACCTTCCAAAATCGTTTCTCGATGAGCTTCAGACGCCGGTTCACTTCCCAGCTAAAGTTATCGACGATGGCGTCCAATTGCTCGCGAAACTCCTCCGCGCGTTCCACCGTGAGTTCGCCCTGCTTCTGCCGCCAGCGCACCAACTCCCAGAGGCGGTAGCAGAGCGCCAGCCACTCCCAATGCTCCTGCGTGCGGAACAGGCGCAGCGGACGCCACAGCAGCAGCGCCAAGGCCCGCGCCAGCTTGGGGGCGCGCGGACTGGCCGCGTCCGTGTGGAGAGGTAGCCTAGGTTCGTGGCTGGCCGGACTCTTGGCAGCCCCCTCACCCCCAGCCCCTCTCCCCCAAGGGGGCGAGGGGAGTCCGTTCCCTACAGGCGAGGGGAGTCCATTCCCTGCAGGCGAGGGGAGTCCATTCTCTGCAGGCGAGGGGGGTCCATTCCCTGTAGGCGAGGGGGGTCCATTCCCTGTAGGCGAGGGGAGTCCATTCCCTGCAACTGAATCCTCCAATCGAATCTCCGAGTTCTCAGACCTGTTCTCCCCTCGCCCCCTTGGGGGAGAGAGGCTGGGGGTGAGGGGGCTCTCCAAGGTTGAGCGTGACACCCCACCAGATAGAGCTTCCACGATGCGAGGGAAAAAGCCACACAGCGTCAGCAGCGTGCGATCCACCACCGACAGATGGCTGCGCACCTCTTCGCGAGTCTCGCCAGCCGCTTCGGCGCTTCGCTCAAAGTCGGGGGCCATCTGGCCGTGATCAAAGTTGGTGGCGTAATCGGCGGAGCTGTCCGCCTTGCGCTTCAGGACGGCCCGCAGCAAGCCCTTGTACTGGCCGAGACGCTGACGTTCGCGCGCTTCGGGAGTGAGTTGCCGCTTCGGTTTCTCGCTGAGGAAGTCCATTTTCAGCTTTCAGC
>DATJYK010000425.1:0-27611 GCA_035578005.1 Terriglobia bacterium
ATCGACGAAACCGGCGCCCAAGTTATTCTTACCGCAAATCCGGGTTGCTTGCTGCAACTGCGAGCGGGCGTGGCAGCGTCGGGTAACCACGGCAGTAATCGGCGGGTGATGCATGTGGTAGAGTTTCTGGACGAAGCCTACGGAATCGCGAACGGTGGACGATCGACCTGAAGGCCGCGAGCAAGCAGACCGGACCTGAAAGAGCGACAATGCAATGGGCACTTCCCGGTCAGATTTCCAGTGGCTGGCAAAGACGCGGATTCAGGAGGCCAAGGCGCTGCTGGAGAAAGGCCTGTTTGACGGCGCCTACTACCTGGCCGGTTACGCGGTTGAATGCGCGCTCAAGGCCTGCATTGTGAAGAAAATCAGGAGGTCAGAGCTTCCGGATAAGACACTCATAAACGACCTTTACACGCACAATCTGATGAAGCTGCTCGGACTGGCTGACTTACAGGTAGAATACAAGGTGGCCATCGCCAACAAGCAGTTCGCCGCCAACTGGGACGTGGTCAAGAATTGGAGCGAAGAGGCGAGGTACAAGACTTTGGGTCGATTGCAAGTCACAAACGCACAGCCGCCTCCGAAGATCGGCCCACAAGGTGGGACCGCGGAAGAGCGCGCACTCGAGTTGTACAACGCTATTACCAATCCGCGTTATGGAGTACTCCCATGGTTAAAGAAATTCTGGTAGACAAACAGATTGAGGCCGGCCGAGTGCTTACTGAGCGCTTGGACAAAGGCGGATTTCCGGTAACCGCTTCATTCTGGCTGTTCGATTCGGAAGAAAACGAATGGAGACTGACCATTGCCTTGGAGGCCGTCGATCAGCCCGGCGTCGGCCGTCGAAAAGTGTACGGAAAAATCCGGGATCTTTTGGAACAGGACCAAAATCTCGGGCAAGCGCTTGATACGCAGGACATTTACTTGGACGGACCCTACGATAGCCTCATTCGGGATTTTCGTAAGCTGCGGCAGCGCAAGGTGGGCATCCTGCGGCTGAAGAGAACGGTGGTCGGTGGCCGCTACGTGGAAGACGCCTATGTCTATAAGGCGGCGTAAAGGGCGGGGCTTTCAGCCCCGCCGACCCGCTAGCCGGTTCTAATGAGGCCTTTAGGCCCTGAAGTCACTCTATGTCAGGGACTAAAGGGTCTGTGTGAAAACCGCGTGCTGTAGCGGCGGTCTGTGACCGCCGTACTTAAGAATCAATGGCTTCGGCGGTCACAGACCGCCGCTACAGCGCGCAACTATAGAATTCTCACACAGACTCTAAAGCCCCATTTATCTGACGAGGTTTCCGGCGGGGCTGTGAAGCCCCGCCCTTTCGCTCGCGCTAAACGGAGGCTTTAATGGCGGAGGCAGGCGTACTTCAACAGGAACGGCTCGATGCCCTACTTCAGGAGACTCGCACCTTCCCACCGTCGAGTGAATTCCGGCGGCGCGCGAACGCGAACGATCCCGTTTTATACGAGCGAGCCGCCCATAACCTGGAAGCATTCTGGGCTGAGGAAGCTGAGCACCTCGACTGGTATAAGCGCTGGGACAAAGTGCTGGAGTGGAACGCCCCGTGGGCCAAATGGTTCGTGGGGGGCCGGCTCAACGTGACCCACAATTGCGTGGACCGGCACGCTGCCTCCTCGCGCCGTAACAAGGCGGCGATTATCTGGGAAGGTGAACCGGGCGATTCGCGGGTGCTGACGTTCGGAATGCTGCAACGCGAGGTGAACCGATTCGCCAACGTGTTGAAGTCGCTCGGTGTGCACAAGGGAGACCGCGTGGCGGTGTACATGGGCATGGTGCCGGAGTTGGCGGTCACGCTGCTCGCCTGCGCCAAAATCGGCGCGCCGCACAGCGTGGTGTTTGGGGGCTTCTCCGCTGAGTCTCTGAGAGAGCGCATCAATGACGCCCAGGCGAAGGTGTTGATCACCGGCGACGGCGCCTGGCGGCGCGGCAACGTGGTCCCCCTCAAGCATAACGCCGACGAAGCGCTTCGAGGCACGCCTTCCATCGAGAAGGTCGTTGTGGTTCGGCGCGTGGGCGACCTGGCCAAGTCATCGATGCATCCTGGCCGCGACTTGTGGTGGCACGATGTGATGGAAGATGCGTCCGACCAGTGTGACGCCGAAGCGATGGACGCCGAAGACATTCTTTACGTGCTGTATACCAGCGGCACCACCGGCAAGCCAAAGGGGATTGTCCACACGACGGCGGGCTACTTGGTGGGAACGTCCACCACCCACCGCTACATCTTCGATGTCAAGGAAAACGATGTTTACTGGTGCACCGCGGATATCGGCTGGGTCACGGGTCACTCTTACATTGTTTACGGGCCTCTCGCCAACGGAACCACGAGCTTGATGTACGAAGGTTCGCCGGATTACCCGGACCGCGGCCGTTTCTGGGAGATTGTCCACAAGTACGGTGTAAACATCTTCTACACTGCGCCCACCGCGATCCGAACGTTTATGCGCTGGGGCCGGGAGTGGCCGCAGAAATACGATTTGTCGTCACTGCGGCTGCTCGGTACCGTGGGCGAGCCCATCAACCCGGAGGCCTGGGTCTGGTATCACGAGCAGATCGGGCGCGAGCGCTGCCCCATTGTGGATACCTGGTGGCAGACCGAGACGGGAATGGTTATGATCACGCCACTGCCCGCGTTGACGGCCACCAAGCCGGGCTCGGCCACGAGGCCGTTTCCGGGTGTCTACGCAGAGGTGGTGGACGAAAAGGGCGAAAGGGTAGGTCCGGGAGCCGGCGGTTACCTGGTGCTGAATCGGCCCTGGCCGGCGATGTTCCGAACGATCTATGGTGATCCCGATCGCTACATGCGCCAGTACTGGTCGCGCTATCCCGGACGGTACTTCACCGGAGACGGGGCCAAGGTGGATGAAGACGGCTACTTTTGGCTGATGGGCCGAGTGGACGATGTGATGAATGTTTCGGGCCATCGGATATCGACGTACGAAGTGGAGAGCGCGCTGGTGGATCATCACGCCGTTGCGGAAGCCGCCGTGATTGGGAAGAACCACGACGTGAAAGGGCAGGCCATCAGCGCTTTCGTAACGCTTAAGGAGCGCGCCCGGCCGAGCGATGCTCTCAAAGAGGAGTTGAAGCAGCACGTGGCCGGGAAAATCGGTGCGCTGGCGCGTCCTGAGGATATCTTCTTTAGCGCGGAGCTGCCCAAGACGCGCAGCGCCAAGATCATGCGGCGGTTGCTGCGCGACATCGCCGAAGGCCGTGTCCTAGGCGACACAACTACGCTAGCTGATCCGGCGGTGGTCGCCAGCTTGAAGCGGCAATATGAAGACAAAGAATGAAATCTAAACAAGGAACAAAGAATGATGAATGACCCGAAGGCCCGGCGTGATCCGCGTTCATCGCTCCGCCTTCATCGTTCATCATTTGTTCATCATGTGATAGGACGCTGCCCAACCTTGCCGCGCCTTGCCGCTCGAGTTCATCCAGAAGCCGATCAGCAGGAAGGGCACGAGGAATACCAGCGCCCAGACTTTGGCAGACTTGGGTAGCTTTTCTTCCTTCTCCCATCGGAAGAGCTTCCAGGCGAAAAGAATGCCGAACAGGCCGGAAAGCACCAGAGCGCCCAGTTCCGCGGCATGCGCCGACAGCGGCGCCGAATGGGTCATCAGGCTCTGGAAGGAACTCACCAGGTAAGTGGCCGGCAGAAACGCGGCCACGTGTTGAATCCAGTTTGGAAGGTCAGGAAGCGGAATGGTGGCGCCGGAAAGAAACAGGAGCGCGAACCAGACCACCTGATTGTAAATTTGAGCTTCCTGCATGGTGTTAGCGATGCTCGCGACAGTGAGGCCGAAACCGGCAAACGAAAAAGCGCCAACTGTGATGAGCAGGAGGAAAGCGATCGGGTTCACGTTCAGCGGCATATGAAATACTAGAACGGCGAAGGTGGCAAGCAGGGCGACTGTGGGCAGCAAAAGCAAGTAGTTGGCGATCAGGCTGCTGGCTACCATCGAGCCCGCGCCGACCGGCGCCAGCCGATAGCGGCGCAGGATGCCACGCTCGCGAGACATCACCGATTGCAGGCCCAGTCCCCAAAAGGCGCTTCCCATGATCTGCAAAGTGATGACCGGTCCGAACAGGTACGCCACCACCCAGCGGTTCCCGTGCGCGAAGATGCCTGCGTATACAAACAGAAAAATGAGCGGAAACATAAAGGTGAAGAAGAGCGCCGCCTTCGTCCTCATCGCAAGGCGAATATTCATCAGCGCGATTGTGATTGCGGCCATCAAGCTCCTAACGATGAGCGATAAATGATGAACGCTGCTTCATCGTTCGTCATTCATTAATATCGCTTATCTTCCGCCCTGTCATTTCGACGAACACGTCTTCCAAGCTAGGCTGGGAAATGTGCAAATCCGTAAGCGTATTGTCCCGTGCTTCCAGGAAGTGGATGAGAGCCACAAGGGCTTTGGCCACGGGTTGCGCGTGCAACCAATAGGCGCCGTCGGCTTCACGGGAATCCACCACGCCGTCCAGCCGGCGCAGTTCATCACAGGCCACTGGCTTGTCAGTGCGCACTTCGAGGCGTGTGCCGCTCCCGAAGCCTCGCACGAGTTCCCGCGGTGTGCCCAGCGCCACAACCAGGCCATGGTCGATGATCGCCACGCGGTCGCACAGTCGCTCAGCCTCTTCGATGTAATGGGTGGTCAGCAGCACCGTTCGGTGCTCCGCGCGGAGCTGCTCAATCAAGGCGTAAATGTCACGCCGCACCATGGCGTCCAGTCCGGCCGTTGGTTCGTCCAGAAGCACCAACTCAGGACCGTTGACCAGAGCGAGCGCCAGTGCCAACCGCTGCTTCTGTCCGCCGGAAAGCGTTTCGTAATAGGCGCGGCGCTTTTCCGCCAGCCCAAATCGCTCGAGGAGCTGATCGACGGAGTCCGACCGCGGATAGAATCCGCTGAACAGCCGCAGCGCTTCCTCCACCGTCATCTTGTCGGGCAGAATCGTGTTCTGGAGCTGGGCGCCGATTCGCTGCTTCAGCTTCTGGCCTTCACGAGAAGGCTCAAGTCCGCAAACGCGGACCATGCCCGCGTCAGGTTCCCGCAAGCCTTCCAGGATTTCAATGGTGGACGTTTTGCCGGCGCCGTTCGGTCCCAGAAGGCCGAACACTTCGCCGCGATGGATCTCGAAACTAACGCCGCGCACCGCCTCCACCGCGCCGTAGCTCTTGCGAAGATCCTGCACCTGCACTACTGGAGTGCCGTTGTTTGCATTCATGCGGCCGCCCTCCGGCCGAATCGTCGCCTGGACACTGACCATACTTTGACTCATTGGGTCTACGAGTGACAGACGATGAAATTACAGATGCGGAGCCGTCGTTGGGAACCAGACACACCAGCAAGCAATGTACACGCGAGAGCAGGCCTCTGTTCTCGGCCGTGTTTGTCCCCGAGCAGAACGCGGTGGCCGCGTGGCGCTTGAGTCCAGCGGTCTGTGGCCACGATGCTATTGCGGTCCCGGGATGGCCGCCTGAGATGGTGGAGCTCCTGGAATGTTCGGCGGATGCGTCACTTTGCCCATTTTGGCATCGGCCATTTGCACGTGGTACCTGTCAAGGAGGGTCCCGGTCGCTGTACCCATTTGGGTGAGCGCATTGGCGAAAGTCTGCCGCGCTTTGGCCTCGTTGCCCTCAGCCGTGCTCAGGTCTCGTTGATCCTGGATCAACTGGAAAGTGGTCGACTCGCCCAGTTGAAACTTTTTGCGGTCGGCGTCCAGCGTCTCGCGGGCCAGTTCTGAGGCCTTGATGGTGGCGTTGATTTGGGCCTTCGCCTGGGTGAGGGCAATCTCGGCGTTGCGCACGTCCTGGGCGATGGTGTTCTTTTGCTGCTGGAGCTGGGTCTGCAACTGGCGCTGCTCAAACAGAGCGCGGGCGGCGTCCGCCTGCTCCTGACGGTTGCGGACGGGAAAGTTCAAGTTCAGCCCGTACGAAAAGTACGGATAGGTTCCGTGGAACAGGCTGGTCAAAGACTGCGAAACTCCCCCCGAACTCAGCAAGGTGCCGGGGGCGACCCCGGGAGGGCAGATCACAACAACATTGTTGCACACGACGTTGCCGGAGAGTCCGTTCGGGGTGTAGCTGCCGTAGGCCGTCAGCGTGGGCAGCAGAGCATTGCGCACGGCCTTTAAGGTGATGTCCTGATTGGCGAGGTTCAGAGCGTCTTCGGTAAGTTCGGGACGATGCTGAAACGCCAACTCCAGCGCCTGTCCAACATTTGGAACGCTCTCCGCCTCCGAATCGGGAAATTTATCGGTCGGATCAACGTCGACTGCCGCCAAGTCAGGCGTGACCTGTTTGGAAAGCTCCGTTTTCAGGACCTCTTCCTGTTGTCTCAATGTAGTCTGCGCTACGATCAGATTCTGCTGGTCGGTGGCGAGTTCCGATTCCGCCCGCACCACTTCGATGGGCGCCAAGGTCCCGATCTCCACCTGCTTCTTGTTGTCGTCGAGCAGATGCTGGGAGTAATTGACGGCTTCCTGGGTGACGCCCACATTCTGGCGGTCGTAAAGCAAAGTGTAGTAATCGTTGACCACCTGGGCGACGGTGGTGCTGACTTGCAGGCGAAAGGCCGCATCGGCAAATTTTACGTCGTTGTTCGCAATTCGAATGAACTTCGCGTTGGCCCTGTACCCAAAACCGTTCAAAAGCTGTTGGTCAATACCGATGAAAAGGCCCGTGGGCACCACCGGATTGAACAGGGTCGATGGAGAGGTGCTGCTCTGGCGGTTTCCGTTGAGTCCCAGGGCCACACTGGTGCCGGTTAGAAAGCCCTGGCCGTAGAACCCGCTATAGGCGGTCTCCTGGTTGCCAACCGTGGAGGCCGAATATACCGTCGAGAAGTTCAGAGGGGTTGTCGAGTGGCTCCAGCCAAAGCTGAAGCCGGCGATGGGATCGCAGCAGGCGATGCTGCCGATGTTGACCGCGCCGCCCGTGGCAAACGCACCGCCTCCGCTCGATCCGCCGCTGGCGGAACTGCTGAGTCCCGCGCCCACGGCGCCCAAAAACAGAGCGTTAGAGATGAAGGCCCCCGCGACGCCGCGAGGCGCGCCGCCAGCCTTGGCGCGCAGGTAGTCGAGCTGGGCAAACGGGATGTTGAAGCGCTGCACAGCAATGGTCAGGTTGTTTTCGAGCGCCAGAGCGATGGCGTCGTCCAGCGAGAGTTCGAGCTTGCCGCTGGTCATCAGCGAGTGGAGCAGCTCCGAGTTGGTCAAGCGAGGTTCCGGCACAGGCATAGGCTCATACGCCAAAAGGAAGTTCGGAAAGGCGTGGCCGTGGCTATAGTCGTATGTCGTCGCCCCCGGCGGAAGAACCCCCGGCTGTGATTCCGGGGAGCTTACCTGAGCGGGAGTGGTAGCGGCGCCGGTCTCGGCGCTGGGCATCGAAGGCGAGCTTTGCTGCGCGCGCAACGGTGCGATGCCTAGACCCATCCCAAGCCCGATCAGGCAAAGGTAGCGTACCAGCGCGCGTGCGCTTGAAAGTTTCATCGGTTTAGTTCTCCTTACCGATTGGAATTCGTTGCGAATCTCAATCTACCATTACGAAACTCTGAGACGCGAAGTTTCATGAAGGGAGCTGACGCCTGACCGGCGCCATCACCTAGTTTATCAGAGCGCATCGAAAACTTTCCTGTTCTGAATGGGACGTCCGGTATACAAGACCGTAGTAAGCCGCAATCTCACCTCTGCAAGCGGCGTTCCAAGCCGAGCGACTCGTAAGTGCTTGGACCAGCCTGAAGTTAGAAGAAAGTAGTGCTCGATGAGTGGTCGTTCGTGGGCCGTGCTGTTTGAAAATGGACATTTCTGACGGAAGGCGCACCTGAGGCGGTCGTGGTTCCGGGCCGCCAATCGCTTTGTCGGTGGACGAGTTGGGCGAAGTCACGGGACGTCTAGACGCAGGTTTTCGATTCAGCCTAAACTAGAACGATAGTACTCACCCGGATGACTGGGATGAGTGGCGGAGCAGTCCTCGCAATGTTCGAGAGCCTTCAAATTCGCGACGTCTCCATTCGGCCTGCTCATATCCTCGCGCCCATGGCCGGCATCACCGACACGGTCTTTCGCCGTTTCATCAAGCGTCTGGGCGGCTGCGGGCTGATCATGACCGAGTTTGTTTCAAGCGAGGGCATGCTGCGGCAGAATTTCAAGGCCCAACGCTTTTTGTACTACACCGAAGAGGAGCGGCCCATCACGGCGCAGATCTTCGGCTCCGACGCGGAGCACTTGGCCGAGGCCGCTCGAATGGTCGAAGACTTGGGCTTCGATCTCATCGACCTGAACCTGGGCTGCCCGGCCAAGAAGGTGGTGAAGTGCGGCGGTTCCGGCCTGCTGCGTGACTTGCCGCAACTCGAAACGATTCTTCGGAAGATTCGCGCCGCGGTCACCATTCCCTTCACCATCAAGATTCGAATCGGCTGGAGCGACGACGAAATCGTGGCTGTTCCTGTGGCGCGCATTGCAGAAGACTGCGGCGTTGAAGCGATCGCCGTCCACGGCCGCACCCGACTGCAGGGTTACAGCGGGCGCGCCCGATGGGACGTGATTGCGGAAGTCAAGCAGGCCGTGCGGATCCCCGTGATCGGCAACGGCGACGTGATGTCACCCGCTGATGCCGAGGCTCTGGGGGCTGAGACCCGGTGTGACGCCGTGATGATTGGCCGCGCCGCGCCCACCAACCCCTGGATATTTCGTCAAATGGCCGAATACTTCTCAACACGCAGCTTTCGCGAACCCGGCGACTCCGACCGCTACCAGCTTATCCGCGACTACTACGCCATGCTCGTGGCCGAAGAAATGCCCGGCGCGATCGGCAAGATGAAACAATTTGCGAGCTGGTTCACGCACGGCGTTCGCAATGGCGCTGAGCTGCGCCGCAGCGTTCAGAGCGCCGCCACCCCGCAGGAAGTGCTCGAGCGCGTGGACGAATTCTTCAGCCGCTCTCAACAGCAGTGGCTAGTGGTAAGTGGTTAGTGGCTAGCCCACGGAGCCGACGGCTCTAAATATGCACGATACTCTGTCGGTTTGTTAGCTCGCGCTCAGTGCGCCGGCCCGCTTTTCTCGCTCTGCCACTGCCGGTAGGCTTCGCTCTTCGAGAGACCCCGTTCCTTGGCCACAGCTTTCAGCGCCGCCCGCTCATCAACCCCCAGTTCGGTCATTGCCCGGCGAAGGTCTGCCTTAATGGAACGCGTGGGCGCCACCCGCGCCGCATGGTTCTCAGCGGGGCCCAGTAGCACCGTCACCTCTCCCTTGACCGGCTTATTCTTCAAGAGGCTCAGCACCTCTGACGTGAATCCTCGCAAGAATTCCTCGTGCACTTTCGTAAGTTCTCGTGCCAACACCAGCGGCCGGTCACCCATGCTCTTGAGAACATCCTGCAAGGTTTCAACCACCCGATGGGGCGCTTCATAGAAGGCAACGGTGCGTTCATTTTCGAGCGCGCGCAGGAATCGCTGACGGGCGAGGCGTTTAGGGGGAAGGAAGCCAACGAAGCGGAACTGGTCCACGGGCAGACCTGCCGCTGCTAGCGTGGCCACCAGGGCCGAAGGTCCCGGAACCGGAACCACCGCAATATTGTGCCGTATGGCAAGCTTCACAAGGCGGTGGCCGGGGTCGGAGATCAGCGGCATGCCGGCGTCGGACACTAGTGCAATATCTTCGCCGTCTTCCAGCCGGACAATCAGCTCGGGGGCGCGCGTCAGTTCGTTGTGCTCGTGGTAGCTCACCGTTGGCGTTGCGATGTTGTAATGTTCAAGCAACTGGCGGGTGCGGCGCGTGTCCTCGCAGGCGATAATGTCGACTTCCTTCAGCAGGCGGAGCGCTCGAAGGGTAACGTCTTCGAGATTGCCGATCGGGGTGGCGATAACGTAAAGCCGGCCCGGTGGCGGGCTTCCGCCTATCTTGGCCGACGTGCTCTCTTCAGTCATCGCTAAAGCCTCCGGAAGGCGCCCAAATCCATCGCGGTCACGCTCTTCAAGACCACAGCGGATCGGCGCCCCGACAAGGCTAGTCTAGCAATTCGCGGCCCTTGAGGCAATCCGACACTCTACCCGACACTCTACCTGGTACTGGTGTCATTTCCTGCTTGAGATCTCTTGAAGCGCAGTCATTCCCGCGAAGGCGGGAATCCATTTTTGAAGCTATTGGAAACACGGTGTCAAGCAAAGTGGATTCCCGCCGCCGCGGGAATGACTGCGCTTGGGGCGTTCAAAGGACACCAGCACCCTTTGCCTTTCCTCACGCCAAGGTCGCGATGTCGGCGGGCCCACGCGAACCGTCAACCCGTATTGGCGCCCTTGACCAGCCCGCGATAGAATCATTCGTCAGCGTCAGGAGCCCTCATGGAAACCACGGTAGTACGAATTGAAAAGCCGGAGGATCTCAATTTCATTCTCGGCCAGTCGCACTTCATCAAGACCGTTGAGGACCTCTACGAAGCCATCGTGCAGACAGTCCCTGGGATGAAATTCGGCATCGCCTTCTGCGAATCTTCCGGGCCGGCGCTGGTGCGCTACGCCGGAAACGAACCCGGTCTTATCGAACTCGCCCAAAGAAACGCCCTGAATCTTAGCGCCGGCCACTCCTTCATCATCTTCCTCGATGGCGGATTTCCCATCAATGTGCTGAACACCATCAAGAATGTGCCGGAGGTCTGCCGCATCTTCTGTGCCACTGCCAATCCTGTTGAAGTGATCATCGCTGAGACCGAACAGGGCCGCGGCATCCTGGGCGTCATCGACGGCGTGAAAACGAAGGGCATTGAAACCGAGACCGACATCCAGAGTCGCAAAGCCCTGCTGCGGAAGATTGGTTATAAACTGTAGGCGACAAGCGGCCCCGAGATTTCCTGAAACGTGTCACTTTCGCCAACCACGTCATTCCCGCGTAGGCGGGAATCCAACTTTAATGTTCGCGGTTTCCGGACCACGTACGCATTGGATTCCCGCCTGCGCGGGAACGACATGTTTCAAAATGGCACCTCGATGTGGCGCCGACGCCCCCCAATCTCAGGGCTTCACCCTCTGTACCCTAGCGCCCAATTCTCCACGCGCCAGGCGCACCGAGATCTCGTTTCCAGCGGTCAACGATTGGGCCTCGCGGACGATGCGCCCCGAGGCGTCGCGAGTGATGGAATAGCCACGCCCAAGGATGGCCAACGGGTTACGCTCGCCGAGGATCGCCTGAGCATGCCTCAAGCGATTACGGTGCATGTCGAAGTTTCGAGCCACCGCCGCGTCCATCCGGCTTGCCTGCTGCGATAGCGCCGATCCCCGGAGCCTCAGCAGCCGGGCGAAATCGTATCGCATCACTCCCGAGGCGGTTCTCAGCCAGGCGTGCCGGGCTGCGCTCAAACGCCGGGTGATGGCCGCGTCAAGGGCGGCTGAGCTCTCGTCCGCGTGCTGGCCGCGAGCCGCGATGCGCGCGCCCAACGTCTGAAAAACCCGGTGCATCTCCAGCTCTCGAAACTGGCGCCGCGCCTCCGACAGCTTCAACCGCATCTCCTGCCCAAGGCGCCGAAGCCGCTCGCCGATCTCGGACTCGAAGTCCTGGCGGCGATGAACTACCAGTTCCGCCGCGGCTGAAGGCGTGGGCGCGCGCAGGTCAGCCACAAAATCGGCAATGGTAAAGTCGGTCTCATGGCCCACGGCCGAAATCACAGGTAGTTTCGAGGCGGCAATCGCGCGCGCCAGGCGCTCCTCGTTGAAAGCCCAGAGGTCTTCGAGTGAACCTCCGCCGCGCGCCATAATGATCACGTCTACACCGGGCTGGCGGTTCAGGCACTCAATGCCTTGCACAATCTCATCGGCGGCGCCGTCGCCCTGCACGCGCACGGGATAAATCGTCACGTTGATGTTGCGAAAGCGCCTGCGCAGAACGCGCAGCATGTCACGGATCACTGCACCGGTGGGCGAAGTTACGATTCCGACTCTACGCGGCAGAAGCGGCAACGGCCGCTTGCGCTCGAGCGCGAAGAGCCCCTCAGCCGCGAGCTTCGACTTGAGCTGCTCGAAGGCCAACTGCAGCGCGCCGAGGCCTGCGGGCTCGAGAAACTCGACGATGAGCTGATACTCTCCGCGCGCCTCGTAGATGCTGAGCTGGCCGCGCGCGATCACCGAAAGCCCGTCGGCAGGCTTGAACTTCAGGTATCGCGCCTGGTTGCGAAAGCAGACCGCTCGAAGCTGGGCCTTCGCATCCTTCAGCGTGAAATAGCAGTGGCCTGAAGCCGCGGGCCGATAGTTGGAGATTTCGCCAGTCACCCAAACGTCCGGAAACTGGTCCTCGAAGACGGCTCGAATCTCTTCAGTGAGGTCGGAGACGCTGTAGATCTTGCGCTGCGGCTTGAAATCGAAAAGAGACTGCTCCATCACAATTCCGCGCCTAGAGTCGGCGCTAACATGTTTATCTATCAATAACTTGACGGCTTGCCGGGAATAAGTTATTTATTTTCAATAACCTGACGGCTTCCCGAAGGCCGGTCCTTTGTTTTCATATACCTGACGGTTTCGTTTCGTAATTTTGTGTATCGCATTGGTTAACTAATTGGTAATTTTGTCATAGCGCTCCGAATGGGTCAGCCTTGCGGAGCTGGCTGCAACGCCGGCACGGCCAGCAAGCTGGCCTTTCGAAAGCGGCAGCAAGCTGCCCCATTCCAAGCACCTGCGCCGCGAAGACGCCCCGCCCGGCTTTGCGATTAGCTACGGCCGTTTCAAGAATGAGATCAACCAAAGCACGAGCGTCCCGACTGCACTCAAGATTAAGCATGTGACGACCGGGAAATAAAACGAGACCTTCTTTCCCTTGTACGCGATATCCCCGGGCAGCCTCCCGAGACGTAGGGGTACCCCTTGTGGGTGCCCTCCGAAAAGACCCACCCGCGAACCCGCCATCAGCAGTAGGCCGACTGCGACCAGAACGAGGCCCAATACCAGGATCAGTTTTCCGAATTGAAACCCCAGCGAACCAACCATAGGTCTCAATCATGATCGTCGACGGTCGTCCCCGGCCTGTCAAGTCTGCTCCCATACCCAGATGGGCCGCAGATAGGCTTGCTGGAATCCCAGCCTCAGCAAATTGCGATAAGAGCCGCTGGGCCGGCCGCGCTGCGTTCGAGCGTTTCACACACCACCCACTTTGCGCCTAACTGTGCGGCGCGCCTGATGCGGGCGGCTATCAGCGCCGACTGGGCGCCGCGATGCCGATAGGGCGTGAGCGTGCCGCCCCAACCCAACCAGCCGCAATTTCCCTCAACATAAAGTAACGCGGTTGCCAGGGCCCGGTCGCCATCCAAGGCGAGATAGTGGCTGAAACCAGGCGCCCCGACCGGGGCTACAATCCAAGGTGCGCGGTCCGCCTGCCAGGCAAAGGTCTCGGTGAACACCGTGGCAAAGACCCCGGCGTCAGCCTTGCCAATTCGCTTGATCTTATAGCTCGTCGCCACGCGCGCAGGCGCAGCCGTGTCGCGCACCAGCTTGCTGTATTGGTGATGCAGCTTGAAGCTGCGCGCCTTCAGCCACTGGGTAATCAGTTCGGATTGTGGGCAAGGGGAGATGTGAAAACTGAACCGCTTGATTCCGCGGGAGCGGAACAGGTGGAGGATTTCGTCCACCATCGACTCGGTGGCGGATTCTTCAACCCCCAAGCCGCGGACGCGATTACTTTGCAAGGAAACGCTTTTTCGCGCGAGCGTGATGAAAGCGCCGCCCACCCGGAACGATTCCAGCTTGCGCTTCGCGGCCAGTTCGCGCGGAAGCAGCGCCCAGAACGCCTCATTCATGCGCAGTTCGATGGACTCCGCGAGTCGGGCGATTTTAGGCGGGCTCACGGCTTGCTCTGTGTCACAACTTCAATTCCTTCTCGGCGCCAGGATCTCGTCTTGAAATACCGGGACCAACTTCGAAAATGTCTCGTAATATCTCCGTATTCTCTGTGCACAAAAGCGTTCAACACTGAGCTCACTGAGCTCCGTGATCTCTGTGTTTTAAAGGTTTCGCAGCACGGAGGTCACGGAGAAATTCGGTTTGGGTTACGGCCCATCGCGCTGTGGACAAGAGGCATTCTCTTGCAAGGATCGGCGCCGGAATGACAAGTTGCGATAAGGGTTTCAACAAACCGCTAATTTAAACCAGGTCTACACCGGGGAAGAAATACCCGATCTCGAAGGCGGCCGTCTCCGGCGCATCCGATCCGTGAACGCAGTTGGCCTCGATGCTTGAAGCGTACAGCTTGCGAATGGTCCCAGGCGCGGCGTTAGCCGGATTGGTAACTCCCATCACTTCGCGCAGACGCGCAATCACGTTATCGCCTTCCAGCACCATGGGAATTGCCGGGCCCGAGCTCATGAATGCTGTGAGGCTGGGAAAAAACGGACGCTCGCGATGAACAGCGTAGAATCCCTCTGCCTCCGTTTGGCTCAGGTTCACCAGCCGGGCCGCGACAATACGGAAGCCGTTGGCCTCGAAAATCTTGATGATGTCACCGATGTGTCCCGCCTTAACGGCGTCGGGCTTAATGATGGTTAAGGTGCGTTCAAGTGCCATGAATCTTTCCTCGAAGTTAGTAGTTCACGGTTGGCTTTTAGCCTTCAGCTATCAGCCTTCAGCTATCACCAAAGGCGATTGGCTGGAGCTGAACATCTGCGCTGTCATTGCAAGAAGCCGCAGGCGCCGAGGAATCTCGCAGGGAGCACTTTCAAAGCGGATTCCTCCGCCTCGCAAGACTCGCCGTCGGAATGACAGGGTCAAAAACTTCTAACAAGCGTTCTGCCGTCAGCGGCGATTAAACGGCATCCGGTGTCCGGCTGCTGCTGACTGCTGAGAGCTGATTGCTGAACGCTGAAAGCTGATAGCTGATAGCTGACAGCTTGTCCCTACGACGCCACTACGCGTGTCTTGAGTAGGCCCGCCATCGTCTCGCCCAGCAACGCCGGGCTTTCGGCCACGGCAACGCCCGCTGCATTAAGCGCCGCGATTTTATCGGCGGCGGTTCCTTTTCCGCCCGCAATGATGGCGCCGGCGTGGCCCATGCGCCGGCCCGGCGGGGCGGTGCGCCCGGCGATGAATCCTACCACGGGCTTCTTCACGTTTGCCTTGATGTAGGCGGCGGCGTCTTCCTCGGCGGCTCCGCCGATCTCGCCGATTATGATGATGCCGTGCGTGTCGGGATCGGCATTCATCAACGTAAGGGCATCTACAAAATTCGTGCCGATGATCGGGTCACCACCGATCCCGATGCAAGTGGATTGGCCGATGCCCAACGACGTGAGCTGCCCCACAGCTTCGTACGTCAGCGTGCCGCTGCGCGAGATGACCCCGATATTTCCCTGTTTATGGATGCGGCCCGGCATGATGCCGACTTTACATTTGCCCGGTGAAATGATGCCGGGGCAGTTCGGACCGATCAGCCGCGTACCGGGATGATCTGCCAGATACTGCTTCGCCCGCACCATATCGAGCGTGGGAATGCCCTCGGTGATAGCGACCACAAGTGGGAGCCCGGCGTCCGCCGCTTCCATGATGGCGTCGGCCGCGAACGGCGGCGGCACGAAGATTACGGAAACGTTGGCGCCAGTGATCTCCACCGCCTTGGCAACCGTGTTGAAAACTGGAACCTCGTGCTCGCCGTCCTTGGTTTCCCAGATGGTCCCGCCTTTGCCGGGAGTGACGCCAGCGACAACTTTCGCGCCGTACGCAATCGCCTGCTCAGCGTGAAATCCGCCTTCGCGGCCGGTTATTCCCTGGACCAGGAGGCGAGTGTTTTGATCGACAAGAATAGACATAAGATTGATTCACTGACTCATTCAGGGATTGACTCAATGCTTCCGGGCCGTCCGCTGAGAAGCTGCAAATATTGCGAGCAGTTCATTCGCCTCGACGACTAGACTCTCCATTCGGCTGCTCTTAACAATTCCTGTTTCAACGAGCAGTTCCAGCCAGAACACCGTTTCATCAGCCTCTTCCACTACAACTCCCATCTTGGATATGAATTCGGCTTTGGAACGAGCCCTGCATGCCGCCCTGTAGTTTGCCGCAACAGATGTTCCGGACCGCAGAACTTGGGTACCGAGGACGTAAGCTTCGCGACTGCGAGGCAGCGCCCGAAACAACTTCACAATGCGAATAGCAAACTGCTTTGTTCGCTTCCTCAGTTCCTCCCACTGGTAGGTCTTGGTCATGCGAGGTACCCAACCAGCGCATTGAGTCAATGAGTCAATGCCTTTCGGCAATCACAAATCACCAATCGCAAATCACCATTTCTCACTTTGCGGCTGCCGCTACCACCTTCTCTGCCGCGTCCTTCATGCCTTGTGCAACGATGAAGTTCAGTCCGGATTCGGCGAGGATTTTCTGACCCAGCTCAACGTTGGTGCCCTCGAGCCGTACAACTACGGGAACTTTAATCCCGAGTGATCGGGAGGCTGCTACCACGCCGTTGGCCACGATGTCGCAGCGCATGATGCCGCCGAAAATGTTGATGAGCACAGCGCGCACGTTGGGGTCGCCGAGGATGATTTCGAAGCCGCGCTTCACTTGCTCTTCGTTCGCGCCACCTCCCACGTCCAAGAAGTTGGCGGGACTGCCGCCCGCGTATTGAATGATGTCCATGGTGGCCATGGCTAGACCGGCGCCGTTCACCATGCAGCCCACTGTCCCATCCAGGCGAACGTAGTTCAGGCCGTAGTCACTGGCCTTCACTTCCAAGGGGTCTTCTTCGTTGATATCGCGGAACGCCTTGATGTCCGGGTGACGGTAAATGGCGTTGTCATCGAACGTCATCTTGGCGTCAAGCGCCAGCAGGTGGCCGTCCTTGGTGACCACCAGAGGATTAACCTCGGCCAGAGATGCGTCCGTGGCTTCAAAGGCGCGATACAGGTTTTGCAGAAACTGCGCAGCCTCATTTACCAGCTTGGAGTCAAGCCCGAGGCCAAAGGCGAGCTTGCGAGCTTGAAATGCCTGAAATCCTACAGCCGGATCGATGGATTCGCGCAGAATCTTTTCGGGATGGCTGGCGGCGACTTCCTCGATCTCCACGCCGCCTTCGGTGGACGCCATAAAGACGGGCCGGCCCGAGGCTCGGTCGATCACCAAGCCCAGATAGAGCTCGCGCGCTATGTCCAAACCTTCTTCGATCAGCAGCCGCCGTACCAGCCGTCCCTCGGGTCCCGTCTGATGCGTCACCAGCGTCTTGCCCAGAATCTCGCCTGCGGCCTTTTCGGCAGCTTCGGGGCTACGCACTACCTTGACGCCACCGGCCTTGCCGCGGCCTCCGGCATGAATCTGAGCCTTCACCACCACCGTGCCGCCGCCGAGGCGCTCGACGACGGTTTTCGCTTCTTCGACGGTGGCGGCGACTTCGCCGCGAGGGACCTTCACCCCGAAGCGGGCAAGAATCTGTTTGGCCTGATACTCGTGAATCTTCATGACGTTTCGTTTTGATTGGTCGCGAACTACGGATTGTTTGAAATAGAAGCTACGATAGAATGTCGCTGGGTAAACACAGCTGCGATAATGTTCAGTATATGGTAACGATCGTGAAAAAGGCAACGAACGCGCAATTTAGGCAGATTGCAGCCACGTGCCATATCGCTGCCGTGGTCCTTATTGCGAATTCATCCGCAAGGCCTATCGACGGTCCCAACAGGCCAGAAGGTGTGTCGGCCGACTGGAAGCAGATCAACTCCAACGTACCGTCCGACGAATTCAGCTTCTGGGCACCGCCGGACGTTCAGGAACAGAAGGGGATGCCTGGAATCGACGAGTTGATCCTGAGCTGGCACGGCTCGCAACTCGTGATCTCGGTTTTATGCTGTGGATACCACACCTCCCCGGTACAGCCGCCCAACAGCAGCCATCAAGAACTAAGCCAAAAGGTGAGCGGGCGGAACGCAAGCCTCTTCATTTACGAGGACAGGAAGAATCACCCCAAACTTCCTTACGTCGTCGACTTGTACGTCCCAAGCGCCGGAGGCCAGATGCATTTCAAACCTGTCAGGTTCAGTATGACCATCCGGTGCAAAGATCAAGCCGATATCGACACTGCCAGGCGCATTGTCGCATCACTCAAATTCAACCGGATGGGTCTCTCGCGGTAATGGAAACGCTCGTAGACGCTACGCAAAGGCTTGCCGGAGGTGGGCAACTCACCCGCGCCGAGGCCCGCGCGGCGATGCAGGAGCTTCTGTCCGGCACGGCACCCGATCCTGGCATCATTGCGTTTCTCACCGCCTTGCGTGATCGCGGCGAGACGGTGGATGTGCTGGTCGGCTTTGCCGAGGTAATGCGGGCGCGTGCCGCGGAAATGCTGGCGAGAGCCGGCGTGCGGATTGATGACCTGCACGGCGGCAGGCCGCTGCTCGATACTTGCGGTACCGGCGGCGACGGCCTGGGAACATTCAACGTCTCCACCGCCACAGCGCTGGTGGCCGCAGGCGCGGGCGTGCGTGTGGCCAAGCACGGGAATCGCTCGATTTCCAGCCGCTGTGGCAGTGCCGACGTGCTGGAGGCGTTGGGCGTCGCCATCGAGTTCCCGCTCGAATGCATCGGCGAATGCCTGGAGACTGTGGGCTGCGTATTTCTCTTTGCGCCTCAACATCACTCGTCCACGCGCCACGTGATGAGCGCCCGACGTGCGCTCAAGACGAAAACAGTATTCAATCTGCTTGGCCCACTCACAAATCCTCTCGGCGCCAGCGTCCAGCTCACCGGCGTCTTTGACCACGCGCGCACGGAGACCATGGCTGAAGCGCTGGGGATTCTGGGCACGCGGCGCGCGATGGTGGTGGCCGCGTGGGACGGCATGGATGAGATTTCCACTACGGGATCAACACGGGTTTCAGAGTCCAACAGTGGCAAAATCGGGGGGAAGATCGAGACTCGACAGATTTCGCCCGAGGATTTCGGAGTGGCGCGCGCGGAAGGCACGTCAATCGAAGGAGGCGACGCGGTCACCAACGCGCGCATCCTGACGCAAGTCTTGGAAGGCGCACCAGGTCCTTACCGGCCTTACCGGAACGTCGTGCTGGTGAACGCAGCGGCCGCGCTGGTGGTGGCCGGTGATGCTCAAACCTTTCCTGAGGGCGTAGCCCTGGCCGCTGAGGCCATTGACTCCGGCGCTGCGCTCCGCACGCTCACACGACTGATCGAATTCACTAACCGCAACTGATTGGTAATTGTGACTTCCGCGCCTAGGCTAGCAGGCTGCGGAACAGGTTTCCTCAACCTTGTCATTCCGAGGAGCCGGTGGCGATTCGCCAACCAGAATTGACCACTCTTAATAGGTGACTTGACTTCAGGGGGAAAGCGGAGCTAGAGTCTACGGCACCAGCGCTTAACGACAGCCGGTGGGGGTAGTCGGTGTCTCGGTTTTCATCCAAGTCCATCAGCGAACTGCTGAAAGCGTGGCAAGCTGGCGACGAGGAGGCTTTGGCGGCCCTTTTACCGTTGGTTTACAACGAGCTGCGCCGCTTGGCGCGCCGCCACCTGCGAACGGAACGCTCCGATCACACGCTCGAAAGCGCTGCTCTGGTAAACGAAGTCTACCTGCGCATGATCAGGCAGAAATCGCTCCATGTGGAGAACCGCACTCGTTTTCTAGCTGTGTCGGCGCACCTTATGCGGCAGGTTCTGGTGGAATACGGCCGCTACCGGCGCGCGGCCAAGCGTGACGCGGGCCGTAAGATCACCTTGGATGGGGTCGAGTCGTTGTTGAAAGATGAAACCCTGGACCTCATGGCTCTCGACGAGGCATTGAAGGATCTTGCCCGGCTTGACCCAAAACAGGCGCAAATTGTGGAGCTGCGCTATTTCGCGGGCCTGACTACGGAAGAGATCGCAGACGTGCTCGAGATATCTCCAGCCACTGTGAAGCGTGAATGGGCCACGGCCCGTGTGTGGTTGCATCATTACATGAGTGGGACGAGCGAGGTGGTGCGGTAAGGACGTCACGCGCCCTCGCCTATTATGCGCTGACCTGCAGTTTGGAGACAGGTAACATGACTCCCCGGCGCTGGCAGGACGTCAAGAACGTACTGTGCGCGGCCCTCGATCTCGACCCGGCCGAGCGCCCAGCGTATCTGGAGCGGGTCTGCGCCACCGACGATTCCCTGCGCCAGGAAGTGCAGTTACTGCTTGATTCCGGGGACGACATTCGCACCAGCTTTCTGAATTCCCCTCCCGTGGCCGCTTCTGTGACGCCTGGGGAGGGGCCAGATGAGCGCGGCCGCGCGGTGGCGGACTCCCTCAGATTCCCGCTGGTCGGCCAGACGGTGTCGCACTATCGCATCCTCGAAGGCCTTGGAGGCGGCGGGATGGGCGTGGTATACAGCGCCCAGGACGCCAAGCTCCCGCGTTTCGTCGCCCTCAAGTTTCTGCCCGAACATCTTGCCCAGGACCGCCGCGCCTTGGAACGCTTCGAGCGCGAGGCATACGCCGCCTCCTCGCTGAATCATCCCAACATCTGCACGATTTACGATGTCGGCGAATTCCAAGGCCGGCCCTTTATCGTGATGGAGTATCTGGAGGGCCGCACGCTCAAGCACCGCATTGCGGGCAAACCCCTGCCCCTTGAGCTTCTGCTGGAACTCGCCATTCAAATTGGCGCGGCGCTGGAGGCTGCTCACCAGAAAGGCATCGTTCACCGCGACATCAAGCCGGCCAACATCTTTGTCACCAGCCGTGGCCAGACCGCACAAGTCAAAGTTCTGGATTTCGGCCTGGCAAAACTGCAGGGGCCAGGGGCCAGCGACCAGGGGGCTGAGGCCGCGTCCCCGGGGATGGGTCAGGCGTCACTGGGCCCCAACTCCCAAGCCCCGGCTCCTGATTCGCCGACGGCTTCGATTGATTCCGACCAGCTTACGACGCCCGGCGCCATGGTCGGAACCGTGGCCTACATGTCGCCGGAGCAGGCGCGCGGCGAGGAACTGGACGCCCGCACAGATCTGTTTGGCTTCGGGGTGGTGCTTTATGAAATGGCCACCGGAGAACAGCCCTTTACGGGCGCGACCCCGGCGGTGCTGTTTCATGCTCTTCTCGCTGAGGCGCCCAAACCGCCGCTCGAATTGAATCCTACCTTGCCGCGCGAGCTTGGACGCATCATTACAAAAGCGCTCGAAAAGAGTGCCAGCGCGCGTTATCAGTCGGCAGGTGAGGTGCTTGCGGATCTGAAGCGGCTCATTCCAGAGCATCAGCGGCAAGGGCGGGGAAACCGGACAAACAGGGTCCTTGAGGTCGTAAGGCGGCACGCCGTTGTTTTTGCACTAGCGGCAGCGGCGCTCGTCTTCACCCCTTACCTGGCCTGGAGGTACTGGCCAGCGGCACCACAGGAGAAGGTGATGCTAGCCGTGCTGCCCTTCGAGAACTTGAGCGGCGATGCGCAACAGAATTACTTCTCCGACGAATTCACCGAGGAACTCACCACCCAACTGGCTCGCTTGCACCCGGAAACCTTGGGTGTGATCGCACCCACCTCGGCCCGGATTGCGAAGGCCGAGGGCATCGATCAGATTGGACGTGAGCTGGGTGTGAAGTACGTTGTGGAGGGCACGGTTACGCGTCACCCCGGCAATGAGGTGCGCATTACGGCGCGACTCACCCAGTTGAGCGACCGCACCCAGCTCTGGGCTGATAGCTACTCGCGCAGTGAAGGCGACATTCTTGCGCTGGAGAGTGACGTAGCCGGGGCGATCGCGCGCCAAATCCAATTGAAATTGACACCTAAGGAGCGGGCGCGCCTTGGCGTCTCGCGTCCCGTGAGTCCACAAGCCCACGACGCCTACTTGCATGGCCGCTATGAGTGGAACAAGCGCACTCCGAAAGCCATCCAGAATGCCATCGCAGACTTTCAGCAAGCCATCGCGGAGGATCCCAATTACGCTCCGGCCTATGCGGGGCTGGCCGACGCATACGGGCTTCTGGGCTCAGTCCCCAATGACGCACTGCCTCCCCGCCAAGTCATGCCCAAGGCGGAGGAGGCTGCCGAGAAAGCCTTGGCACTCGATAATTCGCTCGCTGACGCGCACGCTTCGCTGGCTTACATCCGTCTGGCTTACGATTGGAAATGGCAGGAGGCTGAGCAGCAGTTTGAGGAAGCGCTGGAACTGAATCCCGGTTACGCCACGGCCCGCGAATGGCACGCGCTCTACCTGGCGGCGACGGATCAACTGGATGAAGCGGTCGCGGAGATACAAAAGGCGCAAGAGCTGGATCCGCTTTCCATCATCATGGGCATGGCTGCTGCTCAAGTGTTCCTTTATGCCGGCGAAAATGACCGCGTTCTGGAACAGTGCCGGAGGGCGCTGGAGCTTAATCCCAATTTCTTCGTGGCTTATTACTTCCGGGGCCGCGCTTACGAGCAGAAAGGCATGCTGCCTGAAGCGCTGGCCGATTTCCGGAAGGCGATGTCCCTTTACCCCGGCAGCCCGACTTTGATGATGGCGTTGGGCCACGCGTCCGCGCTTGCCGGCGACAAGCCGCAGGCCCAAGAGTTGCTGGCCGACCTCGAGACGCTGTCGCGCAGGAAGTATGTGCCAGCGGTCTACATGGTGGGCATCGCTGCCGGGCTGGACGATAAGAATGAGGCGTTCCGCTGGCTGAACAAGGCGGTGCAGGATCGCTGCGACTACGTCGTCTACCTCAAGCATGAGCCTGGGCTCGATAACCTCCGCTCAGACCCGCGGTTTCCGGAGATCCTGCGTCAAATCGGTTTGGCTCCTTAAGGAAAGGCGGCTCAGTGGCTTTAACGGTGGCATCCACAGACATGGTGAGGAGCAGGCGCGGTCGCGCGCTGGCCGTGCGTCTTGTCGCCGCTGCTGCTGCCATCGGCTTCTGGTTCTGGACCCAGTCGCTTATCGGACGGAGACATGTGGCCTCGTCCGGAATCGGTGACGGCCTGCAAGAGCTGTCGGCGCCCCTGAACCACTACCTGTTGCTCCACCCGGTAGCAGCAAACGGCCTGCTGATCGCGAGCTCGGGATTGATTGACCTGCTGGCTTTGTTCGTTTTCGTCGAGTGGATCTTTGGCCGTAGCGTGCGCCCTTTGCTGGGCTTGGCGATGCTCCTTGGGCTGCGGCAGTTGGTACAGGCTCTCTGCGCCCTCCCTGCACCCGACAACATGATTTGGCATTACCCTGGGTTTCCGTCCCTATTCGTCACCTACGGCGTCTCCAATGATTTCTTTTTCTCAGCGCACACCTCGATCGCCGTGTTTGCCGCCACTGAAATCGCTCGCCTCGGCCGGCGTTGGCTCACGGTGTTGGCTGTCGCAGCCGTGGTGTTCGAGGCGGCGGCGGTTTTGGTGCTGCGGGCTCACTACACCATGGACGTCTTCACGGCAATCATTGCCGCCCTGTACGTCGCCCACCTGGCGGAACGGATTTCGCCGCCGTTGGACCGCAAGCTGGCAAAATATATTGCGCCTTCCGAGGAGTGAAGCTCCCGCCGAGAGCGGGAGGCATCAAGCATGCGGGGACGCCGTAACGGCAGGGCTGAAGCCCTGCCCTTTCGCTCCGCGGTGAGAAATGCAGCCTCACCCTGCCGGAAGGCGCACGGCTTTCGCAAATGGGGCCAGGCCCGCAGCCATCGCGGGGCCTGGCCTCGGGTTGCTAGTGCGTCTGCTCCGCAGGGTGCGGCATCGGCGGAATGGCAATCTTCCGGGGCTGCGGAACCGCCATTGGCGGCCGGGGCGGCGGCGCCACCATGTGCTCGGACCGCTGCATTCTGGCAGACCTCGCCGCCATGTCCTTCGGGCCTTGTGGCACATGAACCTCCTCGAGCCGCACCGTCTCGAAGCCACGCCGCTTGGCAACGATGCGGTAATCGAAGGCGATGCTGGCGCTCCCGCCGCCCAATTCACGCACTTGAAAACCGCCAGGCGTGGTGCTCGCCACGTAGAGGCCGTGGCAATCACCCCTGGGAGTGAGGAACACGTGGTAGTCGCTTGCAGTGTCAACGGTCTGGAGGAACTCGGGGTCAAGAGCGACTTCAGCGGCACCGCCCCTTAGTTGGCCGATTCCGAAATCTTCAAACCAGTTCTCCGGGCTTTCGACGGCGTACAGCGCCACTTCGCGCCCGTCCGGCAGCTTCACCCTGGCCGACTTCTTCCCGGCCACCGTAATGCTGCCGCTTATGTCTAGGTTGCCGCTGGGATCAACGCTAAAGACTTGTGTGAAGTTCGGGCCGGAATAGCCACCCAAAATCAGTCCCTGGCCGGGAACGTTAACAAATTGACCTGATACGCCCCAAGGGGCTTCGGCCTCGACGGAGCCTTTCACCCCAACTCCACCGCTGGAGGTGGGGGAAAACCCGTACGCACCCCACACTGCAATGCCGTTGTCGGTTCCAGAAGTGCCCCCATAAACGCCAATCGGACCTCCCGAGGTGGCGTAGGCAACGCCGGATACTCCGACCCCTCCGCTGCTGGCGTTGTTAGCCCCCGATACGCCAGTGCCGTTGGGGCTCTCAACCGCCCCGGACACGCCGAAGGTCGCCCCTGATGTAGAGGTGGCATTTCCAAATATGGCAGTGCCGGTTTGACTTTCACTTTCGCCGTAAACCCCGATTGTGTTGCCGGAGACCGCATTGGCATCGCCCCACACCCCAAAACCTCCGGTGCTGTATGTCTGACCGATGACACCGGTTGCCAGCCCCGAGCCGGCGGTGGCGTAACCGCTCACGCCAGTACCGCTCGTGCTCGCGCTACTTCCGCTGACGCCGGCCGCGAAGCCTGACGTAGCGCTAGCACCACCACCCACCCCGTTGCCGTTTGGGTCGGAGCTCGTCCCGTAGACACCGGTCGGAACCAAGCCTGCGGCTCCGACGTTAGCCACTCCAACCACCCCTGCAGCACCCGGACTCGATGTTTGGCCGTAAACACCTGTGCCATTGCCGGTGTTCGCAGTGGCGTTACCAAAGACTCCGGTTCCGTAAGGACTGGCGCTTTGCCCGTAAACGCCGTTCGCGGAGCCAGAAGTAGCTATGGCATTCCCGAACACACCCGTTCCGCCCGGGCCGGCGGATGTCCCGCGCACCGCGATGCCGGCACCATCCGCGTCCACTCTGGCCCCAGGCTTGGTGGTCCCAACTCCCACGTTGCCAGCGCTCGTTTGAAACAGGACCGAGTCCCCAATCGCCACGGGGGTGGTCCAGAGCGGGATGAAGTTGGTAACGCCGATGCCTGCGACGTTCGGCGACGACGCGCTGTTTTGCTTTGCGTCCGCCCCGCCTGCTTTTTGACTTTGGGCTGACCGCGCGCCGGCAGTACCGACAGTCGCGCCACCCGAAATTGAGGCGGACGACGCGCCAGTCTGACCTTGTGATAGCAGGTAGGCTGAGGCCGGCTTGCCTCCCAGCGTATCAGCATCAGCAGCCTTCAAAGCATAAGGTACGGCCACCAGCAAGACGCGCGGCTGTTCGCCCGTGCCCGGCAATCCCGGCTGCACGCCCAGCCAGAGCGGGCTGCCGGAGGTGAAGAGGTCAAGCGGCAGGCCCTCTGCCGAGCCAGCGCCCAGCAGCACGCTGTAATGCCCTTCGGAGTCCAATTGCACACTTTGGGTCTCCGTCCAAAGGGCCACCCCCTCTTGTTGCGCGTTGTAGAGGGTGAAGGTTAGCGCCACCGGTCCCGTGGCGGGCTTGCCACTTGCGTCCGTGACTGCGCCGCTGAACTTGATCAGTCGTGGCACGCTGGCGACAGCGGCCTGCGCTTCACCCGCAGCCGTCGCGCCGCTGTTGGCAGGAGCTGCAGTCGCATTGTCTTGGGCTCTTGCCCGTTGCTGAAAAGCGAAGACGAACACGAGCACTGCGGCACATGTCAGCGCCGCCCACGCATTCTTCTTACTCATAGACTCTCCTCCTTTTGAGGACGGGTGGGGCCTCACAGTCTGTGCGAAAACCAAGCACTGTAGCAGCGATCTCTGATCGCTTCCCTTAGAATCAATCGCTTCGGCGATCGGAGATCGCCGCTACAGTACGCCCACGGGAGGTCTTCGCACAGACTTTGGAGCCCCGCTCTTCCGAAGCATGCCGTGACAGTTTCTTCCAGCCGGCCCATCAGGTAAGGCTTAGCCGGAAAGCCCTTACATTGACTAAAGCGAAATTCAGGGTCGAATTGGCTCATGCGAGGCAGAGAAATTTTCGAGCGGAGAACACACCGCCGATGGGCACACATACCGCGCGCCGCCCGGAACATTCTTCACAAGTGTTCGGATACGCTTAGAGCTGACTCAGCCTCGAGCGTGCTTCGCCGCAAGAGACTATCCCGAAGCTGCCCGGACTGCTCGGGAGTGAAGAGCAGATAGTGCCAGTTCATCAGCCTCAAGTCGTCGAGAGACCACTCGCCGCACATGATTCCCCTCGACGCATCCGAGTTCGGGCCCAACAGCAAATGGCCCACCTCGTGGGCTATGACGTGGCCCAGGACCGTAGCCAGAGCAGTGCCGCCCCGGCGTGCCAGCTCAGCAACCCGGGCGTAGAATATGTTTGCCACGCACCCAGGCTGATCGTCACGGCACTCGTGGGCAAAGCCCAGGGGATGGTCGCTGGTGGGCAGCTTCACTGCCATGGACGCAGGCATCACCCGCAGGATGAAGTGCGTCGCTTCCGTTCTTTGGTGGCAAGCCGGATATTTCTCGAACTCCGCCGGTGAGAGAGGACAATCAATCCAGGCGATCTCCACCCCTGCGCCTTTGAAAATGGCCGCAACCACTTGCTGGGTACCGGTGAGAAATGCGGAGTCGAGACGGGCGTAATTATAGATTCGCAGAGTTACTCTCGGTTTTGTCTCGGGCGCTGATCGGCTGATGGGTGCCGGGGCGGCTGGGATGTTTTGAGATCTCCCCGGGACTGAAGATTGGACCTGCTGGGTGAGCCGGGTTTTCATCTGACGCGACTGCTCATCCGTGAATAACATGGCAGGGCCCGCCTTCAGACGTAGTTCAAGGGGAAACCAAGAAGCGCGCATGATGCCGGTGGTGGAATGCGCGTTCGCGCCCAAAAGCAGATGGCCAATCTCATGGGCCATGGCGCGGCCCAGGAGGACCGACGCGGCGGCAGTGGTGCCGCTGGCCAAACCCATCACGCGGTCGTAAAAGACAATGGCCGTGCAGTAGGGCCCAATGCAGGCGGCTGCCCACCCTAGTGCGTCTTCTGCTGTTCCCACCAAGACAGCCATTGCGTCGGGCAGTACCTCCAAGACATAGTCGTTTGCTTGCCAGGGCTCGTAGCAATCGGGGTAGTTGTTGGATTCACCGCGCGAGGTCGGGCAATCCACCCAACGTGAGTTCACGCCCGCTTGCCGGAGTATTCTGGTGGCTTCGACTTCGCCCTCAGCAAGAAGCAATGCCGAACGATTCTCGTGGACGTAGTCATAGACTCTCAGGGTGATCGTCACGGAGTCTTTCTGGGCGTCTGGGGGATGCTTTCCCAAGCCCGACGTGCCAAATCCCGTCGAAGCAATTACTGCTAAGTGATCACGCAAGAATAACACTTCATTGCTGAGCAGAACTCGCACATTTCTACGCCGCGCCCGATGATGCGCTCGTCATCGCGGCCAGCCTCAAGATCCCAATAGCCGTAAGCATGAAAAGCCTTCTGAGGATACCG
>DATJYK010000426.1:0-1202 GCA_035578005.1 Terriglobia bacterium
ATCCGAAAATAAATCAGGCGGCGAGGTGGTTAGCGACGCGGTGATAGAGGGTCTCGGTTGCCGGGTTGGAGGAGAAACGCAGGAGTTTGCGACCCGAGATTCGAGCGAGGCGCGCGGCGCGGTTGATGAGAAGGAAGCGCAGGGTCCTCATGCTGGCGATTCGGTAGCTATAAGTTCGCTTGCGTGAGCGGGGTTTGGGAGTAGCCAGAGTGGAATGCAGTTGGAAGCTCCGCATCAGGTTATGGGCGAGGATGGAAAGCTGCAGCCAGGCGCTGTTCGCGCCGTAGTGATTGGTGGGGACCACGTCGAGGGCAAATTCCCCCTTGAGTTCGGCGAAGGTCTTTTCCTGCGCGCCGCGACCGGCGGCGAAGTACCACAGCATCTGCGGGGTGAGGCTGAGATTGGTCGCCACCGCGGAGTATTCGAAGTAACCGTCGTCGGGTGAGAACAGGTCGAGTTGGTAATTCTTCGGACTCTGGTGATGGACGCGCTTGCGGTAAACCACGACCCGCAACTGAAGTCCCCAGACCGCCAGCGCAAGCCGGGTCTCGAAGCAATCGATATCACCAGCGACCGCCGTCCAGCGCGCTTGGGCGGCGATCAAGGCTTTGACCCCGGTCCACCGACACAAGGGTACTTGGACCGCATAGAAGCAGCCCTGGCGGTTGAGCAGCTTGAGCAGATTTTGCTGGAAAAAGGCCGCGTCCATGCGGAATTCCAGGGTCAGCGCGCGCCCCAGGTGTGCGCGAATATCACCGATCAGTTCGCGCACGAAGCGCTCCGCGCCCTTGGAGTGGTGGACGTTGCCCGGGCGGTTCTTGAGCCGCAGGATCTGTCCGGTCTGCGCCAGATGAGCCAGCAGCGGGGAGTAACTGGGATCCTTGGGGTGATGGGGGTTGAAGCCGCGCAGCGCCCAGGCGACCTTACCGCCGGTGCGAATCACGGTGCCGTCCAGGTCGATCGTCAGACGCCGCAGCCCGAGCTTTTGGATCTGCTCATAGAGCAGTTCACCGTTGATCCTTGCCAACGCGCCCAGTGAGGCCTGGGTAAACTGCTTGAGCCAGTTGACCACCGTGCGGTCGCTGGGAATGCGGGCCAGACCGCAGAACCGAGCGAACAATGAATCGTTAGCGAGGTAACGCAAGTGCTGGAGCCGCCGCGCACCGACCACCAGTAACCCGATCACCAGTAAGACCAAGTGG
>DATJYK010000427.1:0-1127 GCA_035578005.1 Terriglobia bacterium
TGACCTGCCACTGAGTTTTTCCTCCACGCGGAGTTAGAGTCCGGCCTCAATAAGGGGACGGACGATGAAGCGGATCCGGTTCACGGAAGAGCAGATTATCGCGGTTCTGCGCGAGCACGAGGCCGGGGCCAAGACAGCCGACCTGGCGCGCAAGCACGGCATCTCGGAAGCCACGCTGTACAACTGGAAAGCCAAGTACGGCGGCATGGGCGTGTCGGACGCCAAGCGTCTGCGTGCGCTGGAAGACGAGAACCGCAGGCTGAAGAAGCTGCTGGCGGAGTCGATGCTCGACCAGGCAGCGTTGAAGGAGCTTCTGACAAAAAAATGGTAGGGCCCGCCGCCAAGCGCGAGGCTGTCGCTCATCTACGTAACGTGTGTGAGATGAGCGAGCGCCGGGCCTGCACCCTCGTTGCCGCTGATCGCAAGATGATCCGCTATCGCTCACGACGGCCGCCCGATGTCGAGCTGCGCGCCCGTCTCCGTGAGCTTGCCAACGAGCGTCGTCGGTTCGGCTATCGGCGGCTGTTCATCCTGCTGCGGGAACAAGGCGAGCCGTCAGGCATCAACCGCATCTATCGGCTCTACCGGGAGGAAGGGCTGACAGTCCGCAAGCGCAAGGCTCGGCGCAGAGCCGTCGGAACACGCACGCCGATCCTGGTCGAAGCCAAGGTCAATGCGCGCTGGTCGCTCGACTTCGTCCATGACCAGTTCGCCCTGGGCCGGCGCTTCCGTATCCTCAACATTGTGGATGACGTGACCCGCGAGTGCCTGGCCGCCATTCCTGACACCTCGATCTCGGGCAAACGGGTTGCCCGCGAGCTTACGGCGCTCATCGATGCTCGCGGCAAGCCACAGATGATCGTTTCCGACAACGGCACCGAGTTCACCTCGAATGCGATCCTGGGCTGGGCCAAGGAGCATCGGGTGGAATGGCATTACATCGCACCCGGCAGGCCGATGCAGAACGGCTACATTGAGTCTTTCAACGGCCGGATGCGCGACGAGCTTCTCAATGAGAGCCTGTTCGTCGATCTCGACCAGGCCCGCCAGCTCATCACCGCTTGGGTCGCCGACTACAACACTGCGAGGCCGCATTCCTCGCTCGGATACAAAACGCCGGCAGCTTA
>DATJYK010000428.1:0-1991 GCA_035578005.1 Terriglobia bacterium
GGTGTGCCTGGCATGGGCACTGGATTGGAGGTGAAAGTCCTTTGCGGGGCGAGTTGGTAGCAACCGCGAGCCGGAGGCAACTGCACGCAGGGAAATGCCGTCGTGAGACGCCGGCCCTTCCGCCGCGAGGCCGTGTGGGAAAGAAGCCCGAGGCGTACCGCAGCACCGAACGAGAGTGAACCCCTGGGCAAGCCGGACCGGCCGGGTGAGCGTGTCTACGAACGCGACGCCCGAAATCCAACCGAGGCCGGGGCGGTAATGGGGGCGGGCGCGGCGGGACATCCAGTGTTCTTACCCAGGGAGGTCTGCGTGGGCCCGCGCGAGCGGTAGACCTGAAGGAGGCAACGACGACAGGACGATGCCCAGGCAGAAGTCGGATCTCTTCGTAGGAGCGATGACGCCGGTGAAAGCCGGCTGAGCAAAGGGAGAGATGGATTGAGAAGGACGGGACACCGTCAATTGGGCTTCGGGTTCGCCGACAGCCCGCAAGGGGGCGGCGTCGGGGGAGGTTCGGACGTATCCGAGCATCGCCCGTGGCTGCTGCACACAGCGAAGCGCAAAACCATGGCAGGTCCTGCCGCCCGGGCGGCCGATCCCGATCGGCTGCTGGAGGAGGTGGCGTCCGAGGCAAATCTCGCACGGGCGCTGCTGAACGTTGTGCGCAACAAGGGTGCACCTGGGGTTGACGGTCAGACGGTTGAGGAGGCCGAAGCGCAAGCTCCGCGCCTGCTGGCCAGGCTGCGCCGTGATCTACTGGCGGAACGCTTTCGTCCGGGCGACATCCGGCGGGTCTGGATTCCCAAGCCCGGCGGCGGAGAGCGCGGACTTGGCATTCCGAATGTGGTGACCAGGGTGGTCCAGCAGGCCGTGCTCCAGGTTCTGGAGCCGATCTACGAACCAACCTTCCACCCCAGCAGTCACGGTTTCCGTCCGAACCGAGGTGCCCACACGGCGGTTACGGAAGCAACCGTTTACCTGGAAGCGGGTCTTCGGACGGTGGTTGATCTGGACCTGGCGAAGTTCTTCGATCGGGTTCACCATCAACGCCTGCTGGATCGCATGAGCCAGCGGATCACTGACCGACGCGTCCTCGACCTCGTACGTCGGATGCTGAAGGCCGCCGTGGTGATGCCGGACGGCACACGAGTCGCCGTCGAGGAAGGAACCCCGCAGGGTGGTCCGCTCTCGCCGCTCCTGTCGAACATTGTTCTTGACGAGTTCGATCAGGAACTGGCGCGACGCGGCCTGCGCTTCGTCCGCTATGCCGACGACGCCAACATCTTCGTTGGCAGCGAGCGAGCCGGGATACGGGTCATGGCATCTCTTCGGCGATTTCTGGAGCGCCGCTTGCGGCTCCAGGTCAACGAGGAGAAGAGCGCGGTCCGCAGACCGGAGCAGGTCCACTTCCTCGGCTTCCGCTTCCTCGGCACGGAGGGCGCCCCTACGAAGATCGGGGTCACGCTATCCGACAAGGCGAAGCGGGCGGTGATGACCACCATTCGGGACATGACACCACCCAACTGGGGGCGGTCGATCACGTCCTGCATGGCTGATCTCAGCCGTTACCTGAACGGGTGGATGGCGCACTACCGGCTTTGCACGTCGGAGGCTGCGCCGGAACTTGGGGTGATCGATGCCCATGTTCGCCGTCGGCTCAGGGCGATCATCGTACGCCAGAAGAAGCGGCCACGCTTTCTGTTCCGACATCTCCTGTCCCGCAAGGTCAGCCGCAAGGCGGCCGCCGGGACTGCGTATTGCGGCAAGGGGAGTTGGCCGAAATCGAACCGGCCTGCCATGACGAAAGCCTATCCGACCGCATGGTTTCGCGATCGGATGGTCTCGCTCAAGGCGCGTTGGCACGAGCTGAACTCCCCACGGGTCACAGACCAGCTTACGCTGGCGATCTGATATCGATCCAAAGAGCCGGATGCGGGTCCGCATGTCCGGTTCTGTGAGAGGCGCGGTGGAGTAATCCGCCGCGCCTACTCGAC
>DATJYK010000429.1:0-7356 GCA_035578005.1 Terriglobia bacterium
CACGGTGGACCTGCGCCAAGCGATCGAAGCGTTCATCGCCGCCTACGCCCAAAATGCCAAGCCGTTCAAATGGCGGAAGCGCGAGGTCAAGGGATCGCAGCTTCAAAATACTATCGTTAACTTACGCAACTAAGCACTAGAATCGCCTTCCTCACCTCCCCGGCTGCTCCCGAGGGATCCCCTTCCGTTCGAATCTCCAGTTCCCCGGCGAAGAAGCCGGGCGCCTGGCTGAGAGGGACATACATAAAGGGCTCAGGACTGCTGCCTGGATTCAAATATCTTGCGTCGCCCACGAGTCCCACAATTTCGGCCAGCGAGCTGGAATCTGAGCCGATCCGGCGACCGACGGGGTTTTGTCCATGGAAGAAGTGATCGGCGAAAGCCTGATTGACCACTGCCACCTTCGGTGACGAGGCCGTATCCTGCGGGCCAATCGGTCGCCCAGCCAGCACCGGGATACCAAGGGTCCTAAAGTAATTGGGTGCAACCTGGTTGAGGTTCGTGATCACGTTCTCGTCGGCACGGGGCGCATAACCCTCAACGTTGAGACCCACGGTGGAATGGTGGCCGCCCATCGGGCTGTAATACGCGATGGTGGCATTTCGCACGCCAGGCAACCGGCTGACACGGTCGAGCAGCTGCCGGTAGAGGCCATCCAGATCACCCACCTTGATCCCAGCGAGCCTCGGATCAACTTCGACTAGTAGAACGTGATCACGATTAAAGCCAAGATTTTGGTTTTCGAGATTCACCAGGCTGCGCGCCAGGAGTCCCGCACCCGTCAGAAGAGTCATGGAGACAGCAATTTGAAGCACGATCAGTCCCCGCATCAACCCGGACTGCGACCACATGCTTGCGGCTGCCTCTTTCACGGACTGGCCCAGGTTCGTTCGACTGACGCGCAGCGCGGGCACTAGGCCGAAAGCAAGTCCCGTGAGAACTGAGACGGCAAGCGTGAAGGCTAGGACGATAGGATTGGTCGTCACCCTCAGGACCAGGCTGCGGCTCACAAACGCGCCCAGCAGATGGACGCCCCAATTTGCCGCCAGCAGGCCCGCCGCACCGCCAAAGAAGGCGAGCAAAAGGCTCTCAGTTAGCATCTGGCGAATAAGTCGCTCGCGCGTAGCTCCTGCTATGAGCCGCATGGAGATTTCTTTTTGCCGTGCGGCCGACCGTGACAGCAGCAGATTGGCCACGTTGGCGCAAGAGACTAAGAGCACCAGCGCAACAATACCCATGAGAATGCGCAGAGGCTCCGAGTACAAATCTCGAAGATGAGAAATGCCGTTTCTGCCCGGTTCAAGCAATACGTAGGCCTGCTGAATGGCCTTCCGGGTCGAGTCCGAGGGTTCGGCTCCCGCTTGCGACTCAAGAAACTGGCGAAGCTGAACGTCCAGTACACCCTGTGCCTGCAAGCGGGTGACTCCGGGCTTGAGCCGGGCAATGAAGTTCAGCCAGTACTCACGCTTATCGGTCAGCCACGATTCGCGGCGCATAATCTCAGGCTGAAAAGTAAGAGGCAGCCAGAAATCGGGCGGCGGCTGGCCCATGCGCTCGCCGAAAAAGCCTGGCGGCGCGATCCCTACAATCGTGAATGGCGTCCCATTTAAATCGACCGAGCGCTCCACAGCCGCAGGATCGCCGTCGAGCTTGCGTTCCCAATAGTCGTGACTGACCACCGCAACAGGGCGGGCGCTGGGCACATCATCAGAGGATTCGAATATCCTCCCTGAAGCGGCGTCAACGCCCAGCACTTGGAAGTAGTTCCCCGACACCAGTTGACCCGAGGCGGGCTCCGATTGGACGTTCGATTTTGCGCCTGGCCAGCGAACCTCCATAGGGTCCCTGCCCCTCCGAAAGGCGGCGATTCCCTGGAATGACCTGTTGTTGTCAGCGAAATATCGGTAGGCGTCCCAGGAAATTGACGTCCATCGTCCGATGGTCGGATCTCCGCTGTTCGAACCCGTGTTGGGGTCGGCAAACAAAAGCACCAACTGACTTGGGCTTTTCACGGGTAGCGAGCGGAGTAGCACCGCGTCGATCACCGTGAAGATAGCTGTGTTGACGCCAATACCGAGCGCCAGCGTCAGAATCGTCACAGCTGTAAAGCCGGGATTACGGCGCAGTTGGCGCAGTCCGTAGCGAAGATCTTGAACCAGCGTCTCGAGCCAGGGCAGGCCGTGAAGTTCGCGGTTCGTCTCGCGAAGCTGTGTCATGCCGCCCAGGCGCACGTGGGCCGCGCGGCGTGCGTCTTCCAGTGTCATGCCGCGGCGGATGTTCTCCTCCGTCATCAGTGCCAGGTGGGAATCGAGTTCCTGCTGGAAGTCTTCATCGAGGCGCCGGTCCGTAAATACTCCCCGAATTCGAGAAGCAAGCACTCTCAGCGAGTTCAGCATGCCGGCCCAGCTAGCCATAGATTGCCTCTCTAGACTTCTTGAAGTCACCAGTTACTCAATCGCCCAATCTCTCAATCACCCGATCCCCCACTGACCAATTCCGTCACTCGTAGCGCAGCGCCACCATCGGATCCACCTTAGTAGCGCGGCGAGCAGGCAAGTAGCCTGCCACGGCGATGAGGGCTGTCATGAGCGCGGCTGCGCCCGCCAGGGTGATGGGATCGGTGGCTCGTACCCCGTATAGCTCGCTGGTCACCAGACGCGAGGCCGCAACAGCAGCCGGGATACCGATCGACAGGCCTGCCGCCGCCAACACAAAAGTCTGGCCCATCACCATCGAGAGGATCTGTCCACGGTGAGCACCTAGGGCCATACGCAGGCCGATCTCATTCGTGCGGCGAGCGACGGTGTGGGCTATCAGGCCGTAAACTCCGATCGAGGCCAGCATCAGCGCCAGCAGGCCGAAGAGAGAGGAGAGCGAGGCGGTCAGGCGTTCCTCCACCAGGGACTCATCTACCTGCTCGGCCAGCGTCCTAACGGCGAAAACCGGAATCCGGCTGTCCGCTTGCTGGATCGTCCGACGAACTGACTCGGACATGCTGGCCGGGTTCGTGTAGGTGCGCACTTCAAAAGTCACGGAACCGGGGTCGCTGGATTGAGGAAACGGCACGTAGGCTGTGGGCGGCGCAGCCTGGCGCATGTCCTCGGACTTGGCGTCCTCAACGACGCCGACGATCTCGATCATGGTTTTATCGCCGACCCAATCCGGCAGGCTGAAGCGGCTCCCGATAGTCGTGTTCTCGCCGAAGAAGCGCCGAGACATGGCTTGGTTGATGACCGCCACCTTGGGAGCGCCGGCGGCGTCCGCGTCATTGAATTCGCGTCCGGCCAGAACGGCGGTCTCGAGCGTTCTGAAGTAGCCAGGGCCGACCAGGTTCAGTTGAACCACCATGTGTTCTCCGGGACTCGGAGTGTATCCCTCGACCACTGCGTCGGTGAACCCGGAACTCTGGCCCAAAGGACTGGACATCGAAAAGCTGGCGGAGCGCACGCCGGGTATGGCGCGGATGCGTTCTAGTACTTGTGCGTAGAGCTGGTCAATTTGCGATTCCGTATAGCCGACCAGGGTAGGGTTTACGGAGACCAGTAGCACGCGGTCTTGGTTGAAGCCCGGATACAGGCCCCTGAGGTTGGCGAGGCTGCGCACGAGAAGGCCGGCGGTGATTAGCATCACCAGTGATAAGGCCACCTGCGTGATCGCCAGGATCTTCCCGAGCCTCGCCTGGCGGCCCACCGCGCCCAGCGTCCGGACGCTTTCCTTGGTCGCCGGGCTCACGTCCAGTCGCGAGGCGCGCAACGCCGGCGCAAGTCCGAACAGAAGAGCGGTGGCAAGCGACACTATCAGGGTAAACGCCAGGACGCGAGCATCGGGCCGGACGTTGAGCAAAACCGGCGCAGCCGAGTGGGACATCAGTGCTACGAGCGAATTGCTGCCCCAGTGGGCGAGGAGCAAGCCGAGCACGCCACCGGCGAAAGCCAGCATCACGCTCTCGGTAATCAACTGGCGGATTAGACGTCGCCTGGGGGCGCCCAGCGCCACCCGGATGGCGATCTCCCGCTGGCGGGCGGCTGCCCGGACGAGGAGCAGACCGGCGACGTTAGTGCACGCGATGAGGAGCAGCAATCCCACCACCGCCGTCAGAGTCAGCAACGGTTTCGAGAACCGCTCGCGTAGCGAGGCTAGTCCGCGCCCGCCGGCCTCGACCTCGAGCCTGGTCGTCAGCAAGAGCTTGTGCCCTTGTGGCGAGTCGAAGGGCAATCCGATCAAGCTGTCGGCGACCCTTTGGAGAGCTTGTTGGAAGATCGGCGCCAAGTCTGCCTGAGCTTTCGCTTCGGTCACGCCGGGCTTGAGGCGCGCCATGATGCGAATCGAGTTGCGGTAAGCCGCCTCGAAAATGTCATAGGGCGTCCCTATGGCTGCAATTCCCGGCCTGATCTGCGCGTACTCGGCGAGCGGTATCCAGACGTCGACCGCCTGGCCCGGCTCGAGCCCGAAGAACTCCGGCGCAGTGACACCTATGACCCTGAAAGGAACATTATCCAGGACGATGTTCTTGTCCAGAACGGAGGGGTCGCGTCCGAACCGCCGTTCCCAGTAGCGATAGCTGATTACCGCCACCGGACTTCCGGCGCGTACGCGGTCGTCCGCCGGATTGATGGTGCGGCCGAGAACCGCGTGGTAGTTGCCGGTAACCGCCTGGCCTTGGGCGAGCTCACCGTGGCCGTCTACCTCGAAGTCCACGTCGCCCAGCGCGCGAAAGGCGAAAACGTCCGAAAACACGTGGTTTTGGTCGCGGAGGGTCTTATAGGTGGGATAAGAGAAGTAGTCGTTGGTTCCCCCGTCCGCAGTGACGCTGAACAGATGCACCAGGCGCTCGGGACTCGTAACGGGCAGCATCCTGAGCAGGACGGCATCGATCAGACTGAAAAGGGCGGTGTTGGCGCCGATGCCCAAGGCCAGCGTCACAACTGCTGCAGTCGTGAATCCAGGGCTGCGCCGGAGTTGCCGGAGTCCATAGCGAACATCCTGAACCAGCGTCTCGAGCCAGGGCAGTCCGCGCAGATCTCGATTCGTCTCGCGAAGCTGCGTGACGCCGCCCAATCGCACGCGAGCCGCGCGACCGGCGTCTTCCGGCGCCATGCCACGGCGGACATTCTCTTCCGTCAGCAGCGCCAGATGAGAATCAAGCTCCTGTTGGAAGTCTTCGTCGAGACGCCGACGTGTGAGCAATCCTCGAAGTCGAGAAGCCAACACCCTTAACGAATCGAAGACCGCGAATCTACCGGCCATGGATTTCCTTCCTGTCTTCTTTCAATCACTCAATACCGCAATCGCTCAATCACCCGATGACCCGATCGCCCGATGACCCGATCCTTCAATCACCCGATATTCACAGCCGAGAGTGCGTGTATAGTAGGTCGAGGAGCCTAACAGCATGCAATCGACGACCGTTAAGGACGAAGCGCGGCGATTGGTCGACCAACTGCCAGAATCTTCCACCTGGGATGACCTCATGCATAAGATCCACAAAAGTCAAGCCATCGAGTCCGGCTTGGCCGATAGCGCGGCCGGCCGAACCCGGAGCGTCGAGGAAGTACGCAGAGAGTTCAATCTCTCCCACAGTGAGAGTTCCCTGGACCGACACGCCCGCGAAAGGTGACACCCATGAAGTCCATGCGTCTGGAAATGCCCGACAGACTCGCTGACGAGTTGGACCGACTCGTCAAGGCTGGTTGGTTTCACAGCGAGCAAGAAGCCATTCGACTTGCCATAGTCGAATTCTTGAGCCAGCGCCGCCTGGATCTTGTAGAACGCTTCGAACGCGAGGACATCGACTGGGCCCTGCGGCAGAAGCGAACCGAGCAGCAGTGAGGCGCGTCGTCTGCAACACGGGCCCACTCCTGCATCTTGCTGAGGCCGGGTGCCTCGATCTGTTGTGCCATGTGGGCGAAGTACACACGCCACATGCGGTGCAGGCCGAGCTAACCCACCGCGAGTCTGATTGGCTGGCGAAGACGCTAAGAGTTCTGTTCGGATCATCCAAATCCTAATCTGCTAGCGCTGCGAGAGCTGCAGCACGCGGCCCATCACGCCGGCGATACGTTCCCAGTTCTCGGCTTCCGCGGCGAGCTGCTTGCGGCCGCCCTTCGTAATCGAGTAGAACTTGGCCTTACGCTTGTTCTGCGACGTTCCCCACTCGGCGGAGATCCATCCGCGCTGCTGCAGCCGTACCAGCGACGCGTAGATGGTTCCCTGGTTCAGCAGAACGTTGTCTCCAGCCACTTGCTCGATGCGCCGCGCGATCCCGTAGCCGTGCAGCGACCCCATGGTGGCGAGCGTCTGCAAGACCATGACGTCCAGGGTGCCTTGCATTAAATCCAGCTTCGATTCCGGCATTCGGTCCTCCTCCTGTGTTATTCCCACATCAGCATGCCACATCTTATGTGGGAATGCCACAAGAAAATAAGCACGTAGTCGCGGCAGCCGCGCCGGTGTTAACCGGGTGCCAGTTTGCTCGGCAACGCCGCGAGGCAGCGGGGAATCGAAGAGGAAGGAGGGGTAATGCCGATCTTCAAGTGGTGCTCTTTCAGCGTAGCCCTCGTTCTTGCAGGAGTGCTGCAGACCAGCCCCACAGTCGGTCAGCCAGGAATTATGTCAGGGGGACATCAAGTTACGGCGACGGACGGACAGGGAACGAGCCAGCAGGCCAACCAGGCTGCTGGAGCCGTATTGGCGGTCATAACCCAATCGCGCTCCACCAACACGCGCGGCTATACGGTTACGATCCATAATGACGGCAGCGCCACCGCTGAAATCGAGGGCACAACCTTTGAGGGCCGTGCCGAGCCGCCGCGATCTCAACAGTTCCCTGCGGGAAGCATCGACACCAAGACCCTCCGCAACCTCCTCACGGAGATTGGGGACGTCAGCAAAATTCCCAGCGGAGGGTGCGTCAAATCGGTTTCCTTCGGAACCCGCACTGAGATTACGTACGCGGGCAAGACCAGTGGAGACCTGCAGTGCATCCGGCAGGAACCGTCCGGAGGCACGCAGGCGCAAGCCGATGAAGAACTGGGTAGATTTGTGCGGACAACTCTGGGTCAGCTTAAAATTGACGTCCGGCGCATCCAATTAGTCAGACCAGCCCCGCCGAGCCAACCTGAGTAGCCTCCCCGCGGCTGAGAGCGCCGCGTCATGCCCAAGCCGCGCGAGTGCAAGAGGGTCATGCTTTCGAAGGCCCCTACAGACGCTATAGCGGCAGCCGTTTCGGAATGTACCTCGTTCAGAATCGACTTTGTGCCCTTTGGTGGACGGTTCTGAGCCTATCTCGGGCTGTCGGCAATGTCATCCTATTTTCGCACTCGAAAAAGTCCTTGATTTCCTAGTCTAGCTTGTAGC
>DATJYK010000430.1:0-27203 GCA_035578005.1 Terriglobia bacterium
CTGACAAGGCACCCCCACGGGGGTACCACCGATGCGCGCTAACGAACCCAAACTCGTATCATGTTGTTGCAGCGTAGGTTAATTGAGATTCGGTGGCCTATTTGCCAAACGAGTCAAAAAAACGAACCCAAAACACTTAACCCGCAGATTCAAAGATGGATAAGAGTCAAAAAGGGGTCAATTTCGCGTTCGAAAACGAACCCAAACGAACCCGAGTTTCGGGGGAAAAAAGGTGCAAAATCAGAAAACGAACCCAACGAACTCAAGAAACGAACCCGAGCTTCGCCTGGAGGCAAGCCTCGAAGGAGTAGTGAGGTGGGTAAACTTGCACTTGGAACGACGGTTAGGGTGGGGCTAGTGGGGATAACCGTGGGCGCCAGTCGCTCGCGGGAGGGTCTCGGCGAGCGCTGGGAGGCGGCCCCGTGAGGCCCGGCGATGGTCAGCCAAAACTGCCAGTAATACCCGGCGCTCGAGTGTAGCGGAATGGACGGTACAAAGCGAGAGAGCTTCAAGGGAGCGGACCAGCTCATGAACGTGATGTTGATAGTCGAGGAGGCGCGTGCTGTTTTGGCCTTGCGTGTAGGCCCACGACCAGTCCGAAACCCAGCGCACAATGGGAGCGTGCCGCCGAAGCGGCGAGTGGGGAAGGGAAGCGCCCTTCTTGGTAAGTTGCGCCAGACAGTCCGGCGCAGTAAGGAAGAGGAGGCGCCCGCTGCGAAGCAAAGCCTGCGCTTGCAGGCCGCTTTCATTCAGGGCACGAGCCAGATTCGTCAAGCAGCCGGCGCCGGCCAGCACCACAACTTGCTGGCCCACCTCAAGGCCTTCGAGCATGAAGCGCAGAAACTCTGACGGCCCTTCCTGCCGGCGAACAACAAGCTGGCAGGGCGCAGTGACTGGCGACGCGGTTCTAACAGGCCCGACTCCGACCCCCATGGCGTCCATCATGCACGAAGTAGCCGATCAATGTCAACGGTCCAGATTGTTTTTCGATGGGTCATTTCGGCGTAGGGGCGGCCCCGACGTCAGACTGACCCACTACCGATTCTTTTTCGATCCGCCGCGTGGCGATAAAATCGTGAGGGTAGAGGGTGGCGTGGCCCGAAAAACAGCCCTGTCGTGCGAGGCCAATGGGCGCGCAGGTGAGTGAGGGGATAGCATCCGGCAGGCTGGCAAGACACCCTCGACTAAAAGATGTTTCGCAGTTGGAGGGGCCGCAAAGTACGAACAAACTGGGAATGTGATTCAGAATCAATAAGATGGTGATCGGCTCGGTGGACCGTAGCGGCAAGGGTTACGACACGGGATCATCAACAGGATGATGTTCGTTGCGGAAAGCCGGACGGTTCCAAGAGGCCGCGGCGCACAAAGTTGCCTGCCGCTCTTGCCTGCTAATCAGTGAGTCGGAGAGAATGGAGAAGAACGGGCCAATGGGCCTCGACCCCAAGTTGGCGACGCTATTTTGGCGGCGGGTCGGAGTGATTGCCTTAGGGAGAGGGATTCCCCGCGCTGATGAACACGGGCCAGCCAACGCTTGATGAGAGGGAACGAGCGGCGGTACAAGGGGTCCGGCGCTCGCGGACCGCGGCTCCGAAGGTCTCTGTGGTTCAGTACCTGAATACCGCTCCTCTGGCGTGGGGACTGCAGCACGGCGGCCAGCGCGAGCGTTATCGCCTGGCTTTCACCACGCCCGCTGCCTGTGCTGATGACCTCGAGTTCGGCCGCGCCGACATTGGCATTATCCCGAGCATCGAGTATCAGCGCATTGACGGCCTCAAGGTGCTGCCGGGCCTTTCCATTGCCTCGAAGCAGCGCGTGCGTAGCGTACTGCTGCTCAGCCGCATGCCCATTGAGAGCGTCCGCTCCGTGGCGCTCGACACTTCGTCGCGAACCTCGGCGGCGCTGGTGAAGATTCTCTTTGGGGAGTTTTATGGCATTGACGTGGCCGCGCGCCCTTCGGCGCCGGACCCCGCCGCCATGCTCAACGGCGCGGACGCGGCGCTGCTGATCGGCGACCCGGCCCTTCTATATAACGGCGACGCGCTGGTGTTCGACCTTGCCTCCGAATGGCGTAAGTTCACGGACCTTCCTTTTGTTTTTGCCTTGTGGGCCGTGCGGCCGTTTGAGGCCGACGCTCTCGATCTTCGCCGCGATTTTGAGGCGTCGTGCCACCAGGGGCTGCAGCATGTGAACGAAATCGCAGCCGAATGGGCCCCGCGCCTGGGAATTGCCCCCGAAGCTGTGCGGATTTACCTGACCGAGAACATCGACTATACTTTGGACGAGGCGAATCTGGCCGGCCTTCGACTCTTCTACCGCTTGGCGCACAAAGCCGGGTTGATCCCGTCGGTGAAGGAACTGGATTTGGTCGAGAGTTGAAAGTCGAAGGTCAGAAGTGAAGACTCGACCGGTTACTGTATTGGGTTGCTCCGACTCTCAACGGTGAACTGTCGACTGTGTTGTTTGTTTCCGCTGAACCGATTACGAGACCATGAGCCTGCAACCTTCGGAAGCTCTCGACATGCTCCGTTCTGATGACGTCATCGGTCTGGGCATGGAGGCTGACGCCGTGCGCGAGCGCCTTCATCCCGGCAGGGTCATTACGTATCAGATCGACCGCAACATCAACTACACGAACATCTGCACCGAGTATTGCTCCTTCTGCGCGTTTTACCGTCCGGTGGGCTCGCCGGAGGGGTACGTGCAGCCGATTGAATCGATCTGCAGCAAGATCGATGAAACGCTGGCGCTTGGGGGCACCGGCATCTTGATGCAGGGCGGCTTGCATCCCGACCTCAAGATCGATTACTACGAAAACCTGCTTTCTACGCTCAAGCGGCGCTACCCGCGCTTGCACCTCCACTGCCTCTCGGCTCCGGAGGTGCTGAATATCGCTGACGTTTCAGGGCTCAGCGTGCAGGATACGCTGGCGCGTCTCCGCGACGCCGGGCTTGATTCCATTCCGGGCGCAGGCGCGGAGATCCTGGATGATGAGGTGCGCTTCCGCATCGCGCGCCTGAAGTGCAGCACCGAAGAATGGCTGCGGGTTCACCGCCTCGCCCATCAGTCGGGACTGAGGACCACCGCCACCATGATGTTCGGCTGCGGCGAAAAGCTGGAACATCGCGTCAACCACTTCCAGCGCATCCGCGCCCTTCAGGAAGAGACGGGCGGCTTCACTGCTTTCATTCCCTGGTTCTTCCAGCGCTCCAACACTTCGCTGGGCCGCTTCGTCAAAGAGGAGGCTACATCGGTAGAGTACCTCAGGACGCTGGCGGTGTCGCGGCTCTACCTGGATAACATTGCCAACGTGCAGGCCTCCTGGCTGACACCCGGCCACAAGATGTGCCAGATCGCGCTCCGCTTCGGCGCCAACGACGTGGGCAGTATCCTGATTGAGGAAAATGTTGTCTACGCCGCCGGCTGCCGGAACCAGTCGAGCGAGGAGCGCCTGCGGAGCCTCATCGCCGACGCCGGATTCCGCCCTATCAAACGCGATACCCTTTACCGCACCTATTACCTGAACTGACCGCGACCGCCACTACCCGGAAGGGCTGCCCGCGACCACCGGATGAGCTATGCCTTCCAGAATTGCTCGCGGAATGCCGGGCAAAGCATGGCTCTTTCGTATACAATCCGGGAGTAACATTGAGCTTCTGCGGCGCGGGTGCGAGGCTGGCCGCGGAATTACGTGTGGGTCTGTAAGGCGCTTGGTTTCGGCTTTCCACCACGGGTCGGGGTTTACTCCATGAGCGTGCAAATCGAGAGTTCAGCAACCAGCGTTGAGGAGCGATACTCCGAGGTCTTCGGTCAGCCGCCCCAAGTGGTGGCGCGCGCGCCGGGCCGCGTCAACCTGATTGGCGAACACACTGACTACAACCAGGGATTTGTGCTGCCCGCCGCCATCGACCGCTATATCTGGTTCGCGGGCCGCCGCCGCGCCGACCGCTTGCTGCGGGCTCACGCGCTGGATCTCGGCGAATACGTTGAATTCGGTCTTGACGACGAGGTTGGTCCTGGAACCGAGCGGCGGCTCTGGGTTCTCTATCTTGCGGGAGTGGCGCGGCTGCTTGAACGCGAAGCCGGCCCTTTGACGGGCATCGATCTGGCTTTCAGCGGCAACGTGCCCCGTGAGTCCGGCCTGAGTTCGTCGGCCGCAGTGGAGATGGGATCCGTCGCGCTTTGGCAGCAGTTGCTGGGACGCCAATCTGATCCCGTAGCCATGGCCCTGCTTGGCCAGCGAGTGGAGAACGAATTTCTCGGCGTCCCGACCGGCATCATGGACCAATTTGTGTCAGGGCTCGGGCGGCACGGCCATGCCCTCCTGATGGATTGCCGAGACCTGAGTTACCGGTACGTTCCGCTGCCCGAGGGTGTAAACATTGTGGTCGCGAACAGCGGGGTGAAGCGAGCGCTGGCGAAGTCGGAGTATGCGGTTCGCGTCCGGCAATGCGGGGATGCTGTGGCCGAGATGCGCAAGGCCGGCCTCAAAGCTGATTCTCTGCGCGATGTGACGCTGGAGCAGTTCAAGTCGGTCGAGAGTCATTTGACCGAACTTCCTCGCCGCCGGGCGCGGCACGTGATCACGGAAAACGCGCGCGTACATGAGGCTGTGGCCGCGCTGGATTCGGGTGACGTCGAGCGCTTCGGCGAGCTGATGGACGCTTCTCACATGAGCTTGCGGGATGACTACGCAGTGAGCTCGCCGGAACTTGACGCCCTCACTGCGATCGCCTGGAAACAGCCCGGTGTGCTGGGCGCGCGCATGACAGGCGCAGGCTTCGGTGGTTGTACGGTCAACCTCGTGCGCCGTGAATCGACGCACGACCTGGTGAGTGCTCTGCAAGAAAACTACAAGCAGCCTCAGGGCCGGCCTGCCGAGGTTTACGTGCTCGAGGCCGCCGACGGCGCGTTTGCTGATAGCGCCAACACCGCCGATGCCGTCACCTCGAAGCGCGCTCCAGCGTGAGAAGTCGATTGGGAACTTGTGGCCGCGCCGCACAGTGAAATGTTGCCATCCGTTGTGGAGGCGATCGGCACGACGCCGCTGATTGAGCTCTCGCGCTTGACGCGCAATCTTGACGGCCGAATCCTCGCCAAGCTGGATTACCTCAATCCCGGATATTCCAAGAAGGACCGCGTCGCCCGTCAGATCATTGACGACGCCGAGGCTAACGGAAGCCTGCGTCCCGGTCAGACTGTCGTCGAACTGACCAGCGGCAACATGGGAACCGGACTCGCCATCGTCTGTGCGATTCGCGGTTATCCCTTCGTGGCGGTCATGTCGCGAGGCAACTCCGCCGAGCGCGCGCGCATGATGGCTGCGCTGGGCGCCGAGGTCGTGCTGGTCGATCAGCTTGCGGCCTCTTCGCCTGGACAAGTCTCCGGCGGAGACTTGGAGTTGGTTGAAAAAATGACGGCGCAGATTGTGGCGGAACGCAACGCTTTCCGCGCCGATCAGTTCAGACTGGACGGGAATTTTCGGGCGCACTACCTGCACACCGGTCCTGAGATTCTGGCGCAGTCAGGACATCGAGTCGATGCCTTCTGCGACTTCGTTGGCAGCGGAGGCACTTTTGGCGGCTGTGCAACGGCTTTCAAGGATGCGAATCCGCAGACGCGCTGCTACGTCGTCGAACCTGAAGGCGCGGCCGCGCTCGCGGGCAAGACCATGGGTAATCCGAACCACCGGATTCAAGGTGGTGGATACTCGATCTCGGAGCTGAAGTTCGTCAAGCGCGAGCTGATCGATGGATTCGTCAGCGTGAGTGACGTTGAAGCGATTCAAGCTGCGCGGCGCTTGGCCCGAGAGGAAGGCGTCTTTGCCGGATTCTCGTCGGGCGCCAACGTTGCGGCCGCACTCCGGTTGCTTGGAGGAGCGTGCAAAGGCAAGACGGTGGTGATCATTATCTGCGATTCCGGGCTGAAGTACTTGAGCACAGACTTGTGGCCGTGATCGATGGTCAGTGCTATTTCGGCAGATTCGGCAGTCGGGTGGCAATGGCGCTGAGCAACAGCATGACGCCGAGGGCGAACGCCAGGATCAGGAGCAGCACGCGGAGAAACGGCCCGGTTCCCGCTTCGACAATGGGGCAACTAGCCTCGGGTTGTCGCCTACGGGCGAGATACCAGGGAAAGAAAACGATCCAGAAAAGAAGCGCGCCGGCGCCCCACTGAAAGGGCCGCGGAAAGCCTTTCTGGCGAGCGTCCAAGAACACCCAGGCCGCCGAAAGCACCAGTATTCCTGCCATCATGTACTGGGCTTTTTCGAAGCCGACGATGCGAATCATCGACGTCGCCAAAGCCAGCCAGGCCAGTAAAGCGGCCAGAAAGATGCCCCAGGAAAACCGCGCCCTGGGCACCGCAACGGGTCGGGCCGGGGCCGCCGCAGGCGCCGCCGCGGCCACGCGGATTTGGCTGGGGTCGATTGCTTGACGGCAAGCCGCGCAAACACGCACGGCCGGGCCCAGCATTTGCCCGCAGTGCGGGCAAGCGAAGGCTTCCTCGGGGAATCCAGCCGCGCTCTTTTGGAGAGCCAGCTTTTCCTTACCCGACTCTGCGGCCGCGGCTGTGGCCTCGCTTGCCTGAGCTTGAATGTCTTCCTTCATGAAATCTGCGCCCTCGGCGGGCTGCCGCCCTACTGCTTCGGGGCCGCGGGTGGCATGTGGTTCCAGCCCTCGTGCTGGTTCCAGTCTAACACTTCGCGGTAAGTTCCTTGCCGCGAAAGCCGCGGGAAGTCTTTGAAGTTGCCCTCACCGTGATTGCCGCCTTGCGACTGGTAATACCAGCCGGCTTCCTGCGCCAGCGCGGCGGCCTCACCCGAAACGTAGAAAGTGTGCTCCTGGTAATGATAAGGCGTGGGGGGCGCCTCTTTCGCCACGTAAACTTTGTCGACGAGCACTTTCACGCCCGGCGGCACTGCTCCCCGCCTGCCAAGCTCTTGGAGGGCTTTTACTACGAAATAGTTGTTCACAATATGGTCGATGTGTCCTTCCGCCGGCGGATGCGCGGTGACGATGACCTCAGGCTTGAAGCGCTCGATGAGTTCTTCTGCGGTTTTCACCACGGCATCGCGGGCGTAAGGCAGGTTGGGAGAGACCAGCGATTCGTACGGAGCATGATCGCTCGCCAGCAAAGGCGCGAGGTACGGATTCTCCGGATTCGGATGGTGATACCAAATCTCACCCGAGCCGCCGTCCGGCAAGCCGAGAAACATGAGGCTCGTCGCTGGCAACCCGAGATGCGCCAGCACCGCGCGTGTCTCCTGCATGCGAATCTCGCCGAAATTGAGAGCCTCCGCCGGCCCGCAGGAACGTTCATAATAGCGGTCGCAGGAGCCGGCATCGCCGCCCGTGAAGTAGACCATCAGCAGCGGCACGTTGTTTTCGACCGCGGCCCGGATCAGCCAGTGCCAGCCGCCCTCGTCATCTTCATGGGCGCAGAAGATCATCACCGACTTCGGCAGCGGATTCACCGCCAGTTCCAAGCTGCTCTGCGCTAACGTCTCACCGGACGCTCCCGCCACCCACACTTGCACGTGATAGAGGCCGCTCTCCCCCGGCAGGTGAAAGACCGTGGTTTTCTCCGTCGGCTTTGCAGCGGGCTCGAGATTGAGGCCGTCTGCCACCACGTTCGTTGCCAGCTCATTTCCCTTGGCCGTCAGCAAGCGTGCCTGCACGTGCGCCCCACGCCACGGGGTCGCATCGGTGTCCGTCAATTGAAAGCTGACGGTGGCCGTCGCCCCCGGCGGGTATAGCGTATGCGCGTGATCAAAAGCGATAGCGGCGGAGTCTTCGCCGGCCCTGTAAAAATGCCGGTAGGCTGTGACCTTTACGTCTTTGAGCTCGGGATAAACATACTGGCCCGGATAGGGCCGCGGCGAGCGCACGCCCGGCGGGTCAACAAATGCCAGCCGGCTGAAAGCGATGTCTAACACATTCTTGCGGTCGTGGTCCCACACCACCACGCCGTACTGATGCAGTGAGGGTGTCTTCACTTGAGGCGCAACCGCCAGGCGATCGCCGCTCACCGTGCGGCGTGCGACGCTGCCGCTCGTCGCGCCGCGGGTGCCAGTTGAACTCGCGGCGGGAAGATCGAGCGACGTGCTCATGGGGACGATGCTGGCCTTAGCCTGCTCGGCGGGCCCGGCAATCCACGGCCAGTAGCGGTCAGAAAATTCCACGCGCAGCCCGCGCAGAGGCTTGGGGGTGAGGTTCACGATTTCCACAGTTGCCGCTACCGGATCGCCCGAGGTATAGAAAGTCTTGTCGAGCTCAATGCGGTCGATTCTCACCAGCTTCCGGTGCACGGCGAAGCTGGCCACCTTCTCCTGGCCTTCGCGCTGGCGTCCGCTCGCCGGGTCCACAACCTCAAAGTCGACGTCGTAGCGGCCCGTCGCCGCATCCGGCGGAATCTTCCATAGCGCAATGTAACCGGACGGCGGCTCCGAGCCTGTGTAGAGTACGCTGCGGACAGGCGGCGGCGCTGCCTTCGCGTTTACGATCGGGCTGGCGCCGCGATATCGCACCTGCGCAACCAGCCGAATCACTGCCTTCTGGCCCTGAGACTCAACGCTTACCCTGATCTTCGCCTCATCACCGGCGTTGTAAGTCAGCTTATCGGCAACGGCCCGAAAGGTGGTGGCGCGCGCGGCTGCGGCGGAACCCAGCAGCAGCCAGACGATGACTGCAGCAAGCTGGACGCGCGCCGCCCATCTGTGAGTAAGTGTCACGAAAAACTCCACGGCGGCGAGAATATCAAAGCCTGCTCGGTGTCGTCCAGTTGGGCGTATCGGTATCGGCCGCATCGGCCGTGACTGCTCGCCCGTTCAGTTCGCCGCGCTTCCGCCCCGACCGCACGCTCCCAGAACGCTATTCGGTTTCCCATGCACGCCGACGACAATTTATTTCTCTCCTTAACACGAGCTAAACCGCATTTCTCACAACGGTTGGGCCAGAGTGCAAAAGGGCACGGCTTCAGCCGCGCCGGATGAGCGGCTTCTACAGCTTTTCACCTCGCGCCGGGACGCAACTCGTAGCGACAAGCTGCGTCCGGCGCGAGGCCCATGAGAAAACACGAACGTCCTCGAACGGCAGGGCCGAAGAGTCTCTGTGAAAACTCGTGGATTCCCGCCTTCGCGGGAATGACGCGTTTTGGTAGACCCCCTAAATCCAATGGCGTCACCCCCGCGCAGGCGGGGGTCCACGGCCCGGCACGCGCCAGCCGAGTTTTCATACAGGGTCGAAAATGCGGCCGTCGTCGCCTCGTAGGGCCCGGGCTTGCCCCGGCCCTACGAACCCGCCCGACAAGGACGGCGATTTTCATGACCTTTCGCGGGCCAAGGGCCCCAAGGTACAGGCTCTGAAGCCCTGCCCTTTCGATCCGTCATGAGAAATGCAGGCTAAGCACCTTATTTATCAACAACCTCCTGGCTTTCAAACAAGTAACTCGTTTATCTACAATCCTATTGGACCTATTGGATCGAAAAATCCGGTCATTTTTTTTCAAAAACCGATTGGCTTTGTTCGCAAAATTCTGTTTTGCCTCCATTCACCGGCGAGTGACGCGGCCTAACCTACTGACGCGCCGCTTCGCTGTCGGGCGGCCGGATGCATCGCTTTACAAATTGCTTCTTAAGTGGCGGATTTGTGTAAATTTTACCGAATTGGGCGGCACCGATTCTAAAGGACTTCTTGGCTTTGGGTAAAATTTACACAAAGCCACCAAGTTATTGATTGCACGTAACTTCTTGGCTTTGGCACAAACAAAAAATTATGTAATATATTGATTCTAAATAACCTCTTGGCTTTGGGGGGTAGGGGGGTGGGGGGGGCAGGGAGGTGGTGCGCCGTGAGTAACCAGTTGTGTAACTGCCGCTGCCTTTGCTCCACCGTTCCACCGCCCCAATAAGCTGCGGTCGCCCAGCCCCGGCCTCGGATGCATCTCCCCAATGCCCGCCCCGATGGCAAATCCTTCCGGCCACCGTCCCGGGCCATCTTGATCTTGTCCGGCCCCACTCTGATTCACGCCCCCCACCCTATCACAGACAGGTCACGATGTCAAGTCAGGCCGTTTTTAGATGTAGGCTAGTTTACGGACGTTTTTGCAGAAACGCCTCCCTGACTCGGATGCTAGGCCTCCCAAAGCAGGGGTAAAACGCGTTCAACCGGGGCGGGCGAGAAAGCGTAGCGCGGACCTGATTTGTAGGTCCGCGGCTTTTGTTCGCGCCAGCCAGGAAATACCGCGGACCTACAAATCAGGTCCGCGCTACGCTTGCTTGGATCGGTGGGTGGAACGCATCGTCCGCGAGCGCGTGGATTGGAGGGGTCCGCCTTCAACGAAGCCAAGAAAAAGCTCGCCTCGTGATCCGATTTCAATTTGCCGTTTGTCACTTGTCGTTACTTGTCACTCGTCACTCACCACAACTCACCACTAATCACTAACCACTGCTCTTAAGGTCCCGCAGCAACCGGTCAAACGCCTTCTTGAACGCGTCGTGGTCCTTCCAGTTGCGGAAGTCGCCGATGTGGCGCGTGCGGCGCAGGCTCGCCCCTGTCTACTGGAGCTTGAGGGCGTTCCGAACTCTCCGCTTCGCGTCCTCAAGCGACTCGTACTCGGAGCCTTGCTCCAAAACTTTCTCAAGTTCAGCGAATTTGCGGTGGATGATCACGCGCGGGGTGAGAGCGCCCAGGAGTTGCCGAAGGGCAAGCTTGTCGGGATGATCAAAACCTTCTCGAAAGCATCGACCGTGCTTCGCGAACTCCAACGGCAAGGTCGGCTCATGTCCGTAAACCGCCTCACGGTTACGCAAGAAGACTTGCACCGTTAAACCGAAGTAGTGGGCGAGCTCGGGTACGAAGCGAAGAGCCCACTCGCGAGCACTTCGCATTTGCCCGGCTCCTTCAAGGTGATAACTCGCTCGATATCGCTCAAAGGGCTGCCGCCAATCCACAGGGGTGTAATCTCCGTGATTTTCGCAACCGCCAACGCCCCCTTCGCAGGATCGGTTTCAAACCCCTTCACAGCGGAGCCAAAGACAGAGACGACGGATGAAGGCCTGACGACCAAGGTCAGACGTCTAGGATCTTCCTCTAGCCACTTGAGGCCCCACTCGACCCAATGCGCAGTAGACCCCAGGGGTTCTCCGACTTGTTCCTTGAACCGGGTGGCTATCAATCTGATCTGCGAGATATCTAGGATTCCAGTGCTTGACGCAAGTTCGTCCTCCCAGCTCACAGTTTCTTCCGAACCGGAAACCTCGGCGCGCCTCTGAAGGGACGCATCGATTCGCTTGCTGATCCAGTCGGCCTCCTGTTTTTTGTTTGCCTTAAATGCAGCAAAGGTACTCTCCAGCAAGCGCCGGGAAGGCAGGTCAGCCTCGGCAACTGTAAACGGGAGGCGCCTAAGGAAATAGGCCTCATCAGGCCCGAGGCCGCTTTGATCGCTTTGGATTCGGTCTAGGATAGGCTGCAATGGGTCTTCGATATCTAAGCACTGGTCGCTGTTCGAGAAAATCGATTGCAGTTCGAACCAATGGCTAGTGATCGTGTTCTTGTGTTCGTCAAACGCAATCACCCTACCCGGCACCAGCATTACCAACCCTTCGGCGGCCTCCCCTGCACGCCCTGCGCGGCCCGCCGCGTTCAAGAGTTCATGTGCCTCCAGAAGTGCCGGCTTACTGGTATTGACATCAAAACGGTCATCCCCAGCGATGACCACGACCTGACTCGGCAAATTCATGCCTTGGGCCAAGGTTGATGTCGCAACGAGCGCATGGATGCCATCGCTCCGCCGAAAGGTCGATTCGTTGAATTGGCGCTCAACAGGCAGGAGCAGGCCATGGTGGGACGCCGCCAGAGCGTCGGGGCGGCAGTACGTGTGTCCTGGCCCGCCGCACTCGGCAATTGCCATTTCCAGCATTTCCATCTCGCGATGAGTTAACAGAATCTTTCGAGGAGTGAGATCGCTCTCTATAGTCCTCTCGATACTCGCGCACCATTTCGGCTGCGCAGCGAAAACAAGCGTTTTTATCCCAACCTCTGCAGAGGCAGCAGCCAGGGCAGCAGCGACCTCATTTCGATTCGAAGTTAGCCCGTACTTGGAAACGCCAAGAAGGATAGGATCGTCGAGAAGCGGTAATAGTACGTAATCGCTTGTGTCTTTAGTTTGCCACGTCTGCAGGAGGGAAATCATCCCAATCGGCTTTGCCTTGAGTTCTTCCTTTGCCTTGGACGGCAGGGATCCACCTCTCTTTGTTTTCGGTGTGGTATTCACGAACTGCTGAAGCTTGGTGATTTCGCCGCTCGGGTAAACGACACAGCCACGAGCTTGGCGGGTTGGCTTCCAACTGAGTGCCAGCGACAAGCAATCGCGTTTGGTTAGTTGACGAAGCCATGCAGCAAGCTCGTCGGCGTTTCTGATCATTGCCGATACCAGAAGGACCTCGGCGGCAGGTACACACTGCAAGAAGCGCAAAAGGCAGAGCATGGCATCAATACTGCGCCTGCCCGACGCCTCGCGCGGATGAAGCAAATGGCACTCATCGAATACGAGGAGACCCACTTCGTCAAACGCTTTAGGGCTGAAGCCCAAGAGGGTCAAACATCGCTCGGGCGTCATGACTGCGATCTTTGTCAGGTCTTCTGGCTCCAGTTCATCAGCGAGAGTCGTTTGTGCCTCTGGGAACGTCCTTCGCAAATCAGAGGTGACCTGGTCAACGAGCGCAAGAGTCGGGGCAAGAAATACGACCTTTTTGCCCAGGAGCTTTGTGGTTGCGATTTTCAATTCAGCAAGAGTAGATTTGCCGGCGCCCGTTGGGAAGCTGACCACGGCGGATGTACCTGGGTTGAGATACCCGGATTCGATTGCCTGCCGATGGTTCGGCCACAAGTATGGTCGCCGCTGGGCCACCCCTCGAAGGAATTGAGTCCATTCTCCGGCGGGAACTCCGGCCGGCGGCTCCAGATTGATCACCGCCGCCTGCGCGAGGACATCAAAAGCACCCTCCAGCAATGAGGCAAGGTGATGAGGCCCGGGGAAAAGGCTGAAGACCTGTGCTGTCCCATCAAACGGAACTGGTTCAACGCACAATTCCCGGACGGCTGCGAAAACTCCAGCCGGTTTCGATTCGACTAACGATTCCTCGTTTGTTTCCGAGGAGTTGGCCGGCCACAGCGCGGATTCCAATTGCGAGCTGTGACCAAAGCAAAATAGTTGCGGTATCATCACCAAACTCGAGGGCGGCAGGCGCGCTCCACGTGCGGTTGAGGACGCTACCGAGCCGACCTTGTGCCAAGTCAACGACCGACTGGCGGAGAACGCCTTCAATAGACTCCGGATTGCCCACACGGATGTTGCGTGCCATCTGCGCAGCATCGGCCGCCCGTCCGGCTATTAGGAACATGAGCGCAGAGGCAATCTCTGGTGCGATCGCGTCGATTGAGAGTCTGCTGGGAGCCTCATCCGACACCAGTAGTCGCTCGGCTGAGTATCGCAATTGGTGGGCCGTGGCGGCGACGAAAGCCGCAGAGCTTCGGTTTTCCCGGTTAGGAACGGCGGCGACGAGCGCTTCTTGGGTCAAGGCGATGCCTTCCAGCCGGCGCACCAGCTCTCCAAGTTCGGGCCCGAATGTTTCCTCAGTTATCAAACCGCGCAGTCGCATTCTGAGGGAAACAATTTGCGCGTAAGCTTTGGTTAGCTCTTTTGGGAGATCAGCGAGTTCCAGCCCTTCCAATGGAGGCGCGGATCTGATCAGTTCGACTGTTTGCGGATCGAACATACCCTAGGCCGTCCCCTTATCGATGGCGTTCCGGACCTTCTTTGCGAATTGCTCCATCCAAGGACGAAGATCTCCCAGACAGACGACTTCGGCACGCCGTATTGAGGAGTCTTCCCCAGGTACTACGCCGTCATACCCTGCGAATAGTTTTGAAAGCTTAGGCTCCATATCGTGGCCGACTTCACCCGTTATGCTCACCCGAAAACGCCTGATGTTTTTCCACACAATCCCCTCGATAACCTCATCGGGATCCGCCACGTCGGCGCGTTGAAGCAATGCCGTGGTTTCTTGCATCAGTTCCGTTTGCCGTTTGTCTTTGTGCAGCAGATCGAGTTCGGGCCAGACGTCCTGTGTGATCGTATCCCGTGGATTGTCGGTTGCCTTGTCTTCGAAAATGATCAATCCGGACAGTTTTTTCTTGTTGTCGAGTTCAATCTGGAGACCGTCAAAGCCCTTGTGCGCCGGGATTTGATGAGGCACTGTGAAGATATTCTTTCCCGCGACTGATGCCTTGTGTGCTGCGACCCAAGAGATTGCCTGGAAGAGCAAGCCATCTCGATGCCAAGGGTCCCGGCCTTTCTTCACCAGAAGTTTCGATTTCGCTTCTGCCGCAGCGCCGGCTCCTATCGAAAGCCCCTTGGGCCTCAACGTCGCTAGGACCTTCTCGACGTGAAGATATCGACCGAGAAAGATTAGCGCAACGAGACGAGCGAGCTCGTCCTCGTCCTGCAGTTTCCAAGTGTAGCCACAGAACCATGGATTTTTCGGTATGGGCGCTAGCTGAATTGGCATCCGATTGCTATCAGCTGACGAGCGACCCGCCTTGTCCTCCAGCTTGAAAGCGGCAAGGTAAATATCCGTAAAACGCGAAGCAGCTGCCTCGTGTGCTCGCTCGCACGCAGCTGTGCGAAGCCTTCATTCCTGCCACTTGAAAATCCCAGAACTTCACTTAGTGACCCGGCGGCAAACATAACGCCGCGTAGGTGCGATGTCAATAACATTGGTGAATTGATTCATCGGGTGATCGGGCCATCGGGTGATATGAGTGGGTAGCCCAGCTTCCTCAGCGTCAGCTCAGTGCTTGAGGGGCTGGCGCCGTCCGTGACGAATGTGCAAGACGGAAACGATATACCTTTGATGGTGAATAGGACGCGATACACGTGCGGCTTGCGTCCGTAAAGCAGGTGTCGAACTTCGAAGGGGAAAGAAGAATTTTCGGGAGCGAGAGCGCAACGCTCGGGGGAATGGGACAGCGAAGCCACCGCCTCACGCAGCCCCTGAAACCAGCGCAACCCGGTTTCTCCCGCCTCTTGCGACAAAAGCCACGCGAGGATGGCGTCCAAATCGCGTTTGGCCCTGGCGGTGGTCTTAACGCGGAAGGCCATGCTTCAAGCGCAACTCTTCGAACATCTCCTCGGCAGATTGAGTGCGCCCGGCCTCCATATCCTCGTAGCCTTGCCGGATGCCTTCGACGGCCTCCTCAAAGTCGCGCTGCTCTGATTCCAGGTAACTATCCAAGGCCTCGTCAAGCACGGTAGCCGGGTCTTGACCGAAGCGCTTGGCGTATTCCTCCAACTGCGCCTTCCTCTCGGGCTTGAGGGGGATAGTGTCCATACCTGTCAGTCTAGGGGTGCGGAAGCGAACTGTCAAACCAAGGGCTACCAACGCAACCAACGGGCCGGCTGGCGCACACCACGGCCGTGCGAATCCTCTCACTCCTGTGCTTGATAGTGTCGGCTTCACTTACGACCCGGCGACAAACATATCGCCGCGTAGACGCGAAGTCAATATCAATCGGGATCGGAGATTTGAGATTGCAAATTGGCGACTGGTGATTTGCGATTGAGACCACGCGTTCACGGCGTCATCGTGACAAGATGATTTTCTCCTGCTGCATCCTTTAGCTTCTTGTCGTTCGTTGCGAGTGGGAGCTGAGAGGCGAGAGCGGCCTGCAGGCAGCAGGCGTCGTACACAGACAGATTATGTTTAACGGCTAGCCGAATAAGCTGCGGAATGTCGCCGATAGCCAGGTGGCGAATAGGGAGCAGCATCAATTCGGCCCAGATCTCCAAGGCGCGCGGTAAGGGCAGCTTAGCCCTGGTGACGGCTTTGCCGAGCCCGTTGCCGACCTCCAGTTGCCACACCCACGGCACCATGGCATGGTCTTCCCGCGCTTCCAGGCGCCTGAGAGTGGCGTCCGTGTTGGCGGTAGCGCGGTCCGAGAAACACCAGGTGAGGGTGTAGGATGCATCCAGGATGAAGGCGCTCACTCACGACCTTCTTCAATCAGTTCTCGGATCGAAGTATCGCCCAGGTTCAGCGCTTCGCGCAATTCCCACAGCCGAGATTTACGAGGCTGGCCGTTCCCGTCTGGAATGTCTTCGGAAAGCATGTCCAGCGCGGCACTGATGACTTCTCCAGGGTCGCGGTACGCACCCGATTGCATGGCCCGTTCAATCACACGCTGATGCTCCGGTCTTAGCTCGATGGTCATGACGAGCCTCCCTTTGGTACCATCCACTCCCAATACTACAACGGAATGTCTCGACTTCGAACCCGCATCATCGCCGACCATCATACCCGCCTGGCCGGTTGGCGTCAGGACGCACTCACCACCGCGTCAATGTTCGGGAGCAAGCTCGGCTGCGCTCCCCAGCGTTGAATCCACGATAGCGATCTCCACCCGCCGGTTCGCGGCGCGTGCCTGGTCGGATTTCCCGGAGACCCGCGGGTCAGCTTTGCCGTAACCGTTCGTGGAAAGGATGCTGGGATCGAGGCCGGCCTGGACAAGGTAATCACGTACGGCTGCGGCGCGCCGTTGCGACAGCTTGATGTTGTATTCCTCAGTGCCGACGTCGTCGGCGTACCCATCAACGCCAATGCGATAGCCTTTTAATGCACTCAGAGCGCCCGCCACACGGCTGAGCACCTCGCGGTACTGGGGCTTGATGTCGGCTTTGTCGAAGTCGAATCGGATGGAGTTACTGTCGAGGGTCATGATGAGGCCCATGGCGGTGCGGCGCGTTTCGGCGATTTGATTCAGGGCTTGTTGAAGGCGCTCGAGCTCAGCCTCGCGCTGCTGGCGGTACTGCTCCGCTTCCTGCTGGGCTTTTGCTGCCTGGGCTTGAGCGGTCTCGGCCTGCTGGGTGGCGGCCTGGGCCGTCTGCTGAAACTGCGCTTTGGCCTGCTCCGCCTGGTCTCTTTGCTGCGCCGCCTGCTGCGCGCTGGCCTCCGCTTGCGAGGCGTGGAGCAGGGCCTGGCTGGACTTCTCGTCCGCCTGCACCACCTGCCGGCTGAGCTGCGCCATTTCGGTTTCGAGGCGTTGCAGCCGCCACGCCGGGAAGGCCGCGAGGCCCAGGAGCGCAACGAGCCCAAGCGTCAGCCCTAAGGATGACTTCTTGTTCCGCCTGTTTTCGTCAGCGTTCTTGGAGGGTCGCAGTTGCGGTTCGTTCTCGAGAATCATTGGGGCCTTACCTCGCCGTCGATTGTGCCCCCTCTCCGCCCATTGTCTAACGCTGAGACGTTGAAAAACAAGTAAGGTCACGGGCCAGACGTAGGGGCGGCCCTTGTGGCCGCCCATTTCAAGGCAGCGCTGTTACGCGGGCGGCCACAAGGGCCGCCCCTACGTCTGACCCGTGACACAGCGAGTCTGACGGCGTGTTCGGTACAACCCCCGCCTGCGCCCTCGAATCTCAACCGGTGAGATACCGAACTCGTCTGGCGGTGGTATCTCAGTTTGAAGTGGCATGGCCATCTTGGCCATGAAATAACACGGGCAGGATGCCCGTGCCACCCCAAACTGAGACACTACTCGCCTGGCAGGTTTCGAGGTAGACGACCATGACAAAGAACTTCAGAACTTCGGCAATCGTTATGCTTTCGCTTGCCATTGGCCTTCTGGCAGTGGCGGTGGCGGGATCGTCCCGCCTCGCGTTGGCGAATGACAAGTCTGACGCGCCTCATCTTTCAGGCAAGTGGACGTACAACGCGAGCCAAAGTGACAACGCCCAGCAGAAGGTGCAGGAGGCGGAGCAGAACAGCCGGGTGTCGCAGCGAGGTTCGGGCGGCGGCTATCCAAACGGAGGCGGTTACCCGGGTGGGGGAGGCACGTATCCCAATGGCGGAGGCTATCCGGGGACTGATTACCCGGGCGGTACCGGCGGCGGTGGGATGGGCCGCGGCGGGGTCGGAATGGGGGGCATGGGAGGACCGGGAGGCCCGGGGGGAATGGGTCGCGGCGGAATGGGCCGAGGGCCTGGCGGCGTCGGTCAGAGCGAAGGGATCAATGGCGAAGATTTGGAGGCTTTGGCCACTGACCCGAAAGACTTGACCGTCGACCAGACCGATAAGCAGATTTCAATCACCGGCGACGCGGACCGCAGTGAGAACCTTTATCCTGACGGAAAGAAGCACAAAGGAGACGATTCCAGCGGCCCAAAGACGGGCATCAAGACGCACTGGAGCGGCAACCGCCTGGTTGCCGAAAGCAAACTGGGCCACTCCGGGAAGCTTACCGAAGCCTACGAGCTGAGCCCGGACGGCAAGCAACTTTACTATACTTCCGAGCTCGATAGCTCCCGCCTCGCCGCACCCCTCGTCATCCGGCGGGTGTATGACAGTTCCGCGGCCGCTGCCGTTCACGCGCAATAAAAGGCCGGCAGGCGCGGGTCATACGACCCTGTGCGAAAAGTCGTGGATTCCCGCCTGCGCGGGAATGACGCCGGTGGCGTAGACCACAGAGTCTTTACGCCGATGTAGCTTTCTGTTGATGCTCCCCCCAGCAGCCTGCCGAGCCGGTCAACCGTTGACTTTCGACCTTCGACTGTCGACTTTGTCGCTCCCTCCCGCCCACCCCACGTCAGCTTCAGCTTCGCCACCGCAAAGTGACCGGACCTTCTATCGGGTGCACCATCGGCGCGCCTGTTTCGCGGCTATCGAGGTAGGCCTGCTTCAGGGCGAAGTACCACTTGGCGGGCCGGTCGGCGTCATCAATAAGCATCAGAGGTGGGTTGTGTTTTAACCCTTCGGCTTGCTGGGTCATGGTGAGCTGATCCTGGCCGATGAACATGCGGCCGAAGATTTTGAAGACGGATTTCACGAAGGGTACGTGGGGGAAAAGGTTCCAGGCCGCGCAGAAATCGATGCGGCAACTGGTAGCGGTTACCGGCGTCACCATGGCTCGGCTAGAAAACCACTTGCCGCCGCAGTGAATCTGCTCCAGGCGGACGTTGGGTAAGACAAAGTCGATGGTGGTAGTGACCGGCTCGCCATAAACCCCAAGCAGCTTGTAGGCCGCGCTGTTTCCCGAAGGCGCGTGGGCGGTCATGCGGAAGCCGTTAGGTATCGGTTCAAATTCCTTCTGTTTCTCGTGGATGCTGCGCTGACTTCGCCACCACCAGGCCTGGTGGACGAAGGGCCCGTGCGCAGGGTCCATGAGTCCGATGATGCCGTGATCGATGCTCAAGGGAAGGTCGGCGGCGAGGTGAGCCACGCGGTACTTCTCGCCGAAGACAGGCAGACGCGGCGCCGGCGTTTCGGGCTCTCCTTTGGTGCCAGGATAGGGGACATACACCCAGATGTAGCCGTCATGCTCTTCGCAGGCGAAGTGGCCCGCGCGAATGCGCTCGACTTTGAGTGTGGAATCGGCTACGAGCGACGGAATGGCCGTGCACTGGCCTGTCAACGCATCGAAGCGCCAGCCGTGGTAATGACACTCCAGCTCTTTGCCATCAAAGTGACCGAGCGAGAGCGGCATGCCGCGATGCGGGCAACTATCGCGCATGGCAAAGGGACGGCCCTGGCGGTCGCGCCCGACGACGATGGGCGTGCCGAGCAGCATCACCGGGCGCGGCCTTAGGCCGGCGCCGCGGCCGAGTTGGTCACTCCGCAGAGGTGAGTACCAAAAGCCGCGCAGCATGACAGATTCGGCGGCCGCGTATGCCGATTGAGTTTGGCTCATAGACGAGTCTGTCAGTCTATCAGGTGTGCGCTTGAAGTCGAATAGGCAGGTGGCATAAGGTAAAGGTTACCCAAATGCTGATCGTGATGAAACCGGGGGCGACGGAAGAAGACGTCGCCCGTGTGTGCCGCAAAATCGAGTCGATGGGCTATCGCGCGCACCCCATGCCGGGCGCGCAGCGGACCGCCATCGGCATTACCGGTAATCCCGGCCCTCTCGAGCCTGCTGAGTTCGAGACGCTTCCAGGCGTGGGCGAAGCAATCCCAGTCTCAAAGCCCTACAAACTGGTGGGTCGCGAACTGAAGATTGACAATTCCGTGGTGCAAGTGGGCCCAGCCCAAGGTGGCTTCGGCGTGGGTGGGACGGAGCTCGCCATCATTGCCGGTCCCTGTGCGGTCGAAAGCCGCGAGCAGATCTTCGCCGCAGCCGAAAGCGTACGTCGCCTGGGCGCGCGCCTGCTGCGCGGCGGCGCCTTCAAGCCGCGAACCTCGCCCTATGCCTTCCAGGGGCTTGGTGAACAAGGATTGAAGCTGCTGGCTGAGGTGCGGAGCGCCTTTGGCCTGCTGATTGTGACCGAAACCATCGACCCAGAGAATTGCGACCTCGTCGAGCGTTACGCTGACGTGCTGCAGGTGGGCGCGCGCAATATGCAGAACTTCTCCCTGCTGAAGCGAGTGGGACGCTCGCGCAAGCCGGTCTTGCTGAAGCGCGGGCTCTCCGCCACTTTGGAGGAGTTCCTGATGGCGGCCGAGTACATCCTGGCGGAGGGCAATTACAACGTCATCCTGTGCGAGCGTGGGGTGCGTACCTTTGCCGATCACACCCGGAACACGCTGGACCTCTCAGTGATCCCTGCGGTGAAGAGCCTGTCGCACCTGCCTATTATCGTCGATCCGAGCCATGGCACCGGACGGCGCGACAAGGTGGTGCCGATGGCGAGGGCGGCGGTGGCCGTGGGCGCTGACGGGCTGATTGTGGAGGTCCACCCTGACGCTGACCACGCCCGCTCTGACGGTTACCAGTCGCTTTACCCTGACCAGTTCGACGAGTTGATGCGCGAGATTACAGCCATCGCGGCCGTGGTGGGAAGGACGACCGCGCTATCGCCTACCGAAATGGCCGCGCGCAACTGAGTGGCGCTCTTGACACGGCCCGCCCGCGTTCTACGACTCCGCCAACTATCCTTCCCGGTGTGGCGGCCGTGTCTTGGCTGGCCCACCCACGTTCTCATCCTCGCAGCAGTCCTGCCCGCTGTCGCGTCGGTGCTCAGCTCGTGCGCGCGCAGGCCGCCCCCTCCCAAGCCCTATCTCGCATTTGTGGCAAACCAAGCCTCAAACACGGTGGCGGTGGTGAATCTTGCGACGTTCCAGGTGAGGACTGAGATTCCGGTAGCGCCCCAGCCTGTGCAGGTGCTGGCGAGACCGGGCGCGCGAGAGCTATTGGTGCTGAGCCAGTCCGGTACCGTCAGCGTGATCGGATACCCGACGCTCCGCGTGAACGCCAGCATTGACATCGGATCCCCTGCCGCTAACCTCGCGATCACGGCCGACGGCCACCTCGCGGCAGCGAGTGACGCTCGGGGCGAGATCGTGTTGATCGACTGCGCGACCCGCGAGATCGAGGGTCGCGTCAAGTCAGGAGGAGATATTTCCGCGTTGGCTTTCTCGCCGAACGGAAAGTTGCTGATTGCGGCGGATGGCGCCCACGACCGCCTTCTATTCGTTGACACGACATCGCGGGCGATTTTGGGAGTGACTCAGGTTGGCAAGGCGCCTGGGCCGATGGCGATTCTGCCTGACGGTAGCAAGCTGTTCGTCGCCGATACCGGAGAGCCCAAAATAACAGCCGTGGACCTGACCACGCGCCAGGTTCTCTCTGATATCGATCTTGCTTCGCGACCCGTCGCTCTGGCGTTAAAGGCAGACGGCGGCGAGTTGATCGCCCTCTGCCGAGAGTCGGCCACCCTCGTGATCCTCGATACATTCCACGACGATGTGGAAAGCGAGATGCCCACTGGAAATGGGCCCGTGGCAGCACTGACGACCCGGGACTCCAAGAGACTTTTCGTGGCTAACCACGATGATGGAACTGTGCAGGCCATCGATCTGCAGAACCGGTCACAGACCGGCTCGACGCTTTCAACTCGCGCCGGCATCGCTCCCTCGGCGTTGGCGTTGACGCCCGACGAGCGCTTCCTGGTGGTGGCGGACTCGGCCGGTTCCAGCTTGGCGGTTCTCGGTACTTCACCGATCAGCGCGAAGTCGACGAAGGTTGCGAGCGTGCCATTTCCGCTCGTCACCACTGTAAACGTCGGGGCTCAACCCGTTGATGTCGCAGTTCCGGACTGGCTGGAATAACGAACGCCAGAGGCTAAGCGCTGGAGGGCTTCGGTAGAAGTAAGTCGCAACCCTACCAGTATTCTGAATCTCTGTTAGCGCTAATGCTGAGCCAACCTTCTTGAGGAATTACTTGAACCGGAATCGCTTGTTCCCAAACGGAGACTTGCGCGCGCATGTATTTGTCAGCAGCCAACCCGAATAGGTCGTAGCCGGCCCTCAATTCCAGGATTCGGCCTAGCGCGATTTCAAAGCTGTCACCAAGGCTCTCACGAGGCACGGGAACGTCGTTCGTCCACAATTCTGTCTCGCGCAGTTCGCCGCGGCGAATGTGAGCATGCACGCGGAGCGTGCTGGCTGCTTCGAGCGTGACACGGATGGAGAATTCGGAGTGAGACTGCAGGAACAGACGATTGAGATCAAGACGAAGGTAGAACACCGAGTCGCTGCGGCCGTAATGCACGCTGTCGAGTGCGGGCGTAGGCCCGTGCATTGACCCGGAAGTGGCCGCCGGGGAGTAGACTCCGGCGCCCAACCACTCGAAATAATTGGTCACCAAGCCGTCGATCACGGCTTTGACCTCGTCCGCGGGCTCGACGTTGTGGGCCGTCCCGCGCGGGCGCTTCACGGGAATCGCCAGCTCGTCGGGGGCTGGCGCCCCCAGCAGACGGTAGACGTTGCTCAGATGCTTGCGATAAAGCCAGTCGAATTCCTCGTCGTTGGCTGTGGAGTGCTCGGGGCCGTACCACCAGCACCAGTCGCTGCCTTCGGCTACGCATAGTTCCTGCTCAGCTAAACGCACCTGGTCGGGATCGTGGCCGGGCTTTGCCGACTCCTGTTGAAAGAAGTCGCGCGCGTTCGAGAGCAGGTCCCAGGCATGATTGTCTTCCTCGGCGCCAATCCAGACGTCGAAGTTGGCGTTGATCCATGAGCCCGGCACCACGTGAGAGAGACGGCCGGGCTCGACTTTCTGCAGAGCCTCGCTCGCCGTCACCGCGCGTACTTCGGAATCGCGAGCCAACATGCCGTAGAGCGCCCGGAAGAAAGGCCGGCCGTTTTCGCGATAGAACTCCCAGGCGTTCTCGCCATCCAGAATGATCGAAACCACCGCCGGACCATCTCCCATACTGCGGCCGGCCCGCCGGACTCTATCCATCAAAGAGCCTGCTGAGGACTCGGGCGGCATGCCCGAATAGACGAAACCGATCAGATCAGAGATCTCATGGTCACGAAAGAACAGCGAGATCGGCCCGTTCGGCGTCTCCAAGCGGTGAGGACGATACAGTTCGTGGCCACCCCACAGCGAGCCATCAGACTGGCGTGCAAACCCGATGCCGAGCGAGCGGCCCAGCACGCCCTCATCCGTGGCAGCCCACTGAAACCCTAAGCCTGCTGCCAGCGCCAGTGCCTCGTCCGAAACGCTGCCCTCGCTGGGCCAGAGGCCGGCCGGCTCGCTGCCAAAGACTTGCCGATGGAGTTCACGGGCCGCCCGGAGTTGACTCACGGCGTCCTCGGGGTGCCGAAAGCGGCCCCGGGGTAACCGGACGCCCGGGTGCGACTCGAGCGCCACGTCGGTGTCACACAGCAGCGGCAGGATCGGGTGATAAAAGGGCGAGGTTGAGATCTCGATCTGTCCGCGCTCCAGAGCGGCCCGATGCTCTTGAAGCACAGCTTGGAATAGTTCCTGCTCCTTCTTACGGAGGATGATTTTGTCCGTCTCGTTAAAACCCTTCCCCTTTCTGACAAGCCGGCTAACCTCCGCGTCTGAAGTGAGCCACGTCTCTTCAAACCAAGCGAGTTGGGACAGCACCTGAAGGTCGCGCAGTTCGGCTTCGGAAAATGCCGCTGCCAAGCGCGTGCCGAGCTCACCAGGGTTTGCTTTTTCGAAAAGCATGCGGAACCGCGGATATCGGTAAAGCAGGTTTTCGCGGTTGACTTGGAAAGCGTAATGGAGCAGTTGCTCCCGCTCCGGCAGGCTGAGCGCGGCCGCGGGCTTAAACGCCACCTCAAACGCCTCTTCATTCGCTCTTCCCTGCGCGTAGTCTTGAAGCTGCGCCAGCAGCGAAGGCACTAGATTGAAGGTGACGTGCACTGAGGGGAAGTCGCGGAGCTCCGCCACCATACCGTAATAGTCCTTGAGGGCATGAAGCCGCACCCACGGCATGGTGTATCGATCTTCAATGAGATCCTTATAGTAGGGCTGATGTTGATGCCAAAGCAGCATCAGATAAGTTGGGGCCATGAAACCTGTATGTTCTCTCTAGCAGGATGATGAAAACCCAATTCATATCATGAACCGTGCGCCGTCTTTCATCATGCTGCTAGGGGATCGATGCCTGTGCTAGCATGATGGGTACGCCCGGCGGGGCTCTTACCTCTGAACCATGCGGATCTTAACCCGATACATTTTGAAGGAAATTGCTTCGTACTCATTCATTGGGCTCCTCGTCTTCACCTTCATCATTTACATTCCGCGCATGAATCAGTTGCTCGAGGTTGTGGCGCGGCGCAATCTCTCTCCGTTGACAATCTTGTTGCTCTTCTTGGCCCCGGTGCCGGAAATCCTGGTACTTACGATTCCGATGGCCGTGCTCGTGGGCGTGTTGCTGGGTCTTAGCCGTCTGGCCGCCGACGGCGAAGTGATTGCTGCGCGCGCGGTCGGAATAGGGGTGAGCCGCTTCGCCGGGCCTGTGATGACCTACGCTGTGGCCGGATGGCTTCTTGCTTCGGCGATGAGCCTTTACCTCGCGCCGCGATCCAATCTGGAACTCATCCGGAAGGAAGCGGAAATCCGGAACAGCCAAGTTGCTTACGAAATCCAGCCACGCGTCTTCATCGAGCAGTTTCCCGGCAGGCTCCTGTACATCCAGGACATCACGCGAAACCGCTGGCGTAACGTCTTCATTGCGGAAACCGGAGGCGCCGCCACAGGCGGACCGAAAGTGACCTTAGCGGAAACGGGTGCTCTTGTCAACGTTGCCGGTTCCGGCGCCCTGGTGCTGCACCTTGAAGGTGGAGCGATGCACGAGATCGATCCCCAAGACCCGGCGCGCTATTCCGTAACATCCTTCACCGCGACAGACATCCCGCTGCCGCCGCCGCCGAGCGCCGACGCCACGGCCCAGCCCCGATCACCGACGATGCAAGCTGCGGGAGCCCTGTTTCAGATTGCCACCCACTCTTCTGACCCACTTCAGCGGCGGACCGCTCGGGTGGAATTGAATTATCGCCTGGCGCTGCCGATGGCCTCCTTGGTGTTCTCTCTCGTCGGCATTCCGCTCGGTATGTTTAGCCGTAAGGGTGGCAAGGCCGTGGGCGTGATGGTGACCATTCTGTTGGTTTTCCTCTACTACATCGTGATGGCTTTCGGCACGAACCTGGCAAAAGAAGGACGCATCGATCCCATCGCGGGCCTCTGGGCGGCGAACCTCGTTTTCGCCATCGCCGGTGTGCTGATGATCGCTCGCATGCGCCGCGCGCGCTTAGTGGTTCAGCGCTTCCTCGAGTGGTTCGAAGATTTCGGCCGCAGCTTCACCAAGATTTGGCATCGGCGGCAGCCCGTTTCGGTTGGAACGCCGGTGAGGCCGCGGACTCCGGGCAGCCGCTTCTTCCAGATCCTCGATGTGTATGTGATGCGCGGTTGGCTCCTTTACTTAGCCTTGCTGCTGGTCACCTTCGTGGGCGTTTACATGGTGTTCGACTTCTTCCAGCTTCTGGGTGATATCGTTCGCAACCACGCCCGGCTGGCGCTGGTTCTGGACTACTTCCGCTACCTGTGCCCTTACGTCGTGTATCTCATGCTGCCCCTAACCGTGCTGATGGCCACGCTCGTGAACTTCAGCCTGCTGACGAAGACCAGCCAGATTACCGCTATTAAGGCCGCGGGCGTAAGCCTGTACCGGCTTTCGCTTCCCGTGCTGGCCGCCGCAGGCCTTTTGAGCGCGGGAATGTTCGTGCTCGGAGATCAGTACCTTCCCGAGACTAACCAGCAGCAGAGCGCCTATCGCAATGAGATCAAAGGCCGCCCGGCACAAACCTACCGTACACCTGACCTCCAGTGGATTTTCGGCGGGTCGGGCAGCATTTACAACTATCGATTTTTCGATCCCGATCACAACGTCTTCGCCAATCTGTCTGTGTTTGAGTTCGATCCCGCCAGCTTCCAACTTACCCGGCGCATTTACGCGACGCGAGCGCTCTGGGAACCCCATCTGCCCGGATGGGTTCTTGAGGATGGCTGGGTGCGCAATCTCGAAGGCGGTAAGGTTACATCCTACCGCACTTTTCCGGTGGCGACCTTTAGCGAACTCGTTGAGCCTCCGGAATACTTCAAAAAAGAGGTGAAAACTTCTGCCCAAATGAGCGCTGTCGAGCTTCGCAATTACATTCGCGAGTTGAAGCAGAGCGGCTTTGACGTAGTCCCGCTCGCTGTTCAGCTCGATCGCAAGTTCTCCTACCCGCTCATCGCTCTCGTCGTCGGACTCATCGGGATTCCGTTCTCCTTCACTGCGGGGCGCAAAGGTGCGCTGACCGGGGTCGCGGTCAGTATTGGAATCGCTATTGTCTACTGGGCCGTGTCGAGTCTGTTCGAAGCGATGGGCAACCTCGGTCAGCTTCCTCCCGCCATCGCCGCCTGGTCACCGGATGTGCTCTTCGGTGTCGGTGGCATCTATCTGCTGCTTCGGGTACGGACGTAGGCGTTCCGCCCCCTCAGGTTTGTACATTTAAAGCGTGGTCAAGATGGCCCTGCCTGCCCTTGAGCGAAGCGAAGGTTTACCGCCAGGAGCCCCCAACCGGTTTCTCACTTTTCTCACTACCCGGTCCTTTGTTTTCATACACCTAACGGTTTCGCTCGGTAATTTTGCTTGTTTTGCCCTGTTGCTATCATAGTAATTTCGTTATGAACTTGTCGGCTGACTCCGCTAGCGGCACTGGTAACCAGCATCTCTCACCACGGGATGAAAGGGGCTTCAGAGTTTGTGTGAAAACTAGCGCTATAGGGGTAGGAGGAGCGGGTGAACGCTCCCCCTCCCTCCGAACCGGACGGGCGGGTTTCCCGCATCCGGCTCTCCGGTCGGTGGTTCACCTCGAAGAGGATTGACAGGCCAGAGCACGGGCGGCAGTCAAGAAGGTC
>DATJYK010000431.1:0-21541 GCA_035578005.1 Terriglobia bacterium
CGTGGGAGGAGCTTCGCGATCGCATCCTCAAGGGGATCGCGGAAATTAATGCTTGTCCGGTGGTCCATCGTTGGACGAAATTTGAGGCACTCTCGGGCCTCACTCAATAATGGATATACTTCAATGAAACGATATACTAGAAGATGATCTCGCCACCTTGCGGCTTGGAACGACCCGCAGACACGCCCAACCCCAGCATGGGGGGCCGTCCCTATGCTGAGGTTGGAAGGGCGCAGCCTCAACCGATCGGCTGAGACCACGCCCTTGTGGTCATGTTTGCGGGTGCTCGTGAATCGTCAGGAGCTTCTGCAATTGCTAACGGCTCTAACGCGCGGCAATCCCTTGAGCGCCGGAAGGCAGGCCGCTGGCGCCGGAGAGGGCCGTGAGACTCCCGTCAGATCCAATGAGGAAAGCGCTGACGGCTCCGGTGCCGTCGTCGAGCGCGTAGAGGAATTGGCTGTTCGCGGTGATCGCCATATCAATTGGGACAGTTCCGCTGCCCGTCGTCCCGCTCGTAGCATCAAGCAGCATAAGTTGCCCTCCAGAACCAACCTTGTAAGAGGAGAGCGTCCCGCTGGCGGAGTTGGACAGGTAAACGAAGCGCCCGTCGTTGGTGGCCACGGCCCAGCAGGCAGCCATCTGGGTGTCGCCGACCGAGGGAGTCACCGTCATGAGAGTGCCGCTGGGCATCGAAATCAGGTAGGAAGAGGCTGCGCTGGTTCCGCCTGCGCCGCCGCCCGCCTCTGAAACGACGAGCGTACTGGAGCGGCCAAAGGCGAACCCGAACGGGGTCGCACCGTTCGAGGTGTTGGAAACGGGACCGTTGGCCAGACCGCTTGGGAGAACCTGATAGGTATCGATCAGGTTCGTGCCCTTCTCCGTTACAACCAGAAACGACCCGTCAGGCGTGAAGCCCACCTGCGCGGGTGCTGCCGCTGTTCCTCCGGCCAACGGCCGGCTGGAACCGGCCAACATGGTGAGCGTTCCGTTGGGATTCAGTTGGAAGCCTGTGATGTTCGGCGTGCCGCCAGCATTGAGGACGTAAAGCAGGTCTTTATAGAGAGCCAGGCTGGTGGGCTCGGTCCCGCCCGACGGAAACGTGCCGACCAGCTTCAGCCCCGAGGTGCCGGCCTGCATCACGGAAATGTCATCGCTGCCGGCATTGACGGCGAATAAGAAGTGGCCGTCGTCACTCAGCAGAAGCGACCCCTGTGAGCCCAGAGGGTCATTCCCGCTGCCGAAGCCCAAGCCGCCCGTCGAAAAAGTTCCCACCATGCGCAGTGAGCCGTTCGGCGCACGGTTGAAAGCCATAATCCCGTTACCTGCGGTCTGGTTGGTCATGACGTAGACGTTGCCGGTGCGATTTGACGAGTTTCCTTGGGCAGAACCGCGCGTGCTGCCGGCTGCCAGAGCAAGAACGGCCACAACTCCAAAAAGAAATGCGTTTCTTCCGCCCGCCAAGATCTTTCTTAAGTACATGGAACCTCCCGAATGAATTAGATTGGTGGAGGCTGGGGCCCGGAAGGGCCAGCAGAACTCTCACCATCCCCCGAAGGTCATAGTCGCGTGGCCGCGCAGAATCCCCCTCGCTTTCTTTTTGCGGGACACTGCGCAAGTGAATACAGATTCTATTTCCGCTGCCTGCGGCACACGTAGAATAGTAGAGCGCGGTTGCGAGTGCGCAGGAGCACCTATGAAGACGATACTGTTGTCAGCTCTCGCCAGCACGGCGCTCATGGCTGGTTCACGCCCAGTGCTGGGCGGCGATTTCTATTTCGGTGCCTTGGGCGGCGTGGCCACACTCTCAGGCGATGGCCGCTACATTCTTTCCGGAACCAGCGGTCAGACCTCGCTCTACAAGCCTGAGAACGGAGCAGCGCTGAACGTCTTCGGAGGTTGGGATTTTTCTCAGTATGCAAGTCTTCAGGCGAACTACATCTGGAATCGCAATGACGTGACGCTGGTCTCTACCGCTTTCGGGCCCGCGGGCGCGACCGCTTATCAACAGGCCCGGACTTCTCAGCAGAGCAGCGCGATTGCGGATCTGCTGGTGTACTTCAGGAACCGCAAGAGCCGGGTTCGGCCGTATCTTTCCGGGGGCACGGGCGCCGTATGGCTTAGCAGTTCCGTGAAAGCGTTGATTGCGGCAACCGGTTCGCCCGCGATTCCGCCGCAACACTTTTCAGACGTCAACATCGGCCTGCGCGTCGCCGTCGGCATGGACGTGCGGCTGGGCGGGGGCTGGTGGTTCCGTTATAGTTTCAGCGAGACCAGCTCTTCCAATCCCATTAGCGCTGAGCTTTCTCCTCCGGGCCAGCGCGGCCTGAAGAACTTTCAGAACCTCTTTGGGCTGGTGAAACGCTTTTGATGGGCTTGCAAGCCGCCTCGGACGGCACGAAGCCGCGCTACAGAACATGACGCGTTACTACGACTTCTTAAACTCCACGTACGGGCAGTTGGCCCAGTAGATGGGCGGTTTTTCCATCGATTCGCCGAGAACGCGGGCATGGCAGACGCGGCAGATGTTGAGCGATTTCATCTTGGTGCTCACAGGCGCAATGCGGACGAGCTCCTCAAAGACGCAGAGTTTGCCTCCCTCGGCTTTGGTCTCGGGGATACTGCGGAGCCGCTTCGAGGCCGATTCGCGCAGCATCAGGGCAGAGTAGATTTTCGCCTTCAAACGCGAAGGGGCTGGGAGAGCCTGCCTTGAGTCCAGGCCCGTGCGCTCCGCCAGTTGGCTGAAGAGTCTCTCGTCCTGTTTTTGATCAGGCATCTTCCCACTTTCTCCTGAACTGGCGCCGAGCGCGAGCCAGCAGTCTCTCGATCGATTTCTCGGTCTTGCCCGTGCGCGCCGCCATCTCCTGCGCCGGACATTTCTCCCAATATCGCCAGAGCAACGCCAGCCGGTAGGGTTCGGGAAGGTCCGTCAGGACCCGCAAAGTTCGTTCCCGAATTCTCTCTTCGTCGAGTTTCTCATCCCAATCAGGCATAAGGGACCACTCGCTCGCGTCCTCGGGTCCTTCCTCCACTGAGAGCGGCGCCCGCAACTGCGTCCGGTAGTGATCTTCCACCTTGTGCCGGGCGATTCCGAGCAACCAAGCCTCCAACGAAGATTGGCCCCGGAATGCCGCCAGGTGTTCCCATGCGGCCAGGAATACGTCCTGTACGAGATCCTCCACCAGATCCGTCCGGGGTACCAGACGCGCAAAGACATAGCGATACACCTGATCCGCATAGCGGGAGACGAATTCCGCCGTGGCCTTTCGGTCTCCGGCGAGAATCGCCGCCGCCTGCTTCGCGTCCCCTTCCGGCAGGCGCCCCTGGCCTGGGCGGCTGGCCGTGCCGGCCGAGACGGCGCGTTCAACTTTAGCCAAATTGACCCCTCGCAAGGCAGTCGGACTTCCACGCGTCTTCCCCCTCCACACTATCTGAGTTGGCCTTGATCTGCGAGAGTGGCCGAACAGAATCGCAGCTAACACCCGTCATCAATCATTCGCAAAAAGATATGGCGAATAGAAAGCGAAAGTGCTAAACTGCCGGGTTATGGCGGTCCGGTCTTGCCGAGTCACGATCGTGGACACCGAAGGCGTGAGCCACACGGTTGAGGTGACTGCGGCGACACTTTATGAAGCTGTTGCGCTCGGCCTGAAGGCCATACGCGGTCATGATTGGGTTCAGGGGTTTTCGGAGCAGTTCGGCACGGTTCGGGTTGCTGTGACCGAGATTCCGGTTGAGCACACGGTGAAGCTGCGCGACTTCGCCTCGTGGCTTGAGCGGACGGCGGGAAGCCCGAGGGACGTCACCGCCCGCAGCCGCGTCCGGGATATCCTCGGGTGAAATTGTTCGCCGTGCCGCGGTTTCGCCGGCCCCGTGCGTCCACCCGATTTTGGGTATCGACCGAGTTGTGCCACCAGAACAACGTTTACAAAGGGCGGGGGCGCGCGAGCAGTAGCCTCATACCGCGTGCCTGGTATTTCGTCGCAAATCTACTAGTAGGAGGTCCGCCCAGAGCTCAGAACCCTTCCCATCACGCTGGCCCGGGTTTAGGCTGTAAGAGTTGCTTGCGGAGAATGTCATGCCAGCCCGTGAGACCGCACTGCCGGCCTCGACCCCTTCGGTCAGCCCCAGAGAGTTGGCCAGCCACGCGCACAGGCGCTCGTCAGACGACCTTTCGCTGAGCGCCAGATTCACTTTGGCGTTCGGCTTCGGCGGTCTTCTGGCGATCATGGCCGTAGCCGGCTTCGACGAGATACGCATGCTGCGCCAGATCAGGCGCAGCGATAATCAGATCCGCCGGCAGTTCCTTGCCGAAAACCATGTCTTGAATGACGTCCGCTCTGAGCTTTACCTTTCCGGGACCTATGTGCGCGACTATCTGCTCGATCCCGATCCCGAACGCGCCGAGACGCATCGAGCGCACCTGGAAGAGGTCCGCAGGGAGATGGATTCGGCCATGACATCCTACGGCGGCGAAAGCGACGCGGCCCAGGCCGCGCATTACGCTGAGCTAGCAGCGGAGCTCTCGCGGTATTGGAATACTTTGGGTCCGATTCTCCAATGGAGCCCGGGCCAGCGGCGGACGGACGGCTACGCTTTTCTGCGTGACCAGGTTTATCCCCGGCGAACGGCCATGCTTGAGCTTGCCAGCCGCATCGAGAAGATCAACGAACAACAGCTCGACGAAGGCAACCGACGCGTGGACGGCCTGATGTCAGCGTTTCAAGACCGGCTGGCCATTACCCTGCTGGCGGCTCTGCTGCTCGGTTTGGGAACCGCGGTGTTCAGTACCCAGAAGATCATGCGCCTGGCGGCCGAAGCGCAGGCTCAATATCGCGAAGTGGTGGAGGCGCGCGGGCAACTCAAGGAACTCTCTGCTCGTCTGGTGCAGGCACAGGAATCCGAGCGGCGCTCCCTTTCTCGTGAGTTGCACGACGAGGTGGGCCAGTCGCTTTCGGCCGTGCTGGTGGAGCTGAGGAATCTATCCTCGGAATTGGGGACGCCGTTAGCGGAGCAAGCGAGTAGCCACCTCGCATCCATGAAAAACCTGGTGGAGAACTCGGTGCGCGTCGTGCGAAATATGGCCCTTCTTTTGCGCCCTTCGATGCTGGATGACCTGGGCCTGATACCGGCCCTGCGCTGGCAGGCGCGGGAGGTTTCCAAGCGCACCTCGATGGATGTCAGCGTCGCGACCGAACTCGGATCGGATGAGCTCCCGGACTCCTACAAGACCTGCATTTACCGTGTGGTTCAGGAAGCTCTGAACAACTGCGCCCGCCACTCGGAAGCCAAGACCGTCCGCATCAGGATCCGGCAGGAGCCGGACCGGCTGGCGCTGTCGGTGCAGGACGACGGTCAGGGTTTCGACGCATCGCAGTCGAAAGGTCTCGGCTTGTTGGGTATTCAGGAACGGGTGGCAAGCCTGGGAGGCGAGTGCCGGATACACTCCGAGCCCGGCAATGGAACCATTCTGGCTGTCGAACTGCCCTGGCAGAACGGCGCCGGGCATTGAGGTGAACATCCGCATGAGGCCGATTCGAATTGTGCTTGCAGACGATCACAACATCATGCGCGGAGGACTGCGGCTGCTGCTCGAAAGGCAGCCAGGTTTCACGGTGGTGGGTGAGGCTTCGGACGGGCGGCAGGCGGTGGAACAGGCGGAGGCGACAAAGCCGGACGTGGTTGTTCTGGACATCGCCATGCCGAACCTGAGCGGCATCGAAGCGGCAGCGCGAATCAGTGAGATGTTGCCGCACGTGGCGATCGTCATCCTGAGTATGCACGCGGACGAAAGCTACGTCCTGCGGGCGCTCAAGGCGGGAGCCAAGGGTTATCTGCTGAAGGACTCGGCGGAGAGCGACTTGATCCAGGCGATCACGGCCGCGAGCAACGGGAAGGCCTTCTTCAGCCCTGAAATCAGCAGAATACTGGTGGAAGATTACGTCCGGGAGATGGGGAGGCGCGGGGCCGAAGACAGCTACCAGTTGTTGACTCCGCGCGAGCGAGAGATCCTGCAACTACTCGCCGAAGGTAAGACGAACAAGGATATCGCAACCCTACTGAATCTGAGCCTGTACACGGTGGAGACTCACCGTCGCAACATCCAGGAGAAGCTGAACCTCCATAGCCTGGCCGAGTTAATTCTGTATGCGGTGCGGAAGGGTATCATCTCGTAGGCACCCCAAAATTGGAGCGACAGGCGGAAAAGAGCCGGTGGGAGACCCTTTCCCGCCCTAGCTATTGGCCGTTGAAATCTGGCCAAATCTGGGTCCGCGGCATCACGGGTGGCTCGTGTGCCCTAAGAGCATACGCTGGTTAGAACCATTAAAATCGATTTCGGTGATGACGTCGGTCTTGCCACCCGTGTTGTAAAGAACCTGCGTCTGAGTGTTCTTAGCCTGCTCGGAGACAAGCTTTACGGGTGTCTGGGCCACTTGCCGCCCGTTTTGGGAGAAGTCCAACGTCGGATTCTGCGATGCGGTGTTCAGCGCTACCCGGTACGTTCCTGGTTTCAATACCGTCCCGTCGGAGATCTGCGCCGGGTACAGAATCTGGATCGTTTTCGCTGTCGTTTTGGCAAGCCCCAGGCTGCCTGCGAACAAGGCGATGATGCCCGCACCGAGAAGAGCACTTCCATAGTTGTGTTTCATGAGAGTCCTTTCTTAACACAGAAATTTCTAAACCCCTCGCGTCTTTTCGCTAACAGGGGGTCCTGACGATCGATATGCGCATGGCGGCACAGTGGGATGCGCCGGCCGGGATAAGAAAGAAGACATCCGCTGGCTGCGCATCATGGCACCCTCCGCCACGTAATGAATATCCTCGTCTTGAAAAGGCGGCACGATGAAGTCCGCGGCCCCACCTTCAGAAACATCCAGATAAAGAGTCAGATCCAGGACGCTCGACACCACAATCACGGGCGCCGCCGACTGAGTTTGGCTTGCCAAGGAGACGATTTCGCTCCAGCTTCCGTCCGGCAGCTCCGTATCCGTGAAGACCACAGCCGGAGGTTCCGGTGAGGCGAGCAGGAAGTTCGCCTCGGCGCAGCTTCGTGCTCGCAGTACTTTGAAACCCAGCCGGTCCAGGACTGGCTTGAGATCAGTCAACGGAAACTCGTATTCGTGCACCAACAAGAAACTCAACTTGTCGTTCATGGCCACACTCGCTCAAGAAGTTGCAACGATTCTTCCAGACGCAAGCCTGTTCCGGGCCAGACTGTTCCAGTAGGTCCGGGCCAAACGCACAGCCCGGACTACGCCCTCCTCCCGGAGAGGCTTGGGCAAAACGTCGTGGCCCCCGGAGCGGACGACTTCGTTCCAAAGGTACGTATCGACGGTTTCGGAGAGCACGATCACGCAGGCCTGGTTTGGAGGTCCCGCCAGTCTTTCGACGGCGTTTCGCCACCCCATCCCCAGTAGTTCGCGGTCGCAGAGGACTACGGGCGCCTTGGCTTGATCGAGCGCGGCCTTGGCGTCGGAAGAGGTATCCACTAACACCACGTTCCATCCGCTTCTATTTCCGATGTCGGCGAGCAGACGGCCATCCTCATCATCGCCGTCCATGAGGCCGACGATTGTGACGCTGTCCACAGGCGGCTGCGCCGGGCTGCGGCGCTTTCGTGGCCCCAAATCCACAAGGCTGCTAATGAATGATTTGAGCGATCGCCGAATCATAGTTTGAGTCGCCTTCCTTCACGCCGCCGGCTCCAACCCACCTCCCAGAACCCGAGGCAGCCAAGCTCATAACGCTGCACAACCACAGCCTAGCCCGGCGAATTTCGGAAGGGAATACCTGCGGGGTGGTAGTCGCGAAGGGAAACTCAGGGTATTTCGCCGACGTTTATGAGAGACCTCGAAGCTCTTCGGCCTCCGCCGCGTTCGACCACCCACCTGTGAGTTGGCAAGCCCCGAGATCAGGTCTATACAGAGCGTCATAAACCCGGCCCCAACCGAAAGACAGGCTTGCGGATTCGGCAGCGACTTCCGACGTCCAGTATCGAGTCGCGACGGAAGCCGAGATACGCGATGTCTCGCCGTCGGATAAGCGCTTTACCGCCGGCCCGCGAAGCCGCCGTGAAATCCTCCTAAACCCCCACTGTGGAACCCGCCACCAACCATACCGCCCCGAAACCCACCACCAACCATGCCGCCCCGAAACCCACCCGCCGGCATTCCCATTCGGCCACTGGCCATGGTTCGGGGCAGTGCACGGAACCCTCGGGCTCCCACGTTGGGTTGGTGCGCAAGCGGCGGCGCGGCCCGACCAGTGCCACCTCTGGCGATGGGATGGGTAACGGGATAATGGTAGAAGCCGCCGTAGCCCCCGAAGCCGTAGTAAGGAGCCCATCCGACGCACCACGGCGAGAAGAATGGGTAGCCAAAGGCACCCCACCCCATTCCCCATCCAGGCATGAAGGCAAAATCCGCACAGAAGGGATCCCAATACCAGCCAGGTCCCCACCATCCGCCATCCGCCATGAGCGCGTTGCCGGCGTCAACGTTCGATTCCGTCGCGTATTCGCTTCTCAACTTGCTCCAGCGGTAAAGAGGATCTTCTTCCACTTGGGTGTCGTTGAATTTCTTCTGCACAAGAGGCTGTCCCTCCGCCATCAGCGCCTCGTGCCCTTTCTTGAGCGTGGCCTTCTGATCTCCTTCGTACGTTACGGCTTTGCCATCCAGCACCTTCACGGAAGGCTGACCGGCGTTGAAATCGTACAGTCCTACTTTTTCAAGTCGCGTAGTCGCGCCGTCCAACACCACGCTGACGTCATTTTCCTTGAACAATTCATCAACTTCCACAATGCCGGACCCGCCCGTCAATTGGATCTGGGTATCCGCAAGCCCCGGCGAGATCATTTTTACCGCACTGTCATGGCCGATTCGCATGTACACACCCGGCGTCAGCAGTAACTCGGCATTTCCGCTGCGCGTGTCCAAAACCTGGTTGGGTTCGAGGTATGTGGTACCCACTGACTTCGGTGACTGTTTTTGGCCTTGCGCGTACACCTGCCCCTCGACGTAATTCAGCGTCCCCGGCGGGGGCATGTTCGTCGTGTCCGCTGCCGCTAACGCCGCCGTGGCCAGAACGATTAGGCCTAGCTGCCCAATTCGTATCGATGTTCCTTTCATGGTGTGCCTCTCTTATTACACTCCATTTGATGCGACCCATTCGCAGCACGTGAATCGCAGCGGACCGGCAAGGAAACAAGAGGGTGCGGCCGGTTAAGTTCGTGACGGAAAAGCGAGTTCCGAACGTCCTGGCTTCGGTCGGGCATCGCAATACCACCCGCATCGGGGCGGCCTACTCAAGGTCCGGAGCAAAATTAGCGGGCCGACGGTATAGGCACGAACGTGGCCATACACGTAAGGTCCAATAAGGAAGGGGAACTGACCCTCTTCTGACGAGGTGATGCCGGGCCATGGGTGCAGTGCCGCGAATAATTCTAAGAGCCCTGGCGTTGACATTCGAGAAAGGTCAAGCGATACGCCAACGGGAGCGGGCCGGGCGTGACCCGTGCGACATCAACGTGGGAGGCATGCGGCTATGGCAATGAGAAATCTCGCGGTCTACAGACAGAATCTGGAAACGCAGCGGCGGAGGCTGGCGCAAAGCAGATGGGACTCGGAAGCTATCGAAGTCCAAAGAGTTGCGGACTCCATGGACGACACGGCCCTCGAAAACGAGCGGCATGTGGCATTGGAGGCCTGCAGCCGCAACGCCCACCTGCTCGCCGAGGTCACCGAGGCTTTGCGGCGCATGGACGCCGGCGCCTATGGCTGCTGCGTGGAATGTGGGGAGCCCATCTCGGTACGCCGGCTGAGCGCAATGCCCTGGGCGCGCCTCTGCCTGAAATGCCAGGAAGAGGCAGAGAGAGAACCTCTCGCCGACGCGCGTTGGCTGGGTCAGGGACTGACCCACGCAGCCTGAAGACGGATGGCGCCTGTTCCACAATTCAGGCACCGTCTATCGCCACAACGGCGGGGCGAATCTCCGGCGATGACGAGCCGCCGAAGCACACCGAACCTCGGTGGCCCCGCCTCCGGTTTCGCACGATGTCACTTGTGGTTTGCGCGGCAAACGTCAAGGCAGGGCTGTACGGCTCTTCTGCCGTGGTCGGCCAGCCAACGTCAAGATTGGGAAGATCATTCACCGATGGAGGGCAAGTCGTCGTATGGGGGCAGGTTTGGAACTTCAACTGGTGGCGCGAGCCCAGCAGGGCGACCACCAGGCATTTACAGTGCTATTTAACAGGCACAAGGTCCGCGTCTATTCTCTTTGTCTGCGGATGACCGGTAACCCTGCATCCGCCGAGGACCTCACTCAGGATGCGTTCCTGCAACTCTTTCTCAAGATCTCCACTTTTCGAGGTGAGGCTGCCTTCTCGACGTGGCTCCATCGCTTGGTTGTGAATGTGGTCCTGGTTCACTTGCGCAGGAAAGTTTTGCAGGTAGTTTCCCTCGAAGACGTGGACTGGGGTGTGGAAGGCCCCCACCGACACCAGTACGGAAGCGACGATCTAAGACTCCGGTCCACCCTCGAGCGAATCAATTTGGCGCAAGCACTTGACCTACTTCCGAAGGGCTATCGCACCGCCATTCACTTGCACGACGTCGAGGGATACCAGCACTGCGAGATCGCCCGGCTCGCCAAGTGGTCAGTCGGTACCTCCAAGTCGCAACTTTACAAAGCGCGACGCAGGCTCCGCCAACTGCTCGCTTCGGGCGGACGAAACCCGACTCGGCGACGTGCTACTCCTTCCACTAGAATTTACCCGACTCCTAGCGCAGTAAACCCACCTGGTATTGCAGCGCGGCGTTTTGAATTTGGTAATCGTACTTCGAGTTGACGTCCTGGATCTCCGCCTGAGTTTCGGCGAGTTGGGCTTGATTGAGCTCAACAATTGAGCTCAGGCCAAGGTTGTAGCGTCCTTGAGCGAGGGCTAGCGCCAGTTTGGCCTGGTTCACAAGCTGGTCGGATACGCCAATCTGCTGATAGGCCGTCGTAGAGTCGGCCCAGGCGTCGCGGACGTCGCGCGAAATTCGTTCCTGCTCGTTGCGCAAATCTTGATCGGCGGCCTTCGCCTTCATCAAGGCTTCGGTGCGGCGTGCGGCAAAAAGGTGCCCATTGAAAACGGGGATGTTGATATTAATGGCGGCCGCTTCGTAATGGTCCGGAATGACGTGGGGTAGAGTGAGCTGCGCAATTTCCGGGATAACGCCGGCGACGCCCATGCCCTCGACGGTCGGAAAGGAGAGGTCGCGCTCCGCTTTCTGAAATTTGTACGCGGCCTGCTGATCGAAACCGAGCGCAATCAATTCCGGCCGATTGGTCATGGCCTGGGTCACGAGGGGATCGGCCGCTGTGGGCGGGGCCGCGGGCAGCGCCTCTTCCTGAACCGTGTAGGCTTGCTGGGTATCAGAGCCGAGCGCGCGGTTGAGCTGGGCAAGTGACTTGCCGATGTTGTTCTGGGCGGTGATGAGCAGAAGCTTGGCCTGAGCAAGGTTAACCTCGGCGAAGCTCTGGTCAAGGTTAGATTTCAATTTGTTGTTCACCAGCGCGGTTACCTGGTCCGCTACCACCTGACGCTCGTTGACCGTCTGCTGCGCGACTTTCAACAGCGCCTGGGCGCGCAGCACCTCAAAGAAGGCCTGATTCACCGCCAGCAAGACGTCATAGCGCGTGGCCTCCATGTTCTGGTCGGCGGCCTTTGCCTGCAGGCGCGAGCTGGCTACCAGGTTCGGGGTACGGCCCGAATCGGTGATGAGCTGGTGCAGCGTGATCCCCGCACCGAAGCGGTTGAAAAGCCGCGAGTCGGTAAGGTAACCCGCTCCGATCCGGGTCTGATGGTCCGCTACTGACCCAGTGACACTGCCATAGACGGTGGGGTAGTACGCCGAGAGTTCCTCGCGCACCACTTCGTTCGTGGCCAGCGCTTGGTACTGGGCCGATAGAACCTGCGGATGGTTTTTCAAGGCCAGCGCCTCGGCGTCCTTCAAGGTCAGAACCTGGGCTGCGGCAGGCTGGGACGGTTGCGTGGTTTGAGGCGACTGACCGGCGACCAACCCTGACGATGCCAGTGTCACTGCGAAGAAAAGACAGCCCAAGTTCGTCATACACTCGAATCCTTTCTCGATCCGGAATCAGCTGCGAAGCCGGCACGCAGGGGTCAAGCCTCGGCATCCCCGGTGATCGAAGCCTTGTTCTTCTTGCCGTAAATCAACAGGTAGGCTGCCGGAACGATGAATACCGTCAGGGCCACGGAAACGATCAAACCCCCAATGATCGTTCGGCCCAGCGAGGCGTAAGCCTCGCTCCCGACTTCAAGTTTCAAGGCCATAGGGATCAACCCGACGATGGTGGCGAGCGAAGTCATGAGGATGGGCCGCAGCCGGATGCGGCAGGCCGTCACCACGGCGTCGCGCACGGACATCTCGGCTTCCAGGTGGTGGGCAAACTCCACGATGAGAATGCTGTTCGAGGTCACGATACCGACCATCATGACGATGCCCATTAGCGACATGACATTGAGGGTGGTCCCGGTGATCCAAAGGAACACCAGCACGCCGGTCAGGCCGGTGGGCACCGCCAGCAGAATCAGGAACGGGTCAACGAATGACCGGAATTGCGCCACCAGAACCAGATAGAGCAGCACGAGAGCCAGGATCAGTCCAAAGCCAAAGCTGCGGAAAGACCGCCGCATACCTTCCACCATGCCGCGCATCGCCAGCGCAGTACCTTCAGGAAGGTGGACTCCGGCTATGACCCTGCTAACGCCGTTCGCCACGCGACCCAGGTCTTCCGTGGCCGGAGTCACGTACACGTCCACCACGCGCTGGATCTGGTAGTGGTCTACCTCGGTGGGCGCTTTGACGTTCGTCACCTTCGCGACCTCATCCAACAGAGCCGTCTGTTTAATGGAGGGCGAGCGGATTGGAATTTCTTTCAGGGAAGCCAGGCTGTTGATCGCGCTCTCGGGGTACTGAACCGTAAGGAAGTAATCGTTTCCGGTGCGCGGATCAATCCAGTAGCTTGGCGCAATCATCTGATTTGAAGTCAGCGCCGTAATGAGGTTGTCGACAACCTCGTGCTGGTTTAGACCTAGTTCCCCGGCTCGCACCCGATCAACCTGCAGGCGCAGCGCCGGGTAGTCGATATCCTGGGGAATGTAGACCTGGCTTACGCCGGGCAGGCCACTGATCTTGCCCGCCAGATCGGTCGCGACGCGGAACGTTGAGCGAAGGTCCTGACCGGTGACCTGCAGATCGATGGGAGCGGGCAGGCCCTGGTTCAAGACGGCATCCTGCAAGCCTCCGGACTGAATGAAGGCGCTGACTTGCGGCAGCTCCGAGGCAATGCGCTCGCGCACGCGGTCCATGTATTCGTAGCTCCCTGTTTTGTGGCCTTCCGCGAGCGCAACCTGGATGGTCGCCGTGTCCGGGCCGGAGTTACTGGTGTAGATGGACGAGAAGCCGGGCGTGACGCCAATGTTCGAAACAATCAATTTCAGATCATGGGGGCTGACGACGTGACGGATCAGGTCCTCGACCTGGGCCACCAGTCGATCCGTCTCCTCGATGCGGGTTCCCGAGGGCGCCTTCAGGTTGATCTCAAATTGGCCGGCATCGCTACGAGGGAAGAAGGCGACACCCAGCATGGGGAAGATCAGTAGGCTCACAAGGAAGATACCCACAATCCCACCCACCACCAGACGCGGCCGCAGGAGGGACCGGTCTACGGTGGCCTCATACCAGTCGAGCATCTGATGGAATCTCTTGTTGAAAGCTGTGTTAAACCGCGCACCCCACGATGGCTTGGCCTCGCCAACCCCCTCGGTGCGAACGCCTTTGATGAACTTGGCGCAGAAAAGAGGAACCACCGTCATGGCTATGAAGTAAGAGGCGAACAGGGCCAGGACCACCGCGATCGCCAGGGCGGAAAAAAGAAACTTGCTCACTCCGTAAAGAAATGTGACAGGGAAAAATACCACGGAGCTGGCAATGGTTGCCGCCAATACGGCCAGACTCACTTCTTCCCCGCCCTTCTCCGCGGCCACGGCGGGCGGCTCGCCCAGTTCCATGTGACGAAAGATGTTCTCCAGCACGATCACCGAATTATCGATCAGACGCGAGAAAACGATGGCCAGGCCCGCCAGGACCATGCTGTTGATCGTGCTGCCTCCAAAGTAGAGTGCGATAACCGCTGCCAGCGCCGAGAGTGGAATCGAGAGGAAAACGGCTGCCGTTCCCCGCAGGCTGCCCAGGAACAGCAGTACCATCAGTCCCGTCAGCAAGAGTCCAGTGGCGCCCTCGTGAACCAGCGTACTGATGGCCTTCTTGACGTATTCAGACTGGTCAAAGACGAGATGGGTGACAAGACTCTTCGGCACGTCGAAGAGATGAGACACCACTTTCTTGACGCCATCCACCACCGCGATGGTGTTGGTGTCCCCGCCCTGCTTCATGATGGGGAGATAGACCGACTTCTGCCCATCCACCCTCACGATGTTTATCTGGATGCTGTGCGCGTCCTGGGCGGAACCGACGTCTCCAACGGTCACGTAGGAACCGCCAACCGTTTTCAGGGGAACGTTGTTCAAGTCTGCGACACTCTCGATCTGACTGTTGGTGTAAATGTTGTAGTCGTAGGGCCCGATCTTGGCATCCCCGGCCGGAAGGATCAGGTTGGCGTTATTCACCTGGCGGACCACGTCCATCACACTGAGACCGTAAGACTGGAGCTTCAGCGGATCGACATAGACCATGATCTGCCGGTACTTGCCCCCGAAGGGAGGCGGGATCGAAGCTCCGGGCGCGGTGGCGATCTGGTTTCGAACGGTGAACTGGCCCAGGTCGCGGAGCTGTGTTTCCGTTAAGCCTTGCCCTTGCAAAGTAATCAGGCAGACCGGCAGACTGGAAGCGTCAAATTTCATCACCACGGGCGGCAGAGTGCCCGGCGGCAGGCGTCGAAGGTCTGCCATCGCCAGGTTTGAGATCTCATCCACGTCCGCATCGGCGCTCGTCCCGGGTTGGAAATAGACCTTAAGGACGCTCGCGCCTGGAAGGGATCGGGACTCCATGTGGTCGATCCCCGCACCCAGAGTGAAGAATCGCTCGAAGCGGCCAGTGATCTCGGTTTCGATATCCTCGGGCGGCATGCCGTTGTAAAACGTGGCGACGACAACCTCAGGAATGTTGATGGGCGGGAACAGATCAATCGGCATCCTAAGCAGGCTGGTGAGCCCGATCACGAAGACGAAGAGACAGACCACGACGATAAAGTAAGGGTTACGGATGGAGAAGCGTGACACTAGCTGACGTCCTTCCTTCCGGCATTTCACCGGCTCCAGAACGGAACCAAGGCCAAGGAACGACACCCCGGCCCTCTATTCATTTTCATCTGGAGCCCCCAGGTTGACGATTTTGGGTTTGACGATTTCGCCCGGCCGGTACCGGCTCTGCTCTCCGAATATAGCAAGCTCGCCTTCCTCCAAACCGGATGTAATTTCAATGTTATTGGCCGTCTCCGTCCCGAGCTTCACCTGACGCGAATCGATCATGTCCTGCCCGTTCACCACCAGAACCGTGCCCGTATCGCTTCCGGATCGCTGGACCGCCTGAATGGGCACCGCCAGCACGTTGACGCTCCGCGCCGTAGGAAGCTCGACGTAGGCGTACATGCCCGGCACGATTTCGTAGTTGGGATTGGGGACCTGGACCTCGGTATGCATGGTGCGCGTCTGCATATCGATCTGGTCTGAGAATCGCATCACTTTCCCCTGGAAGCTCCTGTTCAAAGCCGTCACCCGCACCTGCACGGGCTCGCCGAGGCGAACGTCAGGCACCACAGTTTCCGGCACGGGAATCACCAGGCGCAGGAGGTCATTCTGAGAAAGATGACAAAGGGCCAGGCCGTTCTGGCTGGTTGACGTGCCGGCGGGCAGCAGCGCGCCGGTATAGGCGTAGAGCTCGGTAACGACGCCGTCAAAGGGCGCCACGATGCGCGAGTACGCAAACAGCGCCTGATCCTTCTGCAGCGTCGCCTTGGCGGCGGCCAACTCCTGCTCCGCGGCCGACACTGCGTCCAGGCTCGCAGACACCTGGGCTTTTGCTTGGTCGTCCTTGCCTTGAGCCACATCGATTTCTTCCTGAGCTACAAGTCCCGGATTTGTCTTCTGGACGCCGGCAAGGCGCGTGTAGGTGAGGTGCGCCACGTCGTAAGCCGAGCGGTCGCGCGTGAGCTCTTCCTTGGCGCGCGCCAGATCCTGCTCGCTACGCTGCTGGGCCGCTTTGTCGCGCTCCACTTCCTCTTGAAGTTCGGGAATCTCCAACACGGCCATCAGGTCACCCGTTTTGACGTGGGTTCCCCAATCGATATGGAGGCTCTTGATGTAACCGGACTCCTTCGCGTGGACGTCAATCTCCTGAAAGGGACGGAACTCCGAGGCGATCTCCAGTTGGTTGCCGAGCGTCTTGCGCTGCACCTTCACCACGGGTGCGGTCGGAGCTTCGTCGGGTCCCGTTCGGGCCTCACTCTCCGTGGGCCGCGAGCAGGAAGGGATCAAAAGGAGCGTTGCGAGCGCGGCCGCCAGGAACGCTGGCGCGCGCACCGAGCGAAGATCGAGTTCGATGAAAGACTTTTTCATGGATTGGTTTTCATTCCTCACGTCGGGTTGGCCCGTCGGGCGTCACTGCTCGGCGTCGCCTCGAATTCCTGGATGACCTCCCGCAGCTTCTCCAGCGAAAAGTTACTGCCTTCACACAAGGCAATGATCCGTCCTTCCTTCCGTTGCAACTTCTCCGCGACGGCCGGGACATCAGCCGCCACCAGCCTGGGAACCGTCAACAATCCGTGGCGGTCGCCATGAAGGAGATCGCCGGGGTGAACCTGAAGTCCGCCCACTTCGATGGGCGACCCGAAGTCAAAGATGTGAGCGTATGCATGAGACACCGCCACTTTGCCGGCAAACAGGTGAAACCCCATCTTTCGCACCCCCGGTAGCTCGCGGACCGCTCCGTTCGTCACGTAGCCGACGCACCCCAAGGCGCGCAGGATTGCGGCGTGCACGTCTCCGACGAAGGCGCCCAGGCCCGGGTGGTTGTCCACATCTTCCAGCACGATCACGCGCGGCGGCGGCACCTGAAGAACGTACTGCCACCAGTCCGTGCGGTCGTGGTAGCTGCCGCCTTGCATGGGCGGACTCCCGCTGCGCAGGCGGGCCGTGGCCGCGTACCCCACCATGGGCGGCAGGTCCTCAAACATGCAGCGGACAGTCGAGTCCGCAAAGCCGGTGTTTCGTAGTCTTACGCCGAAGGTCTCGACGGCATTGGACACCGTGCAGGTGTCCAGCCCTCGCAGAGCTTCAAGCTGCCGCTCGCTCAGGAAAGGCTCAACAGCCATGCCAATCTCCCTTCGCAAATGCGTGGGCCTACAGTTGGAGACGGGACGCTAACCCGCATTTCTGTTCCGAAAATTTCGCTCAGGCAACGGTGGGCTCACCACCCCAGGCGCAGGCTGAGTCGATCATAAACCGATCTCGTGGACATTTTCATGCTTCGGGGTGTCGCGAAGCGACATGACGACTCACGAGGATTCGGAAAGGGCGGGGCTTCAGCCCCGCCGTAACAACGTCGGTTGATATTTGACGTGTTCAGCTCTCGGCGCAGCTTGCCGTTAGCAAGCTGCGCCGAGAGCTGAACACAAAGACCGCGATTTCGCAGGATTCGGCGGGGCTGAAGCCCCGCCCTTTCCGAATCCTCATGAGAAATGCGGGCTAAATCAAACTCAAAATGGAGGAAAAAGCTTAGAGAGAGCTGGGCGGGGATCGCAGCGAAGGATACTCTAGCCAGGCAGCCGGCTCAACCGGGGGTTCGATCGGTTTCCGGGTAAACCTCTCCGTGCGCACATCATACCTTGCGAAGGTGGGTTCGCTCACACGGGCAGCGAACGGACTCATTGCCACCATGGAGCGCCCCACGCACATCTTGCTGGCGCTGGCAACCCGGCGAATGGGGCTGGACTTCGGCAGGTTGTAACTGTTCTTGGCGAGGGTGAAGAAAGAGAGAAGCCCGACGAACAGGAGCAAGACGCCAAACTTCCATGATCCCGAGGTCCGCGGCCCTCTTCTCATTTCGCTGACGTCATTCATTGAGTTTCGAATAAGGCTTGTGCTGCTGAGCCAGCAAACCTGGCCCAATCGATGAGATGACGTCCTCCATCCCTAAGGTTGCCGGAAACCGTCCATAATCGTCAATGCCAATCTGGTGTCGATCTGGTAGGGGTCACCTTGCCGGGCGGGTTCGTAGGGCCGGGGCAAGCCCGGGCCCTACGAGGCGACGACGGCCGCATTTTCGACCCTGTGGGAAAACTCGGCTGGCGGGTGCCGGGCCGTGGACCCCCGCCTGCGCGGGGGTGACGCCGTCGGATTTACGGGCTCTACCAAAACGCGTCATTCCCGCGAAGGCGGGAATCCACGAGTTTTCACACAGACCCTGCGGCCCCCCAAGTAACGGGACTGCCTTCAAATGGGCGGCCACAAGCGCCGCCCCTACGTCAAACTGACCCCTACCGCCAATCCGTATCGCAGGCGCTGAACGCACCGGGCCGCGCACCTTTCGGCGTGCGGCCCAGCGTGAAACGGAGCAAGTGCCGCGGGTAAGCTACGGCAGTACGTAACGCAAGTCGATATACGCCATACTCATGTGAGCGTTCTTGGGAGTACCCGAGGCTATAAACCACGGAGTGCGAGTCACGTACGAGTACTGAGTGAAGATCTGGATCGCCCCGTAATGTGGATTCTTCCAGAAGGTCTGGTTGATGCCGAACGTTCCCTCTTGGATGGTTCGGTTCTGGCTATTCGGAGATTTCGGATAGCCGTAGCCGATATAGACGGGACTGCTTGATGGCGTCTGGTTGCAGACAGCCGGTGGCGGTGTCGTTCCGGGTGGCGGACTCACCACGGGTTGGGTGTAGCAGTCAATGCCGTAGGATCGTCCATAGTCGGCGCCGCCGTAGTACCCGTAAAGCATGGTCGACTTGCTCACCTGGTACTCCAACCCAGCGATGCCCGAGCCGGAATGAACCAGCGATGGCTGGTACACTCCGCTCGCATCGCGGTTGATGATGAACTGGGGGCCCAGCGCAAAGATGTAGCGCCCGCCGCCGTCACTGTAAAAGGTGTTCAGAATCGCGTGCAAATTCTTTACCAACTCGAAGTTGAAGTTGGCCGACAAGCCACCCCCGGTTGTCGTGTTCCTGACCTTCGCCGTCGGGTCAAACGTACGCACCGAGGTCAACAGTCCGGCGATTTCGATATGCTGGTGAAGGCCACCACTCGTCTTGGGATCAAAAGCGATCTTGCCGATGATGTCGGGCATGAGGTCCGGCGTAGCAGGGTCGTTGGACGCATTCGCGTTGGTGAGCGACCCGGAGCCATTGTCTCCTTGAGCTACCATTGAGCTCGGCACCGTTGCGCTTGAGTACAACTGCTGCTGGTTTTCAATCGAAATTCCCGCCGCGATGATGTCCGTGGGATGGTAGATCAGGCGGAACTGCGCCTGACGCGCCCACGTCAGGCCCACCTGGTAGTTCGTGTCCGTATCCTGCGAATAGAAGAGGTCAGAGGGATTCGCGGAGAGCCCGGTCCGGTTCGGAGTCAGCATCGTCCAGGACTGGCCACCCAGAAATTCGAATTTGCCTTTGCGGCCGTCGATCCAGTACAAGCGGGAGCGCAAGGTGTTGGAGTTGCTCCCCACAAAAACGTTGGGAGGGGCAAACCCCAGAAAGTCAGCCTCTAAGTGTCCGTGCCAATCGAAGCCCACATACTTGGCGTTCACATCCAGGCTGATTCGGGAGTTCTGCATTGAGAAGCGCGTTTCCGAGAGCTGTCCCTGCGCCGCATTGGAGTAAGGGATGCCATTGAACGAGGTTCCGAGGCCGCTGCCCACGTTCGTGGATCGACCCACGAACATCAAGTCCATGAAGCCGCCCGGGGTGAAGGTCGCCCCGCCAATCTTCACTGAAAGAGGGCTCAGCCCCTGCTCATCGGCCGGGGATGCGCCGTTTGTGAAATAGTAGGGCTCCGGTGTGGCCGGCAGCGCGGACGTCGCGGCCGCGGAGGTCGCGGCTTCCGGAGCCTTCGGTATCACGGGCGTCAGGCTGGCCACCTGGCCAAGGCTGCGAGGTTCCGGTAACGCGGCCGGGGCGCTTGCTCCCTGGGTGGCCGGAGCTGCGGGCCGCGCAGACACCGCCGGAGCGGCTGATGCTGTTTGCGAGGCCTGCGAAGCCTTGGGAGCCTGCTCGGCATGATCAAGGCGCGCTTTCATTTCCAACAAGGTCGCTTGCATCTGTTCAAGCATCTTTTGCTGCGCCGCAACCTGCTGCTTCAGCAATGAGACTTCATCGCCGGACGCGGCGGCCGGCTGCGCTGCCGTCTGCGAGAAAGCAGGAATAGTGCCGCCGGCGAGCACCAACCCGGCCGTCAGCAGGTACGCTGCTCCCCTAAATCGTTTCAGCATGCTTTACCCTCCTCATGGATTTACTGACTCTTAGATATTCAACTCATTCACAGTCTACCGTCAACGGACCCTTCGCGCTGTCGTGCGGGTGCAGAGGTCATCTGTTCCTGAGCCGCTTCGGCACTCTTGGGTGGCGCCGCCAGCCCTTCCAGACGTCCTGCCCTTTCCCTGGCACGCCTCTGTTTGCCTTAACCTTGGGAGAAGGCGCCGCTTGGCGGGGGGCCGGATCAGCGGCGTTTCGCGGCCCTCCAAGTCAGCCTGACATTCTGTCGTCCGGGTGTTAAGACAAGGTCACACAAATGTTATGATTGTGTTAAGCATAGCTTATGGCGTTGTATATCAATAAGTTGTCTGCTTTTTGGTACCTCCTCCCGCCTGATCGGATGTGACCCTGCAGAGCGCTTCCTTGTAGCCTATTTTGGAAGGTTTCGAGGGGCCTGGAACTCGTGTTCTCGCTAGCCTAGGCTATGTAACTTGACAAATGAGTAGCCGTGTGCTATCAAGAGGGCTGAGGCCGCTCCTGGCTGTGCGACCAGGTTCGAAGCGTAACCCCGTCTGCGGAGCGAGGTCCCTTGCCCGAAGGGCAAGAGGCTTTGCCCGAAGGGCAACAGGAGTCGCCCGAAGGGTAACACCGTGAATAGCGTAGGTGAAGCGCAGCGGAACCTACGGAAGGATATGCCCAACCGATTGTCGCGGCCCTGGAAGGGGCCGGACAATTCGACGGGGTCTGTCAACCGGGTCAACCCCGTTGGGGTTGGGGTCACCCCCCGGGGTTGGCCTCTGGGTCCGCAGGTTGAAACCCGCGGCTCTCACCAGGATTCGAAAAGGGTGGGGCTTCAGCCGGCTTCAGCCCCGCCGTTACAGCGTCGGTTTGATATTTGACGTGTTCCGCTCTCGAAAGCCACCCCTCTTGACACCTCGGCGATAATAGCAGTGGAGGTGTCCTGTTTATGAGATTTCGAGCCTACAATCCTGAGCAAGCCTATCTGCTGCCACCCAGCGTCCCGGAGGTGCTGGGCGAGAAGCACCTC
>DATJYK010000432.1:0-1754 GCA_035578005.1 Terriglobia bacterium
TGTTGCCTTCGCGGAACGGTTGCCCCACGGGAGCCTGTTGATCATGGCGGGAAAAACCCAGATAAACTTTAAGCACGAAGTTCCAAAAGAGCCGGACATTAGTGAACCACGGATTAATCTGACCTTCCGGCACATCGAGGACAGGTAACCGGGCATTTCGTAATCTGCCCTGCGCTTGATAGATCACGCGGGTCGAACCGCCTTAAGCGAGAGCCCGAACCACCATACTCGACAGCGGGACAGGAGGTTCTTAGCGGCTCGATTCCGCGTACCGAGGTCTCCGTCGGCCACCGTCCGACTAAGTCGGTTGCCCTCGGTCATCCAATCTTCGATGGTCCCCTTGTCACGCGCTGCCCGATCTTGTGATGTGATGCCGCCCTTCAGATCCGCGCCCAAAACGCCATCTCGACTTAGACCGGCTCGATGCGATAGCTCGCTCCCGGCTCGGTCGCGAACATCCAAATTTCCCCTTGCTGATCGACGTGAATCGTACGGCCGTCTGTCGTGCACGTAACGCGAACGCCGTCAGTCTTCCACGGATCTGCCAGTCGGACTGAAGCTCCCTTCTCGCTGAGCATGGTGATAGGTGAAACAGCCTTCCCGTCCCACGCCGCGCTCACGAGAAACGCCCCCGCCGCGCGCAGGTTGCGGAATCCTGCCCGGCCCAGGTTCCGGGCATTCGGGAAAAGTCGTAGCGTGCCACTGTAACTTTGCAGCAGGCATTCGTTCAGAACGGCGGGTAGCGAGAGATTCTCCGTCCACACGCCCATGCGCATCATAAAATCGAAATTTGTATCGTCATCGTATCGGCCGCCGATCTGCCGCACGCGATCGTTCGCCCAGCCGCCCGGCAACAGGCAGTAGCGTACCTCGCGCTTGAACCAGTCGAGATCGAGCATACCCAGGCGCGCGCGAATGAGCGGCTGATAGACAAGATCGTTGCCGCCTTCGAGCCGAACTGTCTCCGCGGTGCGTCGTGCGATCTCGAGGTGCGATTCGCCGAGATCAATTCCCACCTGCTCGCCCGGAAACACCGGTGCCAGCGTCACGGGCACGTTGTAAACATGGTTCGGCGGCGCACCCACGATGTCGGCCCATACTTCTCCGAAAGGCAATCGCAGGGTTGGGTAAGGCGCCAGGTTGTCAGCGATTTTGGACCACTTCGTTCGCTCGTCGGCGTCGAGTTCCAGAACCCGCGAAGCCTCCACAGTCGCCTTCATCACGAACCGTGAGAGCGCGAGGTCCATAATGCAGTCCTTGTTAAGCCTGTAGTCCACGGTAAAGCCCCAGTTTTCGGGCGAAACCGTCGGGATCACGTGAAACTTGCCATCGTCGTCCTCCTTCAGGTAGGCGGCGAGAAACTGAGTCGCCGCCCGCAGCATCGGGTAGACTCGCCGGAGGTAGTCCTTATCGAGCGTGTAGACATACTGCCACCACAGGCTCTGAACCACCCACGGCGTCTCACAGACTTCGTAACCCCAAGGCGGCGCAGGGTACGCCACAAATCGGCTCGGGACCGGGTAAGCCGAATGTGGGAAATAGGCGCCCGGCAGTCCGAATTTCTCCCTGGCATAGCGCTCCGACATCGGGAGTAGGTTTTCCACCAGTTCGACGTAGGGTACGTGCTGGTCCACGTGGTTACTTGAAAACACGCCCCAAAACACCTGTTGCGTGTTGTAGTTCATGTGGTAATCGCCGTGCCACGAAGTGCCGATCTTCCCGCTGGTCCAGTTGCCGAAAAGGCCCGGTGCCAC
>DATJYK010000433.1:0-2350 GCA_035578005.1 Terriglobia bacterium
TTCACTTGTCAATATATATTTTTACTTATATATCAAACTTAATAAATAATTGAAAGTAAAAATAAAATTTATAAAAATAATTATTCATTGTTAATTTAATATTATTTAATACAGTTAAAATAACTATATATTTTTTTAATAAATTATTATAATTTTTAAATAATTATTTTAATAATATTATTTTTATTATAAGTAAAATAAAGATATAAGTTATTAAAAATAAATAAATAATATAAATTTAATAATAAATTCAATAAATTTTACGTTAATTATATAATTTAATTATAAATTTATATAAAATTTTAAAAATATTTTATTATATTTTTTAAAATAATTGTCATGAATGACAGAGAGCCTCGCGAGCCCCGGGTCCCGAGCCCGGAGCCTCGCGAGCCCCGAGTCCCGAGCCCCGAGCCCCGAGCCTCGCGAGCCGTGAGCCCCGAGGACAGGGGGCCATCCGGTGTAGATAAAATTCTCACAGCGCGTAGATTTTCCTTAGCTTGCAACAACTTAATTCAATAAGATCCCGAGTCGCTGCAGCCCGTGCCTGAGACCCCCGTGACAGTTTGCAAGCTCAACAAAGGCACCTGCTGTAGACGACTGAGCCGAGACCAGTCAAAATAGAGACAGACCTCCCCCTCCCCCTCCCGAAAACGACAATGGACGAATCAACCAGCCACCTGGGACGCGAGCTCCGCGACGTGGAAATGCAGCCCACGCCCCCACCCCCGGCGGATTTCAACATGCTTCACGAACAAGTCACCTGGCTGACAAAGGAGGTGGAAGCCCTCCGACACGAGACAGAGTGGATGAGGAAGGAACTCCAGAATGCACGCGTTGACGTCCAGCAAGCCCGCGCGGAAGCACAACAAGCCCGCAGGGATGCCCTCCAAAACCCAGGACCCGCTTTCGGCAAGGACGAGATCAAAGCAGCGGATCCCCCTCGTTTTGCTGGGTCCCACAAGGAGTTGGAAGGATGGATTGTGGCATGCCGCCTGGGGATTGCCAGCCAGCCCTCCAAGTTTGCCACGGAGGGCAAGAAGGTTATTTGGGCCGTGTCCTTCCTGGAGGGGCCCCCGCGTAGCTGGGCACAACCATTGATCAACGCTTATCTCCTCGACCCCGAGAGGCCTCCCCCGCGGGAACTGGCCTCCTTCGACACGCTGGCCGATGCGCTGCGAGCCCTATTTGGAGACCCGAACCTAGAGAGAAATGCCGTCGCCGCCATCAACAACCTCCGACAGACCACGTCGGTGGCCGAGTACCGTGCACGTTTTGCAGGCCACAGCCAACATACGAAGATGGATGGCGACGCGCTGGCCCCCTACTTCTACCGAGGGTTGAAAGACACAATTAAGGACCTTCTGGCGGGGCAAGAGGAGTGGAGAACCTTCGAGGAGCTACAGGACCGGGCATCTAGACTGGACGCGCGTCTCCAAGCGAGAAAGGTTGAGAGGGAACAGGAGGCGAGGACCCGTACCGCACCTCCCGTGAAGACTGAGACGAAACCAAACTACGACGCAAAGCCCGCCTTTAACCCGAGACCAGCGTTCACTCCAGCCGCGCGAGGAACACCTCCGACGGCATTCCGTCCCCCTGCCGCGCCCTACGGGGGGCCGATGCCAATGGAATTGGACAGCCAGTACAGGAAGATGCCCCAAGAAGAATATGACCGATGTATCAGGGGCGCGCTGTGCTTCACGTGCAAGGAATACGGGCATGTGAGCAAGGATTGCCCGAAAAGGAGGACAAGGATCACGGGGGCTGAGATGAGCTTGAGCTTGGGACCCGAGCTGCCGTCGGAAAACGACGACGCCCAAGAGTGACCCCGGGGCCCTCTTCGGCAGCCACCAAGCTCCCCGAAACCGAACCTGAGCCAGAATACGCGGACTTACATTTTGTGGACGTGGAGATCACGGATGGAAGGCGGAAGGACTGGACGGTGACGAGGGGATTGCTGGACAGTGGTAGCCAGGGCAGCTGCGTCAATAAAGCACTTTCAACTGACGCTCTGACTGACCACCGTGAGAAGGCAACTCCAACGACCATGATCATAGCGGATGGACATGACTCACCAGCGGGACCCATCATCCAGTACAACTCTGTAAAGATTCGAATCGCAGGACAGGAAGAACAACTCGCCTTAGATACCGCCTCGCTCTCCCACCCGATTATCCTGGGAATGCCCTGGCACAAGAGGCACAACCCGAAGATTGATTACCCCAGAAACACCATGACGTTCGACTCCGAGTACTGTCGCAAGCATTGCCACCATTACGGCAGGACGGTACCCTTACACCCCAAAGACTCAGAGATGCAGACATCCGAAAAGACAGAGACCCCGACCCCA
>DATJYK010000434.1:0-13621 GCA_035578005.1 Terriglobia bacterium
GGTGACGAACGAAGCCGGAATCTTATTGATGCGTAAGGCCGTTCGGATTTATCTCGGAGCCCGAGGTTCAGAAGGGAGGGATGTAGGACCACATCCCGTCTTCACACCCCAGCAGGATTCGAAAAGGGCGCGGCTTCAGCCCCGCCGCTACAACGTCGGTTTCACATTTGAACACAAACCTCGATTTTGCAGGATTCGGAGGGGCTAAAGCCCCGCCCTTGCTGATTCCTCACTTGTCTGCGCTTCGAAATTTCTGAACCCATAAACAGCCTTTCCTAGGAGTGAAAACATGGCCGTGACGGGCAAAGCAAAAAATGACTTTCCATCGGAACACGGTCCAGCCGCAACCGGCCGCTTTGACCGGGAGCACACCCCACGGCCCCAAGCTAAGATCACGGGAAACATATTCCATTTCACAGAGGAGAGCAAATGACGACAAAAGGAAAAGTTTTGGTGCTAGTCTCGAGCGGTCACGGCTTGCCATTGAAAGATGGCAAGGTTTATGCCGGCGCTGGCTACTATCTCAACGAACTGACGGTTCCGGTTCGCGCCCTGATGAAGGAAGGCTACGAAATCACTTTCGCCAATCCCAAAGGCAACACGCCGCAACTGGATGTGCATTCAGCCGTCGCCGATTTCTTCGGCGGTGACGAGGCTAGGCTTCAGGACTATCTAAAATTCCGCGACAGCCTGACTGGGCTCAAAAATCCAACTCGCATCGCGGATGTCATCGTATCGGGCCTGGATCAATATGACGCTGTTTTCGTCCCCGGCGGCCATGGCCCGATGATCGATCTTCTCGATGATCCCGACGCCGGCACCGTGATGAGACACTTTCATAAAACATCCAAGCCTACGGCGGTGCTCTGCCATGGCCCGATTTCACTTCTTTCGGCTCTTCCGAATTCGACGGAGGTGGTCGGAGCGCTGGCGGCGGGCGATGCCGTTGGAGCGCAGGCAAAGGCTCAAGGATGGATTTATTCGGGATATAAGATGACCATCTTCTCGACGGCGGAAGAGCAGCAGCGGGAGCCGCTTGAGATTGGCGGTAAGGTTCTCTTTTATCCGGACTTCGCCTTGCGTACGGCGGGCGGTGACGTAAGTGTGGTGGCTCCATGGAAGAGCTACGTCCTTCAAGATCGCGAGTTGATCTCAGGTCAGAACCCGTTCTCGGACGAAGCGCTTCTGAAACTTCTTCTACCGGCGCTCAACGGGAAGAAGAAGTGAGGGCGCTGGCGTGCGGATTTCACCAGCCTGGGGATGTCGAAAATCGGCTCGGATACGACCTGAATAGGCCAAATCGCGCGCTAGGCCGGCGCGATTGTCAACTCCGGGGCGTCGAGGATGCCCGCGTTCGGAGCCAAGCTCGGCGGACCCGTCTCGAGCTTCTGGAGTAATGTTTAGCGTATTCTGAACACTACATCGAAAGGAGCCCTCAATGAACGCCGTACAAATCGAGCAGAAGAGCTATGAGATGCCCCCGCGCGAGGGGATCAGCATCGCGCATTTTCTCACCGTCGCCGACATTGCGCGGTCGGCTCGCTACTACGAAAAGGTCTTCGGCGCTCGCATTCTTAGCTTGGGTGACGGCAACGCGCCTGCGTACCTTCAGCTTGCGAATATCTGGATGATTTTGAACGTTGGGGGCGGGCCTACCGCCGACAAGCCGACGGTAACGCTCAGCGTCCCCGACCCGAATCACATCAACAGCTTTATGAATTTCCGTGTCGCGGATATCCAAGCGTGCTATGAACTATGGAAAAGTCGAGGCGCCGAGTTCATCACGGGGCCGATCCCCAAGTACGGCGAGATTCGCTGCTACATCCGCGATCCTGACGGATACATTATCGAGGTCGGACAGAGCACCGACCTCACGTATGGTTAACGCTCGGCTCGCATCGAATGTCGACTTAGGCGGTTACGGATCTCCGCTTGGAAGGCCGCCGTGTCTGCTCTCGGCGCGAAAGGAGCCCGGGCGGAGACAAAGATGAAGCGTGCGCCCAGGCCGGCGAAGCCAAATGCGCAGCCGGCTTCCAAGTTGGGTGTCACAACGGTCCGAGTCCCGATGAGCGTCACCATGTAAGTGAATGGGCGGTATTGCCGAGACAACGATGAATATTTTCACATCGGCGGCCTCGAGCCGCCGCTTGCTGCTCCTCAGCATCATTTTTACGGTCATGTTGCCACACCCAGCACTAGCCGAAGCGCCCGGGGGAGGAATCGCCGATGAATCCGATGGTTTATCGCACCATTCAGATCGACGGCGTCTCAATTTTCTACCGGGAAGCTGGTCCGAAGGATAAAGAGACGCTTCTCCTGCTGCACGGGCTTCCGTCGTCGTCGCGCATGTTTGAACCGCTTTTCGCGCGGTTGTCAGATCGCTATCACCTGATAGCGCCGGATTATCCTGGTTTCGGTCACAGTGACTGGCCAGACCCGAAGAAATTCGCGTACACGTTCGACCACTGCGCCGAGATCATGAACCATTTCAGTGAGGCGCTGGGACTTTCGCGCTACACCCTCTATATGCAGGACTACGGTGGCCCCGTCGGCTTCCGCATGATACTGGCGCATCCGGAGCGAGTCGAAGCGCTCATCGTGCAGGACGCGGTGGCTCACAACGAAGGACTGGGAGCAAATTGGAAAACGCGCCGGGCGTTCTGGGCTGATCGCGCGGCCAATGAGAGCGCACTGCGCACCAATCTCTTGTCGCTCGAGGCCGCGCGAGCGCGGCACGTCGGAAACGATCCCGACGTCGAGCGCCATGACCCCGACCTCTGGACCGACGAGTTTTATTTTCTGAATCAGCCTGGCCAGGCCGAGATCCAGAGCGATCTTTTTTACGACTACCGAACCAATGTGGAGTCCTATCCGAAGTGGCAGACCTGGATGCGTGAAAAGCAACCGCGGCTGCTCGTGATCTGGGGCAAATACGAAACATCGTTTGACCCCAGCGAGCCGGAGAGCTACCGCAAGGATGTTCCGAACTCCGAAGTTCACATTGTTGACGGTGGCCACTTCGCGCTGGATACGGCTACCGATGAGATTGCTGCCTTGGTGAGCGGCTTTATGGGGTCTTCCCACAGGTGAGGGCCCGGTGTGCTTTCGTGAAGTGGATTGGTCGTCATGGTTCTGCCTTGAACAGGTACTCGTTCTGAGATCGAAAGGAGTAGCAAATGGACGTGATCGCACCGGTCGCATCGAACACGCTCAGTGTGAACGTTTTTACCGCTCCGGGAAAGGCCATGGTCGGCGAGCGGCCAAAGCCCTTCGGCGAAGCGCTCGGCTTTGACCCGATCACGTCGACTTTAATCTTCGGCGAGTACGACGCAGTGCTGGTAGACGCCATGACGACGGTGGCTGAGGCCGAGGCTCTCTCGGATTGGGTTGCCCTGCACAACCGTAACCTCCAGACCATCTATATAACGCACGCCCATTTCGACCACTTCTACGGTCTCGGCGTTCTGCTCGACCGTTTCCCGCGCGCTCGGGCGATAGCAACGCCCAAGACGGTGAACACCATGCAGATGTATCTCTCACCTTCGGTGGAGCGGTTAGCCCGCCGGCTCTTTCCCGCGCAATTGGCAACGAAGTTTGTTGCACCTGAGTCGTACGAGAGCGACAGGTTCACTCTCGAGGGCCACGAATTGCGCATCATCGAGCAGGGCCACACCGATAGTGCCGATACGACGTCTCTGCACGTTCCATCGATCGACCTGGTCGTCGCTGGCGACGTTGTGTACAACCAGTGCCACATGTACGTCGGCGACACCACTCCCGAGAGCCGACAGAATTGGATCGCGGCGCTAGACCGGTTAGCGGCGCTGAACCCGGCGATGGTTGTCGCGGGTCACAAGAAGCCGGGCGCGCCCGACTCTCCCTCGACGATTCAGGACACCAAACGTTACCTGCAGGACTTCGATCGACTACAGAAAACCGCGACGTCCGACCAGGAGCTGTTCGATCAGATGACGGAGCTATATCCCCATTGGGTAGCCAATCAGTCGTGGTTGATGTTCGGGTTCCAAAGCGGCTGATGGGAACGCTCGCCTAAGGAAAGTTGTCGCCCTACAGCGCATCTGCACCGCGCGCGACGCTGCGAGCTCAGGAGATGAGAGATGAAAGCCATTGTTGTCCACGAATATGGCGGCCCTGAAGTGCTCAAGTTCGAAGAATACCCTGACCCGGTTCCGGGTCCCGGCGAGGTGCTGGTGCGGGTCGCTGCCGCCAGCGTGAATCCGGTCGACTATAAGCGACGTGCTGGACTAACCAAAGGTTTTTACCCCATGAAGTTCCCGGCGCTTATAGGAATCGATATGGCGGGCACTGTGGTCAAGCTTGGGCCGGGAGTGGAAGGCTTTTCTGTCGGCGACCAGGTGTTTGCGATGGCGGACAATACTTACGCCGAACTTTGTGCCGTGAAAGCAGCGATTCTGGCGAAAGTTCCCAAGGGGCTCGATTTAATCCAGGCGGCGGCGCTGCCGCTGGTGACGACGACGGGCAACCAGCTTCTCTCAGCTACGGAAATCAAGCCGGGCCAGACGGTTCTCGTCGTAGGTGCTGCTGGAAATGTCGGGCGTTCGGCGGTATTCACCGCGAGGGCACGCGGGGCGACGGTGATCGCGGGAGTATTGAAGAGGCAGATCGACGACGCGAAGAGAGTCGGCGCGGATCAGTTCGTCGCAACCGACGATGACACCGCGATTGCGAATCTTCCGCCGCTCGATGCGGTGGCGGATGCGGTTGGAGGAAGAACCGCCGAGAAGCTGATGGCCAAGGTCAAGCCGGGAGGAGTCTTTGCCTCGGTCGTCGGGGCGCCGAAGAACGCCGCGGAGTACCCATCTGTAAAGGCGGCGTTTGTATTCTCAAAATTCGATAGGAAGACGCTCGAGTTCATGGCCGAGGCGGTGCGGGACGGCAAGCTGGTAATCCCGGTTAGCCTGAAACTGCCACTCCGCGAGGCGGCCGAGGCTCAAGCAGCGGCAGAGAAGGGTGGTGTCGGAAAAATCCTGCTGGTGCCTTGACATTATTTTGCGACGGAGGACGCGAAGAGAAAATCGGAAATGAGAAGAGACCGGCGCGGAATCAGCATCGCTTCGAAGCCCAGTGGCGATGGGTCTCTCGAATGCCTGGCGTCACCGAAAGGTCGGTGGCTTCATCTCCGGCGGTGTGCGAAGCGCTGAGGTTGATGACAACGAGGACGCCGCTAAACCGGTCGTTTTCGTGCCTTTCCACACGCGATGTTATCGCCTGGGCAATCAGATTCCTAAATTAAGGTGCTATGCTGTCACCATGATGCGTTTCCTCGTTTCCATGATCGCGTTGCTCACCGGCACGGCCTTTGCACAAACAGCAACCCAGGGGGCTACAACGCCGGCGAGTCCGGCGGCGACCGCGGGCCAAGGCCAACGTCCTGCCATGGCCGAGACCCCGAACACCGACATTTACTATCGGCTCGCGCCGGATGCACTCCCGCAGGACGGGGTTCCCCAAGGCGAAATTCGCGGACCTTTCACCCTTCCCAGCCAGGCCTATCCCGGCACCCAACATACTTACTGGGTTTACGTTCCCGCGCAGTACGACCCAGCGGTCCCTGCGAGTTTGATGATTTACAACGATGGGCAGGCCTTCAAAGCGCCCGACGGAGACGTTCGCGCGCCGGTGGTGATGGACAACTTGATCTACCGCCGCGAGATTCCCGTGATGATCGGAGTTTTCATCAATCCGGGCCGCCGTCCCGACCAGCCGGAACCAACCCCCAGTAATTGGGGCGATCGCGACACAAACCGGCCTACCGAGTACAACACCCTCGACGACAAGTACGCTCGGGTGATCGTTGACGAATTGCTGCCGGTGTTCTACAAGGAGTACAACATTTCGAAGGATCCCGAGCGGCATGGGATCGGCGGGTCAAGTTCGGGCGCCATTGCGGCGTTCACCGTGGCTTGGGAACGTCCCGATTACTTCCGCAAGGTGCTGAGCAACGTCGGAAGCTTTACCAACATTCGCGGGGGAAATGCTTATCCGGACATCATTCGCGCGACCGAAAAGAAGCCTCTCCGGGTGTTCCTCGTGGACGGCCGCAATGACAATCGAGGACTGCGGGCCGACGGAGTCTACGATCAAACTCGCGACTGGTTTTACCAGAACGTCCGCATGCAGCAGGCTCTCTCTGAGAAGGGCTACGACCTAAACTACTCGTGGGGCATCCAGCGGCATGGCCAGAAAATGCTGCAAACCGTGTTCCCCGAGATGATGCGCTGGCTGTGGCGTGACCACGGCGTTTCGACCGACGTTCACGATATGGTTGAGCGGTCGTTCAACGCACCGAAGAAAAGCGAGTAGAAGCTCCGGAGTGCGGCAGCTTGCTGCCGTTTCGCGAGCTTGCTCGCCCGCATTTCTCACCAGCTTCTCCGGAAGGGCGGGGTTTCAACCGGTTTCAACCCCGCCGCTGTGAGTTGCTATCGACCTTATGCTCTTAACACGCTGGACAGTTCGTCTTCACGAACTGTCCAGCGTGTGAGAGCGTATCGAACTAAAGTGCTGGTTTTCGGCGGGGTTGAAACCAGGTTGAAACCCCGCTCTTCCTCTGCATCCTCTGCACCCGAAACTGGTTAAAAATGCGGGCTAGCGGGATACTGGCTGGCAAACGGCGGCAGCAAGCTGCCGCACTCCAGAGCTTCGCGCACAACAGGCTGTGCGGAGACCGCACAGATTGAGCGCTCCTTCAAACGGCGGGGAATTATTTTCGGTTGAGCGCCGCTCTCGATAATCAAGTCATGCAGAAGGGTGACGGCTTTATCGATGGGTGGAAGCTTGGCGTAGAACAGAGGCGTTCTACCACGGAAATCGGTCTCATCAAGCGGAGCATCATGATTAGCCAGGAAGCGGATCACCTCGCAGATTTGGTCCTCGGTGGCAGCTTCGAGGGTGCCCACGACGGCGGCGTGCATGAGAGTGCCGCCGGTGCGGGTGGAGGCGACCTTGACATCGGGATTCAGTTCGTAGGCGTACTGCACGGCGTCCAGGTGTCCGCTGCCGGCCGCGGCGCTCAGTACGGTAGTGCTGTCCTGAGCCGCGAGGTTCCCATCCGCGCCCGCGGCCACCAGCGCCTTCATGACGTCCACATGATCGGCTTTGGCAGCCAGCATGAGCGGTGTCTGCTCCCCGGCAACGTAGCGAAACAGTGAGACGGCGTCCGCGCCCTTGGTCCCGCTTGCGGGCACAGGTGTGGCGGCGGTACGCGCGTTGACATTCGCACCCATGGCGACCAGTTTTTCAACAAGGGCAAGATCTCCGAAACGAGCAGCCAGATGCAACGGAGTATCACCTTCGCTGTCCGAGACGTTGGGGTTGGCGCCGCGGTCAGCCAGCAGCTTCGCCACCGCCATACTTCGATAGGAGGCTGCGACGATCAGCACCGAGGGGCCGCCGGGCAGCGCGTAATTGGGATCGGCACCCGCGGCGAGAAGCGCTTCAGCAGACGCTCTGTCGTTCTTAGTCGCGGCAAACACCAACGCGTTGAAACCGCCTTTGGAGACGGCGCGCACATCGGCGCCGTGAGCGATGAGGGCCCTGACGACTTCGGGATGACGCTCTGCAGCCGCCCACATGAGGGCCGTCTGCCCTTTGCGCGATTCCGCCGCGTTGGGGTTCGCTCCGCGGGCGATGAGCAGGTTGACTGCGTCCGCGCTGCCCGCGCCCGCCGCGATCATGAGCGCTGTCTCGCCGTCCCAACGGGCCGCGTTCGTGTCGGCGCCGGCGGCGAGAAGTTTGCGCACGAGCGTCGCATTGCCGTTCGCACAGGCCAAGGTCAGGGGTGTTTCGCCGTACTCGTCGGCGATGTTGGGCTTCGCGCCCGCGGCGAGTAACTTTTCCGCTATTTCAGTCTCATCGAGAAACGCCGCCCACGCCAGCGCCGTGGCGCCGTCGGGCTGCGCCGCGTTTACAGCCACCCTGGCGCTCAGCAGAGCGGTGACGGCTTGGCGGTCGCGGCGCTTCACCGCGTCCAGCAACCGCAGATCGGTGGCGGCGACGGCGGAGAGCGCGAACAGCAGCGTGGCGCCAGCGGTTCGCGCTAGCATTCGGGGCATCTTCCCTATACGTCCGAGAGGTGTTCGAGAAATCCGCTGCTATCGCCGATCTTTGCTGACGGATGCAGGCCGGCCTTGAAAAGCAGGGTGAGCAGCAGGTTGTTCATGGGCGTGTCCTTGGGGAAGCGGAGGTGACGGCCGCCCTTGATCTCGCCGCACGCGCCGCCCACGAGCACCAGCGGCAGTTCGTCATGGGTGTGCGCGTTGCCGTCGCTGAGACTGCTGCCGTAAAGGATCATGGAGTGATCCAGCAGCGTCCCGTCGCCGTCCGGTGTGGACTGCATCTTCTGCAGCAGATAAGCGAAGGTCTGCGCGTGCAGATGATTGATCTTCACCACCTTTTCGATCTTCACCGGATCATTGTCGTGGTGCGTCACCGAGTGGTGGCCGTCCGGAACGCCGATCGAGCGATAGCTGCGGTTGCTGCCCTCGCGCGCGATCATGCAACTCACGACGCGGGTCATATCGGTTTGGTAGGCGATCACCATGAGGTCGATCATGAGCCGCGCGTGCTCCTCAAACTCCTCCGGAATGGAGGTCGGCCGCTCCATGACCGGTAACGTCAGGGTGGCGTTTTGCTCTTCGGCCATCTGGATGCGGCGCTCGATGTCGCGGATCGCTTCCAGGTACTCGGTGAGCTTGCCGCAGTCCGATGCGCCCAACCCGCTTTTCAGCTTGTCAACGTCTCCGGCGATGTAATCGAGAATGCTGCGCTGCTCATTCAGGCTGGCCAGGCGCGCCGCCGGGTCCGTGCTGTCGCCGTCGCCAAACAGCCGCTCGAAGACCGCGCGCGGGCTGATCTCCATGGGGTTGGGAGTGGTGGGGCTGCGCCATGAAATGGTATTGGTGTAGGCGCAACTGTAACCGGAATCGCAATCGCCGGCCAGGGTGGGCGACTCGAGGCCGATCTCGAGAGATCCCAGTTGGGTGGTTTTGCCGAGTTCGCGGGCGGCGATCTGGTCTACGGAAACCCCGGCGTGGATGTCAGCGCCCCCGGTCTTCTTGGGATGCACACCCGTCAGCCAGGTGGCGCCCGCGCGCGCGTGGTCTCCCGGGCCGTCGCCGAGCGCCCTGCCGTTCAACTGCGCGAGTCCGCTTAACACCAGCATGCGGTCGCGGAAAGGCTCGAGCGCCTGCATGGTGGGAGCAAATTTGAACCCTGTGCCTTCGCCGATAGGGGTCCATCGGTCCATAATGATCCCGTTCGGCACGTAGACGAAGCCCAAGCGCACGGCGGGATTAGCCGCTGTGTCTTTGGCTAGCGAGAGCGCGGGCACCATCGCGTCGAGCACGGGCAGAGCCAGCGTGGTCCCGAGGTTGCGCAGAAACGTCCGGCGCGGTAACGATTTCCTGGTGATGATCATTTTCGGGAGTCCTTCTCATCTGGAATGGAGTGCTGGTAACAATCGCCGTGATCAGGGACGACATCCGATAGTCGTCGCGCGCAGACTCGCGCACGATGGCGCGGACTGCAGGCTTGTCATAATACTCCAGGCCGCGGCCGAGCGCGTACATCAGCAGCTTTTCCGCCACGGTCTGGAGATACTCGTCGCGGTGGCCGGTGAGCAGCGCCTGCTTCAGCCCGGCGGGGCCGCTGAACTGGGTGCCATCAGGCAGCTTACCCGAGGCGTCGATGACGGCGCCCACCTCTTTGACGCGCCACTTGCCAACGCCGTCGTAGTTCTCAAGCGCAAAGCCCAGCGGGTCCATGCGGACGTGGCAGGCAGCGCACACAGGATCGGTCCGATGCTGCTCCATCTGTTGGCGTATGGTGAGAAGCTTACCGTCATGGTTCTGCGGCTGCAATTGCGAAACACCGGGCAGGGGCGGCGGCGGTGGTGTGCCCAGCAGATTCTCCAGGATCCACTTCCCGCGCTGTACCACCGAAGTCCGATTAGGGTACGAGGTGACCGTCAGAATGCTACCCTGCCCCAGCAATCCCCCGCGGTTCGGGTCGGTGAGAGTAACGCGGCGGAATTGCGATCCGTAAATGTTCGGGACGCCGTAGTGCTCGGCCAGCCGCTGGTTAAGAAAGGTGTATCGGGCGTCCAGCAGGTCCAGCACGCTGCGGTCGTCGCGGAGCACGCTTTCGAAGAACAGGTTCGTTTCTTGAAGGAACGACTGGCGCAGCGTCTCGTCGAATTCGGGGAACACCTCGGGATCGGGCGTGGAGAGGGCCAGGTTGCGGAGATCAAGCCATTGGCCGGCGAAGTTCGAAACCAGCGTGTACGAACGCGGATCGGCGAGCATGCGTCGCACCTGCCGGCGCAACGTCATGGGATCGTGCAAGCGTCGCTGCTCGGCCAGGGTCAGCAACTCGTCGTCGGGGATGCTGCTCCACAGAAAGAAGGAAAGCCGCGAGGCGAGTTCGAGGTCGCTGAGGCGATAGACCGTGCCGGGCGCGAGACCCACGGGATCGCGCTCGATGCGGAAGAGGAAATCCGGGGACACCAGGATGGCTCGCAACGCCTCTTCGATGCCGCGATCGAAATCGCCTTCACGGCGCCCTGCGTGATAGAAGGCCATGAGCGGCCGAATATCCGAATCCGTAACCGGACGCCGGAAGGCGCGGCGGCTGACGGTGGCCAGGATCTCGCGCGCGCACGGCTCTTCGTCCTGGGCGGTGGCCGGGTGGCAGACGAACAGGCGGGCACGACTGGGCGTTTGGCCCGGCCCCGTGGCGTTGTAGGGGCCCACGACGAACACGTCATTCACTTGCGGCGGAAGATTGCCCTTGTGCGGGACCTCGAAGCGTTTCAAGCGGACGCCATCCAAGCGTACGTCCATCTCGGCGGGCAGCGACGGACCCGGAGCAGGGGGCGGCGCGAAGCGATCGCGCGAAGGCGGGGCCACAATTTCGGGCTCAGCAGATTCTCGAAGATAGGTGACGCCCACCGTACGCAGACCGGCTTTCACCGGCACACGCACTTCGTAGCGCGGGGGCGGGCCATCTTCGCTGGCTCCGCCGCCCAGTTTCACACGCAAGATGTATTCGGCATCCAGCGGGAAGTAGTAAAAAAACGCCATGCCCCCGCTTGAGTCGAAGGGCAGATCATCGCTAGCACGCTCATTGCGCGGCTTGCGCACGCCGCCGGCCCGGTGGGCCTCCGGGGGAGTGAAGTCCTCTTCTTCAGGTTTGGTGGTGGGGTCGCCTACTGCCAGGCGGCTGACCCGCCGCGACACGAACAGGTAGCGCTCCAGCAGGGTGGGGGAAACGGATAGCACTGCGCCGATGTTATCGAAGCCATACCCTGAGTCATCCACGGGCAGCCCGTCGCCGGCCTGGATATCCAGCGCCAGAAGGTCACGCACGGCATTGCTGTACTCGGCGCGATTTAAGCGGTGAATGGTGGTGCGGCCGGAATTGGGGTGCGCGGCAGCGTCGCGGTCGAGCGCGTCCTCCACCCAGTTCGTAAAGCGAACCGCCACTGCAGCGTCAGGCCGCGGCATGCCCGGAGGGGGCATCTCACCCGTGCGCACTTTCTGCAGCACTCGTTCCAGAACGGGGGCGTTGGGGCCGACTTGGGAAAAATCCAGGCCTTCAAGCACGACGCCCGCGGTCTTCAGTTGCTTGCTATGGCAGAAAATACAGTACTGATTCACCACCGTGCTGGGGGCAAAGGCGCCCGTTGAATGGGAAGACTGAGCGACCGAACGTGAAGATTGGGCTGCGAGATGTGGCGATTGACTGGCGGCCGCGATCGCACCGAGCGTTACGCCAAACGCAACCACAAACACCGGACGCACTCACTCCTCCGGACAAAACGTATCTCGTTGACTTTACATCGCGATACGAGGAAAGGCAAGTCACTCGACGGTGGTGTCTCAGTTTGAAGTGGCATGGCCATCTTGGCCATGAAATAACACGGGCAGGATGCCCGTGCCACCTCAAACTAAACCACTACCGACGGCCCAGTGTTTACCGTCTCTGACAGATGGCCACGGTACCGTAGTGGTTGTGACTACATTCCGTAATCTCAAAATAAGATCCCGTTGATTAGCCGCTGTAGTTTGCCACCGCTCGGATGATTTTCCCGTGCTCGCCGAACTCCATAAGCTCGGCTGTCCGTGTGCCTTTCTGATTCTTGTAGCTGACCACGATGCTGGAGAGGCCCCACATCACATCCAACAGCTCAAAGTGCAAGTTCGGATACAGTTCCAGGCCGCGCTCAAAGTAGTTGCGCAATGCGACCTTCCCTTGGACGGTTCCTGACGGATCATTCAAGATCCTGGCTGCGGCGGGTGAGATCAGGACAACGGCCTCATCGTAATGAGACAGGATGGCGTCCAGGTCGTGTGAGTTCCACGCCGCCACCCAGTGACGCGCAAATCCTTGGGCTTGCGGTTCTGTCATCACGCAACTCATCATACAGAGCCCGCGGCGGCTTGTCCAAAATGACTCGCACCACTCGGCGTGTGTCGCCTTCGTTCGCCTGAGCGGCCCCGAACTTCATAAAGATAACCTGTGCTAACCAACTAGCCTACGTACGCGGAACGCTCGGCAGCCAGGGAGCACCGAAGCGACCCACCCAATATCAGACCGCTCGCATTTATCCTTGACTTTCATATTAACCTATAATATAACATGTTGCATAATGTAAACAAAGGCGTTGCGCCGGTTGCAGGGCGTCGCTTCCGAGGCTTGCACCCTCTTAGACGCCCAGCCGCCCGGCCGGGAGGTTTCGTATGTCATTGATTCAAAAGCTTGCTTCAGCCGCCCAGCGGGCTGCCAACCAGGCCAACGGGCGCCAATCGCAGGGACCGGCGACGGATCAAGGCCTGCAACGGTCGCGAACGGCGAGGCTGAGGCACGGCCTTTATGCCCAGTTCTTTGAAGAGACGATGGACGCTTTGGGTGAAGACCTTGGCGGCTTTGAAGAGCTGCATGAGGCTCTGGTGCGCTACTGGCGGCCTCGGGACGCTTTCCGCGTCACCCTGGTGAAGCGCCTGGCGAGGCTAATGTGGCAAATGGAGCGGGCCGACTGCCAGCAAGAGAGTATCGGCCTGGCACGGCTTCAGAGTGCCGAAGCGGAGAATGCGCGGCAGGCGCGGCTGTGGGAGAGGCGCTATCGGGGGATGACGGCGGAGCTCGAGTTTTTGCTCGAGGCCGTGAAGCGGCGGGACCTGAGGCACCTCGAAAGCGAAATCAAAGTTTGGCGAACGATTGAAGACAAGCCCAACGCCTGGGAAGCGCAAGTGACCGTCTCGTTGGAGCTTCTGCTGAACCCGTCCACAAGTGACGAAGACCGGCAGAAAGCCTACGCGCGGCTCGAGGAGCTACTCAGCGGGGCGATCGCGCACGAAGCCGCGGACTACGAAGCCTACCAGCGGGAGATGCCCGCCAAAGCGAGTTTGCGGTTGAGCCAGGAGCTGGAACGGCCGTCGGAGCCGCTGGGACGGAAGGCGGAGTCCCTTTCGCGCCAGATCGAACGCACCATCAAGCTGCTGCGGGATCTGAAAGCCGAGGACGAGCGTGCGGCGCCGGCCGGCCCGGGCGGAGAGGCCGGACAAGAGAGCGCAAAAGGCGA
>DATJYK010000435.1:0-2649 GCA_035578005.1 Terriglobia bacterium
CAGCACCACAGCCCCTCTCAGCTCCTCCGGATCATGGATCATGCAGATGGTCGCCTTCCGCACTCCCAGCGGGTCGGGAGGAAACTTCACCCTATCAGCTTCACCAGGTTCGCTGAGCGTCGCACAAGGAAACCAGGGAACATCGACCATTACCACCACCGTGAGCGGTGGATTCAGCAGTGCAATCACTCTGTCCGCCGCGGGGGCCCCTGCAGGCACAACGGTGAGCTTCAGTCCGGGCACGATTGCCGCGCCGGGAGCGGGCAGCTCAACCATGACCCTCACAGTGGGGTCGAGCACGGCAGTGGGAACCTATTCCATCACGGTGACGGGCAGTGGAGGGGGTTTGCAGCAAAGCGTGACCGCAACGCTGACGGTGACGGCAGGACCAAGCTTCACGCTCTCGGCCTCACCTGCATCGGTCAGTGTCTTGCCTGGCAACCAGGGGACTTCCACGCTGACGACCACAGTGAGTGGAGGGTTCAACAACGCGATAACTCTGTCAGCCAGCGGCGCGCCTACCGGGACCACGGTCAGCTTCAGCCCCAGTACGATTGGGGCACCGGGCGCAGGCACTTCGACGATGACCATGACGGTCGGAAGTACCACAGCGCCAGGAACCTATCCGATCACAGTGACCGGGAATGGCGGCGGGATGCAGCAGAACGCTACGATTACGCTGACGGTCGCGGCGATATCGACGACCATCAGCTATGTGCAGGGCAATTACGCCACACCGCAATCGCCGCAGAGCACGGTGAGCGTCACCTTCAATGCCACGCAGGCCGCCGGCGACATGAACGTGGTGGTGGTGGGCTGGAACGATACCACATCCTCTGTCACTGCTGTAACAGATTCGAGCGGCAACACTTACTCACTTGCGGCCGGGCCAACAACCTACACAGTTTATCTGTCGCAGTCCGTCTACTATGCCAAGAATATCGCCGGGGCAGCAGCGGGAGCTAATACGGTCACAGTGACCTTCTCGCCGGCGGCGACGAACCCCGACATTCGGATCTCAGAGTACAGCGGGGCGGATCCGAACAATCCTATGGACGTCACAACCGCGGCCAGCGGCAGCAGCAGCACGAGCAGCAGCGGCGCGGCTAGCACGAGCAACCCGACAGATCTGATCTTTGGCGCCAACATGGTTTATACGTCCACCACCGGCCCGGGTAGCGGCTTCACTAAGCGCTTGCTTACGTCACCGGATGGCGACATCGCCGAGGACGAGGTGGCAACAGCGGCCGGGAGCTATACGGCTAGTGCGCCTCTCGGTTCATCGGGACCTTGGGTGATGCAGATGGTGGCCTTCCGTACTCCCAGCGGGTCAGGAGGAAACTTCACCCTATCAGCTTCACCAGGTTCGCCGAGCGTCGCACAAGGAAACCAGGGAACATCGACCATTACCACCACCGTGAGCGGTGGATTCAGCAGTGCAATCACCCTGTCCGCCGCGGGAGCCCCTGCAGGCACAACGGTGAGCTTCAGTCCGGGCACGATTGCCGCGCCGGGTGCGGGCAGCTCAACCATGACCCTCACAGTGGGTTCGAGCACGGCAGTGGGAACCTCTCCCATCACGGTGACGGGCAGTGGCGGGGGCTTGCAGCAAAGGGTGACCGTAACGCTGACGGTGACGGCAGGACCAAGCTTCACGCTCTCGGCCTCACCGGCATCGGTCAGTGTCTTGCCCGGCAATCAGGGGACTTCCACAGTAACGACCACTGTCAGTGGAGGGTTCAACAACCCGATCAGTCTGTCAGCCACCGGCGCGCCTACGGGGACGACGGTGAGCTTCAGTCCGGGTACGATTGCGGCGCCGGGTGCAGGCACTTCGACGATGACCGTTTCGGTCGGGACCACCACAGCGCCAGGAACCTATCCGATCACAGTGACCGGGAATGGCGGCGGGATACAGCAGAACGCTACCATTACGCTGACGGTCGCGGCGATATCGACGACCATCAGCTATGTGCAGGGCAATTACGCCACACCGCAATCGCCGCAGAGCACGGTGAGCGTCACCTTCAACGCCACGCAGGCCGCTGGCGACATGAACGTGGTGGTGGTGGGTTGGAACGATACCACGGCTACCGTCGCTTCGGTCACTGACCAGAGCGGGAACATCTATGCTCTCGCCGTCGGTCCGACACTGGTGAGCGGCGCCCTCTCGCAGTCCATTTACTATGCTAAAAGCATCCTCCCGGCGGCCGCGGGAGCCAACGCAGTAAAGGTAAGCTTCTCGACGGCTTCCATCTCCCCCGACATTCGCATTCTCGAGTACAGCGGGGCCGACCCAAGCAACCCGGTGGATGTGACGGCCGCTGAAAGCGGCAGTGGCACCACGAGCAGCAGCGGAGCCGCAAACACAACCAACCCAACGGACCTGATTTTTGGAGCTAACATCGTGACCAGCGTAACCAGAGGTCCGGGTAGCGGCTTCACCCAGAGACTCCTCACATCTCCGGATGGCGATATTGCGGAAGATGAGATGGTGACCGCGGCGGGGAGCTATACCGCTACGGCACCGCTCAGCTCCGGGGCGTGGATCATGCAGATGGTAGCGTTTAGCACCTCGGCAGGAGGCCCGCCGGCGTTTTCCGTGTCGCCGCGCGCCTCGGTAGTAACGTTCACCGAGACTGAGCAGTT
>DATJYK010000436.1:0-5290 GCA_035578005.1 Terriglobia bacterium
TGTCCCAAGAACTTTGGCGAACTGAGCCATTATGCGCGTCGCGCTTTGCGCCGGATGCGACGTCGCCCGACTCTCGTGGCTGCCTTCTGGAAACAAGCCGAACTGTTTTAAACTGTAACTATATTATGTAATTCTCAATAGTTAACTCGTTGCAAGTGCCCTATGGGTTCACCAATAACGACACGGCGGATCGTCTGGTAACCAGCTTCTCCTCTAAATCGGAGTTGGCTTTGAATCTTTCGACTGACGCAAATTACCTCACTTTTATAGGTTACGTAACATCGATCGATCGCGTGGATGTCTCCAATTCCAATACTCCGGGTGAAGTCGATCCCACCAACCCGGTCGGGGAGTCGGTCTTTCGCGCGGTGGCACAGGTAGACAAAAACGGGAAGTTTCACTTCACCGAAACCAAAGCCTACAGCGGAAACAATGGCCGCGCTGCGGTTCTGAATGACAGCGGCGGCGTTAGTTTGTTCTATACGGCCGGTAACGCAGGCAACGGCAGCAATCCTCAGCCCGATGGCATCATCATTGGAGCTGGCGCGCAGATTATGACGCCGGAAACGAAGCCGGAGTACCAACAACACCCGGGGCCTCCTACGCCAGTAGCAAGTTTCAACATCACTCAGCTAGGAGACAAGCAGGATAAGGTTGGCAAAGACACTAACTTCCGCGGCCTCACGATCTTCGACAACGTTCTCTATTACAGCAAAGGGAGCGGGGGCAACGGCGTCAACACCGTCTATTTCGTCGATACTACTGGCACGGTGTGCACCAACAGCAACGGGATTGGCGTACCACCAGCCGGTGAGACTCTGCCTTTGGTGCCGCTTGCCTATGACCCGACGGTGCTGCAGACCATGGGGCTTGACCCCAACAATATGTGCATTCTCAACGGCTTCCCCACTGCGCTGAAGTCTACAACCTCCTTCCCATTCGGCATCTGGTTTGCCGACGCCAATACTCTTTACGTCGCCGATGAAGGGAACGGTGACAACACCTACGATTCTTCCTCTGGCATGTACACGGGGGCCGCGGCCCAAACCACCGCTGGACTACAGAAGTGGACCTTTAATTCCAGTACGGGCACTTGGTCACTGGCGTACGTGTTGCAGGCTGGATTGGCGTTGGGCGTGCCCTACACGGTGTCCGGCTACCCAACGGGAGACAACTCCGCCACTGGACTCCCCTGGGCTCCTGGAACGGATGGTCTCCGTAACATCACTGGCGTTGACAATGGGGACGGCACGGCGACCATTTACGCCATAACCTCGACAGTCAGTGGAAACGGTGACCAGGGCGCGGACCCCAACGAACTCGTCACCATAACGGACACCTTGTCGGCGACCACTCCGCCCCCTGGAGAGAGCTTTACGATTCTGGAAACCGCTCCGAATCTGGAAGTCCTGCGAGGCGTTTCTTTCACGCCTGGAACGGGGTTCGGATGCCGAGCGTGGACAAGCGCGACGCGCGGCAGTTGCTGAAGTATCGGAACAAGCGAGTGTAGCGCGGGCTTCGCGCCTTTCGAAGTCTGCGGCATCTCTTCGAAGCCTTTGCGAAGGGCCGCGAACCTTGGAAATCAGGTCCGCGCTGCACTTGCTTGCAATTACCTGGTAGTGCGTATGCAGATCACATCCGATAATCGACATCTTCTGCTCCTTTCCGGCAGCCTTGGTCTCGAGACAACTCAGGATTACCGGCTCTAAGGAGCCGACGCCATTTTCGAAGGCCCTGAGCACCGTCGCAGGGCGAACCCGGGCAACGGTGATCGGAGGTCAAAAATGCTTGCGGGTGGCAGATGGTGGTCGTAATACATGAAATGCTGGCGTTGACAACACGCTAATCAATGATATAGTTAAAATTCTGAGACTGAACGCCTTCGTGCCGCCCCCAAGAGGAGGCAGGGTGGTACCTTAGAGCAAGGCGACAGAGGATTCTCATGCCTCTCGTCAACAACCGCCCACTTGCTCCCAAAAAACTAGCCGCCAATCAAGCCAACGCCGACTTTCATGCGCGCCGACAACCGCCGAGGGGCTTATCCGCATGCGCGGCGCCAACCTCAAGCGCGGGGCGTACGCGCAGGATATGGGCGCTGAACCGTTCTTGCTGCAGGACGCAAGCGCCGAAACTGAGGGTGGTGAGTGCTCCCCCCTAAAATTCAAAGAATTCTTTTTGGGGGTACCCCGGAATGTTATTGATGATAAAGGACCGGAAATGAGAAAAATGGACAAATGAGAATACCCCGCAATGTTTATGAAAACAAGCCGCTTAACCAAAATCTCCCGGAATGTTGATGATTTCAAATATTTCAAATCAGTTAGTTCATTCATGAATTCTTCTTCGTCGTGTGAGCCAATTCGCGCCTGAATTTCGCTATATAAAGTGTAACGAGTTTTCGCTAAGGCTCGTGCCAGGAGAAGCGTCTACCCGAGGTGATGCGACGGACTGACCAGTCTGGTGGTGTCCTGTGCAGTCTCGGGTGAGCGTGTTTACGGTTACGGTTCGCGATTCCGAATAACAACAAAAAGGAGGGGAAGATGAGCTCAGAGAATCGAACTATGATCTTTGCCGCTTTCTTTGTGACCGCCGTGGGGCTACTTGCCCTTTGGGGCAGTTCCCGCTTGACAACCTCCAGGACGATCAGCAAGCGCAGCGTCGCTTCGGCTCAAACAACGATCAAACAACCAACGGCATCTGACCGTGCGCGCCTTGTGGCGAGCTATGGCAAATTGCCCCTGAGTCTTGAGGTCAACGAAGGCCAGGTGAGGGGGCAAGGCCATAGTGCTGTGAGGTTCTTTTCACGAGGCGATGGTTATGCGCTGTTCCTGACGGGAAACGAAGCAGTGCTGTCGCTCCATGGTACTGAGGCTAAGCCAACAGAGGCTCACTTCAGGGCTAGGGTGCCCAACAGGTCAGGCCGAGCGGAGTCACGCTGGTCCTTACTTCGTCGCCCAGAGGCGACCGTTCCGAGAGTTGCAACCGAGTTAGCCGATGGCCGCCACCGGGCTGAGCCCGCAGTGCTGAGCATGCAGCTTGTGGGTGCGAACCCGGAGGCTACAGTGCGAGGGTTAGACGAGCTGCCGGGCAAGAGCAACTACTTCATCGGGAACGATCCGAAGAAATGGCGCACTAATGTGGCGAACTACGCCAAAGTGAAGTATGAAGGCGTTTACCCGGGCATCGACCTGGTCTACTACGGCAACCAGCGTCAACTGGAGTACGACTTCGTCGTGGCGCCAGGCGCAGACCCGGCGGCCATCCGGCTGGCCTTTAATCGAGAGTTTCACAACGCTGAGTCCCTCGAAATTGACGGTGACGGTAATCTTCGAGTTCGCGTGAAGAATAGCGAGGTGACCTTCAAGAAGCCCGTCCTGTATCAGCCTGCGAGCACTCTCGTCGCCTCGAACGGACAAGACGCCAAGGCGGTTGACGGGAGGTTTCATCTGACGGACGATCACAGTGTCAGTGTTGAAGTCGCCTCCTACGATCGGAGCAAGCCCCTGGTGATTGATCCCGTGCTGAGCTACTCCAGTTTCCTCGGTGGAACCGGCGATGAAGCAATAGCAAGCGTGAGTGTGGCTGTGGACTCAATTGGAAACGCCTATGTGGCCTCTGGCACGCTTTCCACTGACTTTCCGGTGACTTCGGGAAGCTTCCAGACCGGCTACGGCGGTTCGCCGGCGATCTGCGATCAGGGGGACTCCTTCTGTGGCGACGCTTTCGTCACCAAAATCAACCCCGCAGGCACAGCCATTATCTATTCAACCTACCTGGGCGGCACCAGCAGCGACTACGCCTTCGGCCTTGCCGTCGACGGCGCCGGAAATGCCTACGTAACCGGAACGACGGAATCCACGAACTTCCCGGTCACGGCCGGGGTCTTTCAACCCACTTTCGGCGGTTACCCAGTTCCCTGTGACGCATACATCCCTTGCGGCGACACGTTTGTCACCAAGCTAAGTCCCAGCGGTTCTTCGCTTGTGTATTCAAGCTATCTCGGAGGAAGTGACAGCGACTATGCGGAGGCCATCTTCGCCGATTCCGCCGGTAACGCCTACGTTACGGGCTCGACGGCGTCATCGAATTTCCCCACCACGCCGGGCGCATTCCAAACCACTTTCACCGGCAACTACACCTGCATCGGCCGCAGTGGAGCAACCATACCTTGCCCCGCCGCTTACGTCACCAAAGTCAATCCCTCGGGAACTGCCTTGGTATATTCCACTTATTTGGGCGGCTACACTGGGGGCGGCGACGGAGGAGACGGGGTGGTGGCTGACGCCTTGGGCCGAGTCACGGTGGACGGCAGCACCTGCAGCACGGATTTTCCAATCACCTCAACAGCCTTTCAGTCGCGAAATGCAGGCATCTGTGACGTCTTTTTGACAGTTCTCAATCCGGCTGGAAGCCGGCTTAGCTATTCAACATATCTCGGAGGAAACGGTTGGGAATCTGCATACTCGCTTGCCGTGGATGCCTTTGGGAACGCTTATCTGGCGGGGCAAACGTTCTCCACGAATTTTCCCGTGACGGCTGGCGCAGTTCAAACCCACTATGGCGGAAACAGCGACGCTTTCGTGGCCAAAATCAACCCCACGCTGAGCGGCGCGGCGTCGCTGGTTTATTGCACCTATCTTGGAGGCTCGAGTGGTGACCTCGCCGGTGGCATAACTGTGGACGGGCAGGGCGACGCTTATGTCGTGGGAGAAGCGTCCTTGGGCTTTCCGATTGCCGATTCGCTACAGGCGGCCGTGAATGGGAGGAGCGATGTTTTTGTCGCTGAACTCAACCCGCAAGGAACGTCTCTGACCTATTCCACCTATCTCGGGGGCAGCGGCGATGACCTGGCGGACTTTGCCGCTCTCGGTCAGAATGGCAATTTGTACGTGGCCGGCTGGACACGGTCGGCTGATTTTCCTACTACTCCGCGAGTCCTTCAGCCAAGCTTTGGCGGTGGCAACCGGGACCTGTTTGTGGTCAAGATAAGCCCGGCCAGCAGCCCCGGTGTCAGCTTCGTGCCGGCGACGTTGACCTTCGCTAACCAAGCCGCCGGCACGACGAGTCCGCCCCAGACGGTCCTCCTGCACAATGTGGGCAGCGCGTCGCTCAGTATTTCAGATATCCGAACGATTGGCGACTTCGGGCAAACCAACAATTGTGGCGCCACGCTTGCCGGTGGAGGGAGCTGCGCCATCAGCATCACATTTACGCCCAGCGGCAGCGGAAGGCGAAGTGGGACTTTGAGCGTCAGCGACAACGCCGCGAATAGTCCGCAGCAGATGGCGCT
>DATJYK010000437.1:0-10386 GCA_035578005.1 Terriglobia bacterium
ACCAAGGCGATCAGAAATCCGTACTGGAGTGACGGTCCAATGGCATTGCCCTGCTTCAGCAGGAAAGTCGGCGCCCAATTGGCGAATCCGTAGAAACCCACGGTCTGAAGCAATTGAAAGAACATCAACATCACAGTTCGGTCGCGATAGGGCGCCCTCCAGAGTTCCCGGAAGGGCATTCGATCACCGTGTGCGACGGCGAGCGGTTTCACGGCGGGAAGCGCGTGCGCGATTTCGCCTTCCACCTGCTCTTCAATTTCGCTGACGATCCGCGCTGCCTCGTTGTGCCGCCCTCTCGCCTCCAGCCACCGAGGCGATTCCACCAGGCCGCGGCGCAAGTACCAGGCAAGCAGCGCGCCGGCGCTTCCAATCACCATCACCCACCGCCAGCCTGCCATCAGCCAGAACACCGGCACCAGCACGCGGGCCAGAAGGGCTGCCACCGGAATTGCGGTGAAGCCTATGAGTTGAGTCATGGCCACGTAACGGCCGCGAGCGTGACTGGGGACCATCTCGGAGACGTAGGTGTCAATCACCACCAGTTCCGCTCCGATGCCGATGCCGGCCAGGAATCGTAGAATGAGCAGCTCCCTTGCGGTCGGTGCGAACGCACCCAGGAGCGTAAACAGCGAATACACCAGCAGCATGACGATGAAGGAGGCGCGCCGGCCAAAGTAGTCGCTGCCCATTCCGAAGACGACTGTGCCCACAAACATGCCCAGAAATCCGGCGGCGATCAGGTGTGTGAATTGCGCGAGGGTGAGAAAGCGCGAACTCTGCAGCGCCGCGCCCAGGTAAGCCATCATGAAAATGTCGAAGACGTCAAACCAGCAGCCGAGGGAAACCAGCACAATGAAGCGCCGGTGAAAGCTGGCGAGGGGCAACCGCTCCAGCCGCGCAGCGGCGGTGACTGTGTGAGGAATCAGAGAGTCAGTTGCGGAGGGCTGATGGGGCACCGTAGTTGTGTAACGCATGACACGCAACCGATGCAAGTTGGGACCAGGTACACCAACATTGCAGCGCACCGGCCTTTCGGTGCGCGCGCGGCCCACAAACGCAGCCGAACGGTTCTATCTCTTCGTCGTGGCGTCGATGAAGTTGGCGAAATCCTGCTTCATCTTGGCGTGGGCCTTCGAATCCAGGTAAACCATATGTCCCGATTCGTACTGGGCGTGCGAGATGTTCTTCCGATACTCCGGCGGCAGGTCAAGGTGATCGAACGTATACCAAGCCGCGAGATAAGGCGTGGCGAGGTCGTAGTAGCCTTCCATGTTGAGGATTTTCAAATAACGGTCTTTCACCAGCGCTTCCCGCAGCGGGGTGGCCGTCTCCAAGCCGCGAGGACCGCCGCCACCGGGGCCGGACGATGGGGGAGTGAAACTCCACCGGAACATTCCCGACTGCTGCGCCGAGACGTAGTAGGGCATGTCCACCTTGTAGTTCAGCTCGCGGCGCACGTAGTCGTTGAAGACGCTGGTGAAGGGCGGTCCGGTTTCCGAGCTGGTGGGGTCAAAGAACCGGGTGTTCATGAAACCGTCGGGATCGGGGCCTGAGAAGCGGCCGTCCAGGCGGCCAACGCGCAGCCGCTGATCGGCGAGCAGAAAGTGGGTAAAGGTCTGGACGTTGATGCGCAAATTGGCCCACTCAATCACTTCCTTGGAAATGCCCGTGTACCGGTTCAGCTTGTCGATAATGTTCTGCCGCTCCTGCGGGCTCAGCGTGTCGCCGGCCGCGAGAGCCTGCGTATACTCGCCCTCGGCGAATTGCATCGATTCCTGCCGGGCGCGGTCGGGGTCTTTCATCAAATCGGGCGGCAGCTTCTTGTGATACCAGGCGATGGAGGTGAACGAGGGGAGCAGCAGCGGGAAGGGCACGTCGTTGGTGAACGAATCCTCCAGAGTCTCAAAGTTCAGCACGGTGGAGAGCAGGACGATTCCGTTGAAATTGATGCCACGGTCGTTGAGGTATCCGGCGAGTCCCGCCGAACGGGTGGTGCCGTAGCTTTCACCGAAAAGATAGAGCGGCGACGACCAGCGCTCATACTTTGAGATGTAGGTGCGAATGAACTCGCCGAAGGCGGCGATATCCCCGCTCATGTTCCAGAACTGGCGGGCCGCATTCTGATCCGCCGGCCGGCTGTAGCCCGTGCCGATGGCGTCCACCAGCACCAGATCGGTCTTATCGAGTGGCGTGTTCGGATTGTCTTCGAGGCGGTACGGTGGCGGCGGCAGCCATCCCTCCGGCTCCAGCACAACCTTGCGCGGGCCGAGCGCGCCCATGTGCAGCCAGACGGTGGCGGCGCCGGGACCGCCATTGTAAGCGAAGGTCACCGGGCGTGTGGCAGGGTCAGCGCCATCGAGGGTGTAGGCGGCGAAGAACATCTCCGCCTCAATCTTGCCCTCCTCGTCCCTGATGGGCAGGCGGCCGGCCGTGGCGGTGTATCGCAGCTCCGTTCCCGCGACGCGAATTTGATGGTGCGTCACCACAGGAGGAACTTCGGTCATGTCGAAATGCATGGGCCGAATCTCTTCTCCCGGAGCGCCGCCAGGCTGGGCGCGCTGGGGCTCGGAGGGGGGAGTGGCCGGTTGGCTTGGCGTGCCCGGGCGTTCCTCACGTTGGGGACGCTCGCCCGGAGTCTGTGGGGCACCGGGCGTCTGCTCAGAAGAACGCCGTGGAGCGGCCTGTGTGCTCTCAGAAGCAGCGCCGGGCTGCTGGGCCCAAATCGTGATGGGAAGGATCACAACGGCAAGGGCAAGAAGGGTACGTCTCATGGGTCTCCTTGATCGTCTACAGTGAAGGTCGGCCCTCAACTCTAGCAGGTTCGGCATCACGAAAGTAGAGCTATCATGCGGGGACACGTGCCCGCCGGGCTCGATCCACCTCACCGCTATCATTCGATCTCGTAGACGTAAACCTGACCAGGAGCTCCGCCCTGCGGAGGTACGGTCGTGAAAAGCCGGTGTAAGCTCTCGACGAACACTGCGTTCTTTGCACCCGGTGCCGTTTGGATTTGTCCGAGGGAGCTGTAGTGGTCAGGGTCTTTCTGCTGATAAACGTCGAGTTCACCGCTGGAGCAGAAAGCGTAGAGGCGTTTGCGGGCGGGGTCAAAGATAAGGTCGTCCACACCCTTGGCGATGGGCAGTGATTGCAGCTCCTTGCCGGTCTCGGTATCAAACACCACCAGCGCTCCGCTGCGGCAGGCGACGAACAGACGATGCGAGGCTTCGTCCGGTGCCATCGCCACGTTTCTTTTGCCCATGGTAACCGGCCAGCTCGCGGTCAGCGCGTGAGTATCGCGATTCACCACGTCCACCTGGTTTTTGGCCGGGTTGTTCACATAAAGCTTCGGCGTTGAACTCTCCAGCGCCATCGCCTCGAGCGTGTCGCCGTCAATCTTGATGTCGGTTACCTTTTCACCGGACGTCGTGTCCACCACGCTCAGCATTGAGAAGGTCTCGTGCGCGTCACCGCCGCCGTTATCTATATAGAGATAGTGGGTGGCAGGATCGTAGCCAATCGAGTCCGCGTCAACCTTGAGCGTGGCCGCGCCCAACAACTTATAGGTCTTGCCATCGTAGATTTTGAGCTCGCCTGCCCCGCCGTCCGTAATGTAAATGCGGTCCAGATCATTTCGGTAAAGGATAGCGTGTGGAATATCGATGCCAGTGATAGCCCGGATAAACCTGCCGGTGCCGAGATCGAAGACGAGAACCTGGTGAGCCGTCTCGGCTGTAACAAACAGCCGCTGGCCGCTTACGTCGACGCCCAGATGGTCAGAGCGCCCTTTGACGTCCTCGGGCATGTTATACTTCGCAACCAACTTGACGGGCTCCGCTGAGCGGGCCGGGGAAGCAAGTCCCACCGCCACGATGGCGACGAACGCCGCAATGAATCCCTTCATCGTTTCCTCCCGGATTGGAGTTCGCCGGCTATACCTCCGCCGGCGACCGACAGCATCATACGCCGAGGCGAGATTCACTGCACAAAGGTGAACAAATGTTAATTCTGCTTTAAGGTCCTGCGAGCATAGCGAGGGCTGCCCGGAAACATTGCGCCGTGATGCCTCGGACTGCGCAGCTACCGGGACACCTTGGACAGGGAATTGTTGCTTGACTATTACCGCTATGATAATATAGACGACGGGTAGCCAAACCAACCGGCATTGGTACAGGCGCATCGCCGTCGGGCGCAGATCTTGGCTTGCCCATTCGCTGAACCGCAAAGGTAAAGGGGAGCTTTGACCTCGATCCCTGAGCCTGGATCGAAATCGCACTCCCCGCAGGATGGGAATCATGGGAATCTTAAGGCATCTCTCTTCTCCCAATAATTTTATGCCGCATGGGTACTGTTACCTGTGGAACTGGAAACTGATTCTGCTCCACGCGGTATCGGACTCGCTGATCTTCCTCGCCTACCTATCAATTCCAATTACGCTTCTATATGTTGTTCGGCGCAGACGAGACCTGCCTTTCAATTGGATGTTCCTTTGCTTTGGCGTCTTTATCGTGGCATGCGGATTGACGCACGCTCTGGAAGTGTGGACGCTATGGTACCCCGATTATTGGCTGGCGGGAGCGGTGAAGGCCGTTACGGCCGTGGCTTCGGTGACCACCGCCATTTTGCTGGTGAGACTTGTTCCCCAGGCCCTCGCTTTGCCGGGGCCGGAGGCCTTTAGGGCGGAAATTGATTTTCGCAAGCGGGCGGAAATGAAATTTCGGGGCTTGTTGGAATCCGCCCCGGACGCGATGGTGGTCGTGGACCGCGAAGGGAAAATGGTGCTGGTGAATACGCAGACGGAGAAGGTGTTCGGTTACCGGCGGGAGGAATTGCTGGGGCAAACGATCGAGATGCTGGTGCCGGAGCGTTTCCGCAGCCGGCACCCCGAGCACCGAAAGGGCTTCTTTGCCGATCCCCGGGTGCGACCGATGGGGGCTGGCCTTGAATTATATGGCTTGCACAAAGACGGCCGCGAGTTTCCGGTGGAAATCAGCCTGAGTCCGCTGGAGACAGAAGAAGGCATCCTCGTGTCGAGCGCGATTCGCGATATCACGCAGCGCAAGCGGGCGGAAATGAAATTCCGGGGCTTACTCGAATCGGCGCCCGATGCCATGGTGGTGGTGGACCGGGAAGGAAAGATCGTGCTGGTGAATAGCCAGACGGAAAGGCTGTTCGGCTATCGGCGAGGCGAATTGTTGGGGCATGCCATCGAGATGCTGGTGCCGGAGCGTTTCCGCAGCCAGCACCCCGGGTATCGAAAGGGCTTCTTTGCCGATCCCCGAGTGCGGCCGATGGGAGCCAGCCTGGAGTTATATGGTCTTCACAAAGACGGCCGCGAATTCCCCGTGGAAATCAGCCTGAGCCCGCTGGAGACCGAGGAGGGGCCGCTGGTGTCGAGCGCCATTCGCGACGTCACGCAACGAAAGCGGGCCGAGAACGAAATTCACACCCTCAATCGGTATTTGGAGAGCCGCAATGCGGAGTTGCGCGAAACCAACGACGAGCTGGAGGCCTTTACTCACTCGGTGGCTCATGACCTTCGCGCCCCTCTGCGGCACATCCACGGGTTCTGCACGATACTCGAAGAAAGTCTCGACCGCGAATTGCCGGCCGCCGCCAACGACAGTCTCCGGCAAATCGCCGCGAGCGCGCTGGAGATGGGGCGGCTGGTCGACGATCTGTTGAGCCTGGCGCGTCTTGGGCGGACCGAAATGAACATTGAGGTCACCAACCTTGGCTCAGTAGTAGCAGAAGTTCTGAAGGAGATGAAGTCAGACCTGGAAGGCCGTGACGTCCGTTGCGGCATCGAGGATCTGCCGTTCGTGGAGTGCGACGCAGGCTTGATCAAGTTGGTGTTCTACAACTTGCTCTCCAACGCCATCAAGTACACTCGGCCGCGCAAGACGGCCGTCATTGAAGTCGGCCAGACTCACCACGAGGGCCAGCCGGTGGTCTTTGTTCGGGACAACGGTGTGGGTTTTAACATGAAATACGCTAATAAGCTGTTTGGCGTATTTCAGCGTCTTCACCGGCGGGAAGACTTTGAAGGCACAGGCGTGGGCCTGGCCACCGTGCAACGCATCATTCACAAACATGGCGGCCGCATCTGGGCCGAGGCGGAGCTTGATAAGGGCGCTACCTTTTACTTTACGCTCGGAACTCGGGAGAGAGCCGGCAGCGCAGCAGCGAAACTGATCGAGACGGAGCAGCGCCGGAGTGAACCGGGTAAACACTCTGTCCGTTGAGTGTGGGTAGCCCCGGCGCGGCTGATGGCAACGACTTCGCAACGCATCTCGTCAGCAGGATTCGAAAAGGGCGGGGCTTCAGAGCCCCGCCGAATCCTGCGAAATCGCGGAACGCGTCAAATATCAAACCGACGTTGTAACGGTGGGGTCGGTACCGTCCGACTCTTCAGCAGCCGATCCGGATCTCGCAGATCTCGTGGTCGTGCTTATCGTCTGCGTACACCGTCACTTTTAGCCGTTCTTTACAGGCGCGTAACGCGAGCTCCCCAACGGCCTCTTCGCAACATTCGAAGAACCGGCGCTCTGAGCAGCACTCCTGCAGCACGAAGCCCCGGAAGTCTCCGAAGCAGTCATACACCACCTCGCAGACCTTGCCTTGGTGCTCCGCCACGGCTTTCGGCGGCCGCTTGGGCTTTGTGGGCACCCCTTGGAGCGACGGCTTGATGGATGCGGGATCGCCGCCAAACCCCTGCACTCGTCCCGCGACGTACGCGACGTATCTCTGGAGCACGGGATACCACCTGTTCGCCGGCGACATGTTCTCCTGCCGCCACTTCAGGATGGCGAGCGTGGACTCTTCCGGCAAAAGCAACACTTCGTCTGCGCCCACGGGAATCGTCACCTGGAACGTTCCGGTGACGTACCTCCAATTGCGCATCACGTGGCCCTTCTGGAAGCTTCCCGTCTCAGCGTTAATTTGAGGCCCAATCTGCCTTCCTCCCACCGTTCCCGGCAACTGCCGAGAAGAGACGCGTCGCACCTTGATTTGAAACTCCTGTCCCACGCGGACGCTGCTCGGCAGATCCACCGTAAGCAAGCCCGCGAAATTCTTGCCGGTGTCCGCAGGTATGGGAATGTACGTCACCCCTTTGACCACCGTGCACTGAATCGTATTGGCATCTGAAGCCGTCATCGAATGCGTGCCATACAGCGATGTCGCCAAATCAAGAATGTCAGAAGCATTGATCTGCGGCCAATACAGGCTGGCCACACTTCCCGCCGGTGTCTTGCCCCAATCGATCATCAGTTCATCGGGATAGTTAAGCAGCAGTCCCGCATTGGGGCTCACCGGATTGCTCGGACGCATGTCGAACGCCTGAGGAACTCGATGGGTCAGCGGATAGCTGGGGTTTCCCGAGGACGTGATCTGCAGATTTCTTTGCGCCATTTTGTCTGAATTCTCGGGGCTCTCGGTGACTCCCCCGGAGTTGATGATGGGCGCGTCGTCGTAAGCGATTTCGGACACGATACAATGGTGCGTGCCGGGAAACTTCGACTGATTGCTGGCATCGTACACGTCCAAGAAGCATCCGTAATAGGCCCAGACCTTATCCTGATTCGCCGGCACCTGAATATTGCGGATGTTAGCGTTGGGCACGGTGAAGTCGTAATCATGCGTGCCGTTTGCGTCCGTCGCGAAAAACGGAATCGTCTGCACGCTCTGGCCTGAGGGGTCCATCAGTCCCGTGCCCGACGGCAACGGGAAGATAGGCTTCCCGGCGTCTGCTCCCGTGGTGCCGAGCGTACTCTTGTAGGTGGTGGAAGGCTGGAAGTCGGTGTCGAAGGATTGCGCCACCCACAGCCTGAAGAATACGCGGACGCCCTGCGCGCTGGCGAGGGCGGCATCCTGCAGCCGCACGCGAGCGACCGCAAAATTGAAATTCTGATTGTTGGACGGATTAAGCGGAGTCACCGAGGAGTCGCCCGTTTCGTACCCCGACTGACCCGGCAGAGCATTCAAGGGATCCGGTCCCGGAGTGGTGAAGGCGGCGCTGCCATTCATGAAGCCCAGCAGGTTTTGAATGAACGAGTACGGGTCGCTGCCGCTCATTGTGGGTCCGCCGGGCAGAGGAGTATCTCCGTTGGCTGCGGAAAACACTCGCACGTCCTGGCTTAGATAAAAGGCGTTGTTGTGAGTCGGATCGATGTTGGTGAAATAGGGGTCGGCTCCGGACACCAGTTGAAAGAGGGCTTCCGCAGTCAGCGTGGTTCCAGCCACCGTGATCGATGCCGTGAGAATATCCTCCAACGGGCCCAAACCGGAGGCGGGAAACGCTCCCAGCGCCGCAGACGAGAATATGATGTCGAAGGGGAAACGCACCCTCTGGGGCGCATAGAGGTTGGTAGGGTCCTCATATTCGGCGCCGGCGGCATCCAGGAAAATGGCCACTCCGGGAATGCTATCGAACGCGCCGCCGAGAGCCGGCGTAAGGCTGCCGATCTGCTGAATGGAAAACCCTTCCAGCACAACCCAAAAGGCCTGCGGATACAGACCACCGCCTGCGCTGATGACGTCAGCAACTTCATCCTTCCCAAAGGTGCTCTTATCGACGATGAAGTAGAGAGTTCGGTTGTAGATGGCCCGCAGTGAATCGAGGAGCGCGTTTCCGTTCGGACTGCCCCAGCCAGTGCAGGCGTCCCAGCCCGAGCCCGCAGGATAGCCGGCCACGCCGTTCAGCCCGTTGTCTGCCGGACCCGGCGCGCCTACAATGTCGCGGAATCCGGCCGACCCGACTTCATAAATCGCAGGGTTTACAAACCCGACGTCTGCGCCCAGTGCAGCATTGATGCTGGCAATCAGTCCGGCCCACAAAGGCGCTGAGGCGCTCGTGCCGTTGCCGACACTCCCACTCCCACCCACCGTCAACGGGTAGCCGCTGTTCGGACTTGCGTTCGCGGCAACGTCTGGAATCCCTCGCCCGGTGTGTCCATCGTTCAGAGATGTCGGTACGCCCGCGCCGCTCTGGTAGCTCGGTTGGGAAAAAAAGTCGCTGATGCCGCCGCCCGTGGCGCCTGCCTGACCTCCGAAGAAGGTGTCGTTCCAAACGTACTCGTCAAACGATGAGCCGCTGACGTTTCCCACCGTCGTGCCCCCGACAGCCAACACCCATGGATCGCTGGCAGGGTATTGAACGTGGGCTTTTCCGTCTCCGATTTTGGAGTCGGTGCCGGTGTCTCCCGTGGCGATGCAGACCGTCACTCCCTGAATGGCCGCGTCTTGAAACAGCGCCGTCACGGCATTGATCCAAGCCGTTGAAGCTCCGGTGTGCGCAATTCCGGTGGCGTCGTCGCCATCGCAAACGTAATAGCTGCTGGAGAGCACCGAGCAGACCGGATCGCCGGGATTAGGCTGAATGACGCGCTGAATGCAGTCCACCCAGCCCTGTTGGCTGTGTGTGGTGAAATAGACGGCGATGGCAGCGCCTGGGGCGGCTGAACCAGCGATGTCGATGTCCTGAGTGATTTCACCAAAGGGATCCGCGCCGGAGTTGGAACCGTGCACCGGAATGTCGGTGATGGTGGGTTGAGGAAACCCGGCAGGGAGACCGGCGAAGTAAGTCTGAATATCGTTGACGTCGTAGCCATCGCCAAATTCGGTGAGCCCGCAGAAGATCGCGATGGTTTGGCCCGCCGCCGTGTTCGAGGGAAAGTTGTACAGTTGCCTCACCTGAGGAACCGAGATGGTGGTGGTACCCGGAGGGTCAGCGGCATTGCGCTTGGTGATGCTCCGGTTGTCCAGGCCAAAGACGCCCACGATGATCGCTGCCAGGCCTTGCGGTACGTGAACAAATCCGTCGCGGCCTCGATAGGTGTGCCTGACGGGCTTCTGCCCGCGGCGTAGGGTAATGGTATGTTCATACTGGCTGAGACTGACTCCGAAAGCCTTACTCATCTGTTCCACGGTTCCCGACGCAACCACGCTGCGCCGCGCGGCGTTCGTTTCGTCAACGTTCAGGCCTTGTGAGCTGACGAAATCCGTCACTTTCTTGATGTCTTCCTCAGACGCGCCGTACTTCTGCGCGAACTCCTCCTGCGAGAGCCTGCGGCGGGCGCTGGGGGGAGTCTTTTGGAACGACTCGAAATCGGGAACCGGCTCTCCGTCCGGCCTGCGCCGCAAAACGATGGTTACGGTCATGCGCTCTTGCAAGTCCGCCGGCCCTAAAAGCTTTGCATCCGCAGTAGGGCGCCGTTCACTTCCTTCAAGACGAACGTAGTTTTCAGGAGCGGGGGGTGCGTTCTTCTTTGCCATAGAATCTTGTCTCCCGCAGCGAGTGCAGCCCGCTGCTAATTTGTCACCGGTGGCGGTGTCTTCCCAAGCAGGTTCCCCTCACGAGGGACCTAACCTTGCATAGTGAAGCATGCC
>DATJYK010000438.1:0-10235 GCA_035578005.1 Terriglobia bacterium
GCTAATCGCGGTCAATATTTCGGACCGCACAGTTAACTCGTTGCTAGGGTGCATGCCTAACGGACCTTTAGGCACCACAAGGCAGCGCGCGTGAAGCCGCGTGTGATTTTCTTGCGGGATTTGCTTTCTTGGGGGGGCAGGAACATCCAGACGAGGGCGCGAATGACGGCAGGCGGATCGTAGCCCTGCTGTCCTCTCGATTTTGGCGGGAAAAACCTACGCAGCGATTCCTCCGGCCTCTCACGGAACTGATCGATCATCGAGACCTGGTGCACGCAGGAGACGGTGCAAAAGGGTGCGCATGACTTCACGCTCTCATATTCACGCTTCAGGTCCTGCGACCTGTAATTCTCCAGCGGAATGCCGGGCGCACCGCGCTGCTGCGAGCAGTAGTGCACCAGGCCATCTTCGCAGATGTACAAGTAGCGGCTACCCGCGCGGCAGCTCCAGTTGTTGGGCAGCCCCTGAATCAAATTCTTCTGAAACTGATTGTAGTAGGCGAAGGTCGAAAATGTTTGGCCGCTTTCGCGCACGATCTGCTGATACACGCGGTGTTCGGAATCGCCGAGGGGGCGGAGCTGGCCGCCGCCATCGTGAACGATTCCCACCGTCGTCGCGAACTTGAGTTGGCGGGCCCGGCGCGCCACTACCACGGCGTCTTCCGGGTTCTCGGACGCGCCCACCACGGAATTGATATTCACCTGAAACGTGGCGTGCTCGGCGAGCGCCTGCAGCTTCTTGTCAAGCACCTTAAGGCTCTTCATGGAAACGCCGTCAGGACGCACGTTGTCAATGCTGATCTGCAGGTGGTCGAGCCCGGCGCCGTTGAGGCGTTGGATGCGATCGGGAGTGAGCAGGTAGCCGTTCGTAATCAGGGTGGCGATGCAACCGCGACGGCGGATCTGGCGGATGATGCTGTCGAGTTCGGGATGAAGCAGCGGTTCGCCCCCGCTGATGGTGATCACGGTGGCGCCCAGATCGGCGAGGCGATCGACGCGGCGCAGCATCGTCTCGATAGCCACCGGCTTGGAGACAGCGTCGAACTCGTTGCAATACGTGCAGGCGAGGTTGCAGCGGCGGATGGGGACGATATGCGCCACGATGGGGTGATAGCGCGACTTCATGGCTTTCGCCACCACGCGCGCCTGCCGGAGCTGAAACGAAACGGCGTGAAGTTTACGCCGAACGTGCGCCGTGTTCATCGCTCCACTCCGGAGGGCCTGATCGACTGTCGCTGTCTTCGTCCGATTCTCGTCACTTCTGCTGACCTCATACTCCCGTTGTTCCTTAGCAGGATGATGAAAAATCCGATTCATGTCATTTCGAGCGCAGCGAGAAATCTCGTAAGTCTTCTCTTGTCAGAGCGAGATTTCTCGCTGCGCTCGAAATGACATGAATCGTACGCCGTTTTTCATCACGCTGTTAGATGCAAATAGTGGCGGCAAATACCACAACGGCAATCGCGATCGCTAAAAGCACGTCGGCCACATAATGATATCCGCCCAGAACGGTGGCGACAGCGATGCTGAGGGCGGCCCAGAGGAAGATGGCTCCCACCCAAGGTTCGAGGCGAAGCAGGACCAGCGCACCGGCCATGGAAGAGGCCACATGGCCGCTGGGGCAGGTTATGGCTTGGATGCCGGCGCCATCCAGAATGCCGCGGTTTAGAGAGCCGACCCAGGTGGGCGGCATCCGGAAGGTGTCGTATCCCGGCAGCACGCGCGGAGGCAAGGCGCGTATGAAAGGAGTGAGAGCGTAACAGAGGTAGGTGGTAAGCAGCACGACGAGCCAGTAGAAATCCACCTTACTACGCATTCCGGTTTTGTAGAGCGCGACCAGAGACAGCGGGATGAGCGGATACACCATCAAGTAGGCAAGCTGGAAGTAGGCCGCGAGGCCCGTGCTGATTCGCGCGTGCGCCGGCTGAACCCCGAGCCAGCGAAAGAAGGCGCGATCAAAGTTGGCGAGGCGCTCCTCGGTTGCAGGATTGGGCCCGGTAAAGAACTGGCCGACCTGCCAGTAAGGCACTAGCAACAGCGCAGCGGGAAGCCAATCGCGAACGACGGATGAAGCGAGCGGTGAGATCCAGTGGGAACTGAACCGCGCCGCCGCAATTCCGGCGATTGCCACGAGGGCGAGAGCAGTTACGCGCACCCGGCGAGGGCGCTCGAGGGGCCGCAGCCAGGCGGCCAGGGCAAATATGGAGACGAAGGCCAGTTGAATCCATTCTGCTGCCCGCAAGGAGGCTCCTTCTATGGAACTTGTTTTGAGTTGTCATCTATAAGAGTCTTGCCGGATGCAGTCTCGTTCGGATAGTTGAAGAAGAGCTGATTGCCGTCGGGATCATCCACCACCAGCAGCCGGTAGCCCCACGAACCCTCCTTGACCGGAACGCCCTTGGCCTCGAGCTCCGCGCGCAGCGCGTCCAGCGCGGCGATCTGGGCATCGCGCGTCTCGTTCATGGAAATGAATATCAGCCCCTTGCCAACCTTCTGCGGCCAATGGTTGGAGAGGATCAGCGCGCACCCCTGCCGCTCCACCTGCGCCACGCTCACTCTGCCGTCCTCCTCGTACCGCCATGGGCTGGTGAAGCCGAGCAGGTTAACGTAAAAGCGGAGCGAGGCCTCAACGTCCGTCACGTGTAGGACGGGGCGCGCGAACCAGTCTGTCATAGGCTAGATCTCCCGGAATGAAGACAACGTCTTCGCTTCTTCCTGTGTCTTGAATTCTACACCGCAGTGATCAGTTCTTGGCCGATGCGCACCCGGCCGCAGCGGCCGGTGATCTCGACGTCATCGTACGGCCGGAGCCATGGTACGAAACGAGGCGCAACAGTGGCATCCAGGCGTCGTGGTATATCCGGCCGGCAAACAGTCCTTACGTACGCTCAACAGGACTTCCGCCCGGTGTCCGCCGTCAAGGCCTTCTCGACCGCGCGAGGATCGTTGGCGATCACCGTCAAGTAAGCGCGCACGGCGCCCTCGGGACGGCGGCGGCCTTGCTCCCATTCTTGAAGCGACCGAGGACTCACCGCGTATCGGCGCGCGAATTCCGCCTGCGACAGGCCCAAACGCGTGCGAATCGCTTTTACGTCCACCTCTGCGGGAATTTCGGCGTACCGCATGGGGAGCGCGATTTTACCTTCGACGTGATCTGCAACCTCTTTCATCGCCGCGATCAGGCGCTTGCCTGCCTTCGAGTGCTTGACTGCTTTCATTGAACTCCCCTCAAACGGTTGACAAGTTCTTTTAGCTGCTTTTTGTCCGCGGGCGTTAAGTCTTCCTTCTCAGACTTCGAATAGATGTCCAGAAAGTAGACCACATCGGCGACTGAGCGGAAGAAGTAGATGACGCGAACGCCGCCTCGCTTGCCTTTTCCCTGACGGCCCCAGCGCGCTTTCCGAACCCCGCCCGTGCCACCCACCACCGGGTGGTTCTCTGGGTTGGTGGCAATGTGTAGTTCCATCGCGTCCCGTTCTTCAGCAGCGAGGACCTTGTCCACCCTTCTTTCGTAGACGCTGGTATAGGCAATTCCTGCGCTCATCATGCTAAGTATACGGCACTGACGGACGGCTCGCAAAGCGAAAGTCGAGCGGGTGAGCAGCCGTAGTAAGCCGGTCAGCGAACAGACGGAACGGAGGCGGTGATTGACAAGTCGCTAATCAATGCTATAGTAAAGCTTTGAGACTGAACGCCTTCGCACCGCTCTCTCGGGGAGGCAGGGTGGTGCCCAAGAGTAAGGCGTCCGGAGGGTTCTCATGCCTCTCATCAACGGCCCCACGCTTACTCCCAAAAAACTAGCTGCCAATCGAGCCAACGCCCAACTCTCGCGCGGACCGATAACGCCGGAAGGCCTCATCCGCATGCGCGACAGCAAGATGAAGCACGGCGCCTACGCGCAGGACAAAGAGGAAGCCCTGCGCGCGCTGGGCGAGGATCCCAAGGATTTTGAGGCGCTGCTCGAATCCCTACGCGCCTCCTGGCAGCCCGCCAATGTGCAGGCGTGGCACGCGCGGAACCAAAAAATGAACATCGAAAATGAAGGAGAGTCCCACGATATTGTTGATAATAAAGGACCGGATTTTCTATCCCACGATGTTACACATAACAAAGCCACTTAGTGCGACTATCCCACGATGTATATGAAAACACAGGTGCTTAGCTTATGGCTAGTCTTCCCTTGACAACGACCGTCTGAGCTGGGGAACTTCCTCGGTTGGTGGGCGTATTAGAGGTTTGCGGCATTTTGAGCGGCACCGTAGGCGCTTTGGAGTGCGGCAGCTTGCTGCCGCTTTCCTCCGCGAGCTTGCTCGCGGTGCCCTGGGCCCTCCAGCAACCGGTCGGCAAGCCGGCCTGGCACGGGCTTCCAGCCCGTGCCTTAGGGGGCCCGACGAACGGGATGCGATGCGAATCAAGATTTTAACGAACGAAGCCAATAGGTTATTGAAAATAAATGAGATGATTCCATTGCAGATTGCAAAGCCGAGAGGTATATGAAAACAAATGACTTATTTTTGTCAAGCCAAGAGATTATTGAAACACAGGTGGTTATCTGTTTTCGGAGAGAGAGCCAGCCCGGAAATTACCATGATGTTACTAGGACGGCCCCGCGGACGTGGGACCCTCCCCCCAGTATGGCCCTAAAATGGAACGGAAGTATGTACTTTACGCAACCTTGGAATAAGCTGTACCGAATTGTAAATGAGTCATTCTATTTAGGCCATCCTTCCGGCGGCTTCTTTTTCTCCAGCGACTTCTTTATAGCCTTCCTCCAGTCGCCTTCGATCTTTAGCAGGTCAGGTTTTGGCCCGCGCCTCGCCGATGGCGGCTTGGCGCTTGCGCGTGTTCTCTTTGGTGGACTGCGTTTCATTGCTCCCCACTCTATGCAGTCGGACTCTTGTACATGAGCCGCTTGCCTTCCGCCGCTCGAACGACGACTTCCGTCCGTTCGCCATCGTTAAGAAACCGATTATTCCAAACGAAGTCGAACTGCCAGAGATAGCGGTGAAGATACTCCCTGCTGATGTTGTGATAGATGCCGTGGATTCCGCGCTTCACCAGGGCGAAAGACGATTCAACTGTGTTCGTATGGATGTCACCGCGAACGTATTCCTTCGTGCTGTGACAAATCGTATCGTGTCCGCCTTCGAAGCGTGCGCCAAGGCCGCCATAAACCTGATAATCGTCAGTGATGACGCGGGCCTGTTGGTCTACCACTTCCCGCATTGCCGCTTCCAAGGTATCGCTCGTTACGTCCGCCACGACTCGGCTGCGCTTGCTTCCATCTCGCTCGACAGCAGCGAACACGGGAGTCTTAGAGGTTCCACGTCCGCGCTTGTGTTCCTTATTATCGCCGGGTCTTGGCTTGCCGCCGATGTACGTTTCGTCAGCCTCAACCGTACCACTTAGTTTAGGAGCGTCGGCGGCGGGAGCCATCGCAAAGCGAATTCGATTCATGAGAAAGAGAGCAGATTTGTAGCTGATTTGACAATGCCGCATGATCTCTAGCGCCGCGACGCCTTTCTTCGATGTGGCCGCTCGCCAGAATGCGTAACACCAGTGCCGGAGGTCAAGGCGCGTTTCCTCATAGACCGTGCCGATGCGCACTGTATATTGCTTCTTGCACGTTCGGCAGCGCCATAGATACCGCTTGCTGCGCTTGCCGGTTTTGGCATCGGCCATCTTGTAGACGGTATCGCTCCCGCAGTGAACGCATGTCGGTTTGTTTCCCCACCGCTCAAGCTCAAAGAACTCGACAGCGGCGTCCTCGTTTGAGCAGACCAGCGGCATCACTGCGATGACTTCAGATTTCGTCAACTGAGATCGTTTCGTATTCTTCATGCTTTAATTCTATACCGGACGCAATGGTTGTGTCAAGTAAAAAGATATAAAAATTACGACGCGTTGCGCTTTTGATCTCGAAAGTAACCCAACAGTTTTCTGCCTTCGCGACGCTGATTCCAACGCTCGTACCATTCCTGGTGTTCCTGCCGAATATCTGGTATCCAGTTCTTTTCAGACTCTTCAAGTATTGAGTCAGACGAAGGCGACTCCACGTCCATCGCGTCGAGGAAGCAATAGCGAAAATACTCTCGGAGTGCTCTAAAAGTTTTCTGGATGTCATGTATGTCAACTGGACAAAGTTCATCGTAAGTGCCCTGGGAATCGAAAATTGCCACTCTCTCTACGGGACCGACGCCGGTTATGTTTTCCTTTACTTCCTCGGCGACAAACATTCCTGCGGCACAAAGGAAAGAGAGTGATGCGCCTCGGTTTACAGGAATTGGATCATCCAGGAGAATCTGTTTGAAAAGATATTCGGCTAAATGAGACCCGACACCCACTGTAGTCACCGATCCATGCGGATGTGGAACAACAGTGGCCAAGGTTTCACTAACCTGTACGACTTCTGGGAATCCAGACGGGATAGGCTGAATCACCAAAAGATAATCCATCCTCGGACTCTCTCCGGGGCGCGGCCAAACATGCTTTGCATAGAATGCCGTCAGGCAATCGGTTAGACGGTTCTTCATGACACGGAGATCAAATGGCGAGACGCGAGAAAGAACATTTACAATCTCAGATTGCAACATCACGGAATAGCTGGCGTCAGAAGTTGCTCCCGTAATTCCAAGGCGAAATTCCGGGCAATCAAGAACCTCCAACTTATCGACCATCCTTGTGCTGTAGGAACCAACAGTTTCCTCGGTGTCAGCAAACAAAATTGTCGTATCCCAACCGGAAAGGGCAGCGGCTAACGTCATCGAATGCCTCCTCCTCTCCCGCTGTCTCCTCGGTGGACCTAGCTGCGGCCTTGGCTTTACAATGAACGGAAGCGGGGCCTTAATCATAATTCAAACGCCCCCTTGCGTAAAGTACATACTTCCGAAATGGAAAACGAACCCGAGAAGTTGTTTAGAATCAGCAATAGTTCGGAAAAACGAGCCCAAAACGAACCCAAACGAACCCGAGAAGCGCTCGGGATCGGTCTCACAAGTCTTTTAGAATAAGCGTGGCCTTTGGATGGCATAAAGAACGAACCCAAAACGAACCTAAGCGAACCCGAGCTTCTCGATGCCGGTCGCCTCCTCACCGGCTCTGTCTGGAAGGCTTGGAGGGAGGCCGGTGGTGTCTCCGTTTGAGGTGGCACGGGCATCCTGCCCGTGTTCTTTCATGGCCAAGATGGCCATGCCACGTCAAACTGCGAGGGCCACAAAGTGCCTTATGGCTGGAAAAAAATGCGTCGCTGTCCGTGCGCTTGTACCTCAAGCAAATGTAGAGACTCAAGGGCCGGCAAGCCGGCCTCATCAAAGCGGCAGCAAGCTGCCGCACTCCAAGGCGCTTCGCGCATTTTCACGCAAAGTAGGAGGCCACAGTCATGGGATCTCTCAGAGGTCAACTCAAACAGGTTCTGCGCCGCCTGAGCCGCGCGCCGATGTTCACGGCGATCGTATTGGTCACGCTTGCTGTCGGAATAGGCGCCAACACGGCTATCTTCAGCGTCGTCGAGGGCATTTTGCTGAAGCCTCTGCCCTATCCGCATCCTGAGGAACTGGTCGCCATCAGACTGACGGCGCCTGGAGTCGGCATCAAGGACCTGAATCCATCGCCGGCAGACTACGAGGTCTACCGGGAGCAGAACCGGACCTTCCAGGACATTGGGTTCTACATGTGGGTTTCGAGGAACGTTACTGGCCTGGCGCAGCCGGAGCACGTGGCGGGCCTCGATATGACCGACGGGTTGCTCCCGATTCTCGGCGTCACGCCCCTACTGGGACGGTCGTTCACGCGGGCAGACGATTTGCCGGCCAGCGCGAAAACCGTAATGCTGACATACGGTTACTGGCGCCGCAAATTCGGCGCCGACCGGGCCGTGATCGGGAAGACGATCACCGTTGACGGAGAATTACGCCAAATCATCGGGGTGCTGCCGCCGGATTTTCGCTTCGGCGGGTCCGACCTTGCTTTGCTCGTCCCGATTCAGTTCGACCGCGCCAAAATGACCCTCGGGCAGTACAGCTTTGACGCTGTTGCCAGGCTCAAGCCAGGTGTGACGCTGGAGCAAGCCGACGCGGACGTGGCCCGAATGATTCCTATCGTGCTGAGAACTTTTCCGCCGCCACCGGGTTACAGCCTGAAGATCTTTGAGGATGTGCGAGTGGGACCGAATCTTTGCACACTGAAGCAAGAGGTGGTGGGTGACGTAGGAAAGATCCTATGGGTCCTGATGGTTGGCATCGGGCTGGTGTTGCTGATCGCGTGCGCCAACGTGGCCAATCTCCTCTTGGTGCGGGCGGAAGGACGCCAGCGGGAGATTGCGATTCGGGCCGCGTTGGGCGCGAGCCGGGGCCGAATCGCTGCGGAAATGTTGTTCGAGAGTCTCGTTCTCGGGCTCTTGGGTAGCGTTATTGGCCTCGGGCTTGCGTACGCAGGCCTCCGTGTTCTGGTCGCCATGGCGCCTACCGGTCTACCTCGTCTCGATGAAATCGGCATTGATGGAAGTGTGGTGTTCTTCACCCTGGCCCTCTCCATAATCGCGAGCGTGCTATTCGGCTCCATTCCGATCCTGAAATACACCGGCGTTCGCTTCGGGATCGGGCTGCGCGAGGGTGGGCGTTCCGTGAGCGAGAGCCGAGAGCGTCATCGCTCGCGCAGCGCGTTGGTAGTCATGCAAGTGGCGCTTGCACTGATTCTGCTGATCAGCTCAGGCCTCATGATTCGCACTTTCCGCGCTTTGGCGACCGTACCTCCTGGCTTCGTCGCACCTGCCGATCTCCAGACATTCCGGATTGGCATTGACGATACCGAAGTAAAGGAGCCCGAGCGTGTGACTCGCATGCAAGAGGCGATCCTACATGGGATCGAGGCCATTCCCGGCGTCTCCTCGGTCGGGCTCTCGATGAGTGTCCCCCTGGACGGCAACGAATGGGGCGATCCAGTCCTCGCAAAGGACCACACCTACTCCCCAGGTGAACTTCCGCTCTGCCGTTACCACTTCGTGGCATCGGGCTATTTCAAGACCGTTGGAACGTCGTTGGTGGCAGGGCGCGATATCACGTGGAGCGATATCTATAATAAGGTCCCGGTGGCCATCGTTTCCGAGAGGCTGGCCCGGGAATACTGGCACGACCCCGCGACTGCCCTCGGCAAACAGATTCGCTCCACCACCAAAGACGGCTGGCGAGAGGTAATCGGCGTGGTCGCCGACGTCCGCGACGACGGCGTGGACAAGCCCGCGCCCCGTTCGGTGTATTGGCCTATCTTGGCGGCCCATTTCGAGAGTAACGAGTAACGACATCGATGTACGCCGATGGGTGACCTTTTCGATTCGCACTCCCCTCGCGGGCTCGGCGAGCCTGATGAATGAGGTGCGGCAGGCTGTTTGGTCGGTAGACCCCAACCTGCCGCTGGCCGATGTTCACACGCTCGAGTATTACTACACGCGCTCCATGGCGCGCACTTCGTTCACGCTGGTCATGCTCGCCATCGCCGGCGGCATGGCGTTGTTGCTGGGAGTAGTCGGCCTGTACGGAGTGATAGCCTATTCGGTATCGCAGCGGAAGCGCGAGATCGGCATCCGCATGGCGCTGGGAGCGCGACACCAGGAGTTGACTGGAATGTTCGTCCGGCACGGGTTGCTGCTGACCGGGGTGGGCGTAGCCTGTGGGCTGGCGGCAGCGACGGTGCTGATGCGCCTGATGTCCTCGCTGCTTTTCGGCGTGAAAGCCGTCGATCCGGTAACATACGGCGCGGTCTCACTTGGCATGGCCGTGACGGCAGCGCTGGCAAGCTACTTGCCTTCACGCCGGGCGGCAACCGTCGATCCTGTCGAGGCCCTGCGCGCTGAGTGAACCGGCAGTCCCGAAAGTGCCAACCGGCTACGGGGAAACGGATTGCCGCTGAGCATTTTCCGGATGTCCCGTGTTCGATCCCGAGCATCTGATTAGTTTGAGGGGATGCCCAACAGACCAAGTAGTTGCACCTTCAGCGTTCCGGTTGACCCTCGCAGTTTTGTGCCGGCGAGCGGTGTTGTTGCAAGGTTGGCGGCTTTCCCTAACCTTCATTTCTCGCCAGGATCTGAAAAGGGCGGGGCTTAAGAGTTTGTGTGAAAACTCGGCTGGCGCGTGCCGAGCCGTGGACCCCCGCCTGCGCGGGGGTGACGCCATTGGATTTACGGGGTCTACCAAAGCGCGTCATTCCCGCGAAGGCGGGAATCCACGAGTTTTCACACAGGCT
>DATJYK010000439.1:0-51110 GCA_035578005.1 Terriglobia bacterium
TGCGGCTTTCGATGAGATCGCCGGCTTGCGCAATTATGCTCTCGAGGATTTCGAGAATCTCGCTTACCCCAGTTTCGCGGTCAATGAGTTCCGGAAGCGATGTGGACTGCGATCCAGGGTTTTGTATAGCCTCGGCCGCGCGTAGCGCCCCTGCCGTGGGACTCTGTTGTGGGGCCCTCATATGAAGATGGTCCGCCTGTTTGAGCTGGAAAGCAAGGGGAAGCTGCGTCGGCCTACGTCCTATTCCGCCGGACCCCGCGCACCCGCGCCAAGCATGCGGTCTTCAGCCGGACGCGTCTGCTGTTGCGTTCACGAGCACTCTGAAATCAGCAAGTGCAGCGGGGACCCGATCTGTGGGTCCGCGGCTTTTGCGCTTGTGCCTGGGAAAGAACCGCGGACCCGAAAGCGGGGTCCGCACTGACCTGCCCGCCGGAAGAAGGGACGGAGTGAAAATGGCTACGCAGCGCGAAACAGCAGCAGATCCAGGCTGAACGTCACTCGCATCGCCTCCACCCGTTGCCGTCGCATTGGCCGGTAAATGGAAAGCAGGATGTCGTGAACGGAGGCCGCGTCCAGATCGGCCGTGGTGGCGACGCGCTGCCGATCCGCGAGGGTAAAGTGGCACGCGAATGTCGCCACCGTTCGGGCCACGCGATCGCGGCCTGCGCCGCGCAGCTCGAGGAGATCATCCGGCGCGGGAATAGCCACCAGCAGGCGGCCGTCGTTGCGCAAGACACGGCGGCATTCGCCGGCATTCATCCGCGCCGTGATCGACAGGACGATCGAGAACGAGCGATCGGAGTAAGGCACGAAGCGATCGGCGTTGGCCACGATCCACTCGCCACCCGGGTAGCGCCGCGCGGCGGCGTCAACGGCGGGAATCGAAATGTCGACGCCATGCGCATCGAAGCCGGTCTGGCGAGCGAGGGTGCCGAGGTAGAAGCCGTCGCCGCAGCCGGCATCAAGAACGATGTCGCGGGGCGATGCGGCCAACATCTTCGCCATCGCGCGCAGCAGCGGTTCGGTGACGCCGCGATCATGCAATCGCCGCCGCGCAAGGACGGCAGCCGCGCTGTCGCCTGGCTGCTTCGATCGCTTGTCCTGTGGCTGAAGCAGGTTGATGTATCCGCTGCGCGCGACGTCGAACGAATGGCCGCGGCTACAGGCCACTCGCCGCTCCTCGCGCACCAGCGAAATATGGCAGCCGCGGACGGGGCAGATGAGCATTTATCCAGCATAACGGTTGTGACGATCCGACCGTATGAAGGAAGCGAAGCGCGACTGCGAAACTCTGCTCTACCCGGTCGCGATTGCCCGGAAATATGGATGCGAAAAACCCTGGCCGTGTTCGTCGGTGGCGTCTGCATCGCGAAAGACGCGCAACGTAGTCGCCACCGTGCGTCCAAACCGCCTGGGTCAACCAAACTGGAGCAGCGGATCTTCGCCGACCTGGAGGGAGTCTAATCCTTAGGTTGTTCGGCTTCCCGCTGCGTTAGAGCGCCTCCCAGCACGGAGTGCTCTTCTCCAACGTTAGTAAACGTTGAGTTGATAACTGAACTCACTTTATCGCGTTGTGACGAGACAAAATGTTCCAAAGGGAACATATCAGGCAAAAAAAGTTCTGCACTGAAGCTGTCGCCCGGCGGCGCCTACGCAGGGGTTGAAAATGAGCACGGATCGCGCGAAAATAAGGCCGTATTGGCTGGATGTCCGCCGCGAATCAGCGCGTCCCATGAGGCCTTCGAGGAGAGCGGCGAGAGGCAATCGAGGAGTGATTTATGGCCCGCAAGCCAACCGGGGCTTCTATTCCGGATGCATTCCTCACGGAGCTCCAGAACGGAAAGTCGGTTGAGGAGTTCCGCAACGGACAACGCATTTTTTTGCAAGGGGATCCGGCTGACGCGGTGTTTTATCTTCAAAGAGGCAGGGTTAAACTGGCGGTGACCTCCGAACGGGGCAAAGAAGGCGTGATTGGCATGGTTGATGCTGGTCAGTTCTTCGGCGAAAGTAGCCTGGTGGCTGGGCATCCCCTTCGCATGGCGAGCGCAACCTCAGTAGGACATTCCTCCGTGTATCGCTTTGAGAAGGCGGCGGTGGTGCGTCTGCTTCACGAGAACCCCGAATTCGCAGACCGCTTCGTGTCGTATACCCTGGCTCGCACGGTTCGGGTGGAGGAGGACTTGGTAGATCAGCTTTTCAATTCTACCGAGAAGCGGCTCGCCCGCGTTCTCTTGCTGCTCGCGAACTTCGGTCAAGAGGGTAAGCCTCAGCCCGTCGTTCCGAGGATCAGTCAGGAAACTCTGTCACAGATGGTTGGTGCCAGCCGTTCCCGGGTAAGCTCCTTCCTGAACAAGTTCAGGGAGCTCGGCTTCATTGACTATAACGGCGGCCTGCAGGTCAACAGCTCCCTCCTCAGAATAGCCCTGCGCGACTGATCGGGCCTCTCAGCACCGCAGCCTGCTTACACAGACGGCCATCCCTGGCGGAGACCCTGATCACAAATCCCGGCTGTGAGATTATGGCCAGAGTTTATTCGCGGAAATAGCCTCCAGGAATGCGGCCAGAGGCCAAACCTCGATGCCGCCGGGCACGATTTTGGAATAGTACTCAATGGTGACGGCGCGCCGCCGGTTTAGGCAGCGCTCCTGGGGGCAGACGCCCCTGAGGTGAGAATCAGCATCGTGGATACGAGAGCACTATTCATACTCTCTCTCCGCGAGTGGCGCCCCGGTCTTTTGAGTAATTGAGTTGATGGAACCGGTGCGGCGGGGCTTTGGATGCCCCGCCCTTCCAGAGCCCGAAACTCCGTTTTCCGCAAACGTCAGTACATTCCGCCGCCCATGCCTGCCGGAGATCCGGCCGGAAGGCTGTCTGCCTGGTCGGGATAATCGCCCACCAGCACTTCCGTGGTGAGCAGCAGGGACGCAATGGAAGCCGCGTTCTGAAGCGCGGTGCGCGTGACCTTGGTGGGATCAACCACGCCGTCTTCGACGAGGTCGCTGAAGCTCTCGGTCTGCGCGTTGAAGCCGTAATTCGGGTTGTTGTTCGACTTCACCTTCTCGATCACCACCGCGCCTTCGTGCCCGGCGTTCTGGGCGATCGCACGCAGCGGCTCTTCAAGCGCCCGCTTCACGATGTTGACGCCGATCTGTTCATCCTCGTCGCCCTTCAATTTGTTGAGCGCGGGGATGCAGCGCACCAGGGCAACGCCGCCGCCGGGCACGATGCCCTCCTCGATGGCCGCCTTGGTGGCGTGCATGGCGTCTTCCACCCGAGCTTTCTTTTCCTTCATCTCGGTCTCGGTGGCCGCGCCCACTTTGATTTGGGCGACGCCGCCCACCAGCTTCGCCAGGCGCTCCTGGAGCTTCTCGCGATCGTAGTCGGACGTTGTGTCGTCGATCTGAGTGCGCAACTGCTTGACGCGGCCTTCAACGTCGGAGGTTTTGCCGGCGCCCTCGATGATGGTGGTGTTGTCCTTGTCGATGGTAATCTTCTTGGCTTTGCCGAGGTCCGCAAGCGTCACCTTCTCGAGCTTAATGCCGAGGTCCTCGGAAATCGCTTTGCCCCCGGTCAGAACGGCGATGTCTTCCAGGATGGCCTTGCGGCGATCCCCGAAACCCGGCGCCTTCACCGCGCAGCACTGCAGCGTACCCCGAAGCTTGTTGACCACTAGTGTGGCTAGCGCCTCACCGTCCACTTCCTCGGCGATGATCAGCAGTGGCTTGCCGGATTTGGCAGTCTGCTCCAGCACGGGCATCAGGTCATTCATGGAGCTGATCTTCTTCTCATGGATCAGGATCAGTGCGTTTTCCAGGACGCACTCCATCCGCTCGGGGTTCGTGACAAAGTACGCGGAAAGATAGCCGCGGTCGAACCGCATGCCCTCCACGACTTCGAGCGTCGTCTCCATGGTCTTCGACTCTTCAACGGTGATGACACCGTCTTTGCCGACCCTCTTCATGGCCTCGGCAATGATGGTGCCGATGGTGTGATCGTCATTCGCGGAAATGGCGCCCACCTGCGCGATCATGGCGCCCTCAACCGGCTTCGAAATCTTGTCGAGCTCGCCTTTGACGTGCTTCGTATTGCCGTCTTTACCGGTCTCGTCGTAGCCGCAAACCGTGCGAATGGCGCTTTCAATGCCGCGCTTTACCCCCATCGGGTTCGCTCCGGCGGCCACGGTCCTCGCACCCTCCCGGAAGATCACTTGAGCCAGAACCGTAGCGGTGGTAGTGCCGTCCCCGGCGACATCCGAAGTTTTGGAAGCCACCTCGCGCACCATCTGCGCGCCCATGTTCTCCAAGGGATCTTTCAACTCGATTTCCTTCGCCACCGTCACGCCGTCCTTGGTGATGGTGGGGGAACCAAACTTCTTATCCAGAATTACATTGCGGCCTCTAGGGCCCAAAGTGATCTTCACCACTTCCGCCAGTTGGTTTACTCCGCGCAGGATCGCCTGACGGCTGTGCTCGCCATGTACAAGTTGCTTTGCGTTTGCCATTTTCAATTCCTCCAAGATTTCTTCAGATGTGTTCCCTTGCTTAGGGTCCGCTGTGATAGTCATGGGCTGGCCGCGACCGGAACGTCGTGAAACGTCACCGGCCACTGACAGCCCCCAATCTACTTCTTCCCCCCCGCCGCGGCGGCCTTACCTTCAATGATGCCCAGCACTTCTTCCTCGCGCAGGATCAGATACTCTTCGTTGTCGAGCTTAATTTCAGTGCCGGAAAACTTGCCGAAGAGGATGCGATCGCCTGCCTTCACATCCAGCGGCACAACTTTCCCGTCCTTGTCTTTCCTGCCGGTGCCGACCGCGACGACTGCGCCCTCTTGCGGTTTCTCTTTGGCCGTGTCAGGAATGAGGATTCCACCCTTCGCAGCCTGCTTATCTTCAACTCGCTTGATCAGGATTCGATCATGGAGAGGTCTAAAATTCATTTTCAGTCTCCTTTCAGATATAACATTCGATCCTCCGGGTTGAGGCTTGCCCCTCAGTCAGTCCGCCTGCCTAACTAAACCGCGCTGAGCCGGGCTCGGAAACCCTTGTTACGTCTTCCCAAGCCGGAACCACTGCAAACGGCAGGCTCTTGTCTAGTTCCAGATTGAGTCTCCTCACGAACAAATCGCATCGATAACATTGAGCCGAATGACGCCGAGAAACTCTGTCCAGGCAACGAGTTCGCCGAATCTGAAATCGCATATGTCACCTCGTACGAAATCGAACACAGAGAGGGCGGACTCGGCCGCCCCCAACCGATGAAAAGGGTCCGTCTGCTTCAGGCTGTTGCGGCCCGCGTAGCGAGCTTATGGAAGGTCGAGTTGGCGACCTCATAGGTTTGAACCTGAGGCGTTCCCTCAAGCACTTTGGCCAGAGCCTTCAGCACTTCTGAGTAGGTTCCGCGGTTGTAAGCTTCCGCATCCTCTTTCTGATCCCAGAGGGTGATTGAAACCACTTCGGTTCCGTTGGGAGCGACGAACGCAATCTCGTCTTGGAACCCTTTCTGCTTCCGAAGTACAGGAATGACTCTCTCGTCCAAGGTACGAGTAAACTCCGCAACGCTATTCGGCTTTAGGTGCACAGACACGTTTCGAGCAAACATGGCAACCTCCTCGGTTGTCCTCTAAGGGGTGCGATTCAGATAGCCTGACTTAGTTCAGGCAACCTGGAGAAGGTTCATCTCAGTAACCATACTGCCTCAGGTTAACTTATCGTGTCAAGCTAAATCGCACAAATCGAGAGATAATTAATTGTGGCCAGTTAATCAGGTCAACTGATTGTCCGGACATAAGTTGGAATGCCACCACGGCGATCATCGTCAGGGGTTAACCGCGAAGAGCCTGGCGACCGACCCCGAGGAACGTGGTGTCTGGATACCAGCCAAAGAGAGTTGCGAAGGAAATCCGCTTCCAGAATTCACTTCACCGCACATCAGCGAAGGATTTCGAGAAGCTGGCGGCCATTGTTTTAAGGACTCTTGGCTGCCAAGAGGTATTTTCGACGCCGTCATCCCACGACCAGGGCGTGGATGCGTTCGGCCTACAGGTCCTTGTTGAGCCGACGCCTGACGGTGTGATACACGGGCTGACGTGGATTGCTCAAGCGAAGCATTACAAGGCGACCCAGGTGAAGACGGGTGGTCGACTGGTGAGACATGCCCGCTATTACTGGCTGCTGCTGGCCGAGAGCCATCTGACGCGGCGGCTCTTCAGAGCCATGCTGGGCAGGATCGCAGCATGGCCTTTGCCCGCCGGGTAGGCGAGCCGACGACCGGATCGGATTTCCGCGAAAAGAAAGGCAGGGGGGCGGCAAAGTGTCAGAAACACTGGTCGAAAGAGGGGCGGTTGCGTCCTTTGGGGTCCTCGCGAGAGGCCCGAATGGCGTCTTCCGTAGCCCGCGAGAGCACCTTGCACTGCAAACTCAACTCACAGTTGCATTGGGCGAAGCTGAGGAGTATCTTATCGGTCGGGCCGGAGATCGATAATGGAAATCCCGGGTTTATTACTTTGTAGCTTCAAAAAGGGCGATTGGTATATGGTGTTGCTCGCATGCGGCGCTGGTTTCGCACTCAAATAAGCCTCCGTCGGGTTCTGTCTCTGACCCTTACGGTCTTGTGCCTGCTGGTGCTGACGCACGCTTTTTCTCACTCACACGCGAAGGGCCAGAGTGAGGCTTCTTGTCCGATTTGCCAGGCAGCTCGCGGCCAGTCCCTTCCTCTGGGACAGATGCCGCCGGATGCTGCAGCGTTGACTCCCATTGGATATGTCCTACCACTCGCCGTAAATTTCGTCGAAGTCGTTGTTCCCCAATATTCGGCCTCCCGCGCCCCTCCCGCGCTTTAGTCCCTCCTTATCTTTGGTCCTTGCATCTTGGTGTTGAGCCCTCGGACTAATTTTTCCCTAGCCGAAGAGCTCTAGCCGATGGGCGTTCATTTCGGACTCTTTTCTTGCCTAGCTGCGGTGTCGCCGCGGAGGGGAACCACATGAAAGAACTGCTCTCGGATGTGCGGTTGGCGGTACGCCAATGGTCGAATCGACCGGTTTGGATTGGGGTGATCTTGCTGACTTTGGCTACAGGAATTGGCGCGGCTACGTCAGTGTTCAGCATTGTTGATGCGGTGGTTTTGAAGCCTTTGCCTTTCTATCAGCCCAAGCAACTGGTTCACATCTGGGAATGCGGCCGGGGAGATCGATATCAACCAGGAGAAACTCCCCAGTTCATCTATGCGCGTCCAGGCAGCTACTACGACTGGAAGGCTCAGAGCAGCAGCTTCCAAAGCATGAGCGCCTAGCGATGGCGAAAGATGACGCTCACTTCGGTAGAACCCGCCGAAAATGTATGGGCGCAAGACGTTCTCGAAGATTTCTTCGAAACGCTGGGCGCTTCCCCGGAGCTCGGTCGGACTTTCACGTCTGCCGATTATCAAGGTGGATTGTCCCATCTTGTGATTCTCGGTCATCGCATCTGGGCGGATCGGTTCGGGAAGGACCCCTACATCGTCGGGCGCGTGGTCTCGTTTGACGGGCAACCTTACGAAGTCATCGGGGTGATGCCCCAAGGATTCTTTCCTACACGCGACGACCCACCAGACCTGTGGACAGCGCATCGGTCGGACGAAAAGGAGAAAGCGGACCGCGTGTCCTGGGGCCTGACGGTGTATGCGCGGATGAGGCCAGAAGTGAGCTTGCAGCAGGCGCAATCGGATGTGGACGTCGTTGCGAGCCGGTTGGCGCAAGACTATCCAAAGGCTTACCAGAACATGGGTGCGGTGGTCGTACCTGTGGCGGCTCAGGTGATCGGAAGCACTTGGAAATTGTTCCTCCTCTTGGCCGCTGGTGCTGCCGTACTTCTGCTGATCGGGTGCGTGAATGTCGCCAATCTGCTCTTGGCCCGCGCGGTCGACCGGGAAAAGGAGTTTTCGATTCGCATAACACTTGGAGCCACGCGAACCCGTTTGCTGCGTCAGCTCCTGGTAGAGAACTCGATGATGGCGACCGCGGCCGCCGTTCTTGGAGTAATCATCGCCGCGTCTGGAACGCAAACGTTACTTCGGCTGTTGCCGTCGGCAGCGCACCTGTCGCGGCTCGATGGAACGAAAATCAGCCTGCCGGTTCTGAGTTTTACGTCCGCCGTCGTTCTTGCGGCGATTTTATTTTTTAGCATGCTTCCTCTTCTATGGCTTTCGCAAAAGAGGCCGTATGAAAGCTTAAAAACGGAGGGCCGCAGCACCTCTTCCAGCAGGGGCAAGCGCAGGCTGGGCCAGATTTTTGTCGTTACCGAATTCACTCTGTCGCTCGTCTTGTTGGTGACCGGCGCATTGCTCGTACAAAGCTTCCGCAATCTAAGCCGCGTCGATCCGGGATTTCCTTCGCGGAACTTGCTCGCGATGGAGATCCAAGTGCCGCAGTTCCGTTACGGGCCCTACAAATTTGAGGCGAAGAACACGTCGCGAGAGCAGCTCTACGAAAAGCTGGAACAAAGATTGGCGGCAGTCCCGGGCGTCGAATCCGTTGGCCTGACTGCGAAACTGCCATTGCGCCATGGGTTCGATCCGTGGTCTGTCAGTGTGGTGGGGCGCGCGCCAGAACCGATTGTCCCGAAAGACGGGGAAGAGTACGCGCCTCCCACCGTGGGTTTTGCGAAACATGGAGACACCTCCATTCAACGCATAAGCCCATCCTTCTTTCGCGCTCTGGGGGCGACACTCATTCGGGGACGGTTTCTCACCGAGCAGGACACCTCCGATACGCCGCTTGTCGCTGTCGTCAACGAGACCTTTGCGAATCAGATCTTCCGAAATGATGATCCGCTCGGCAAAGAAGTCATCATTGACCACACCAGTTGGTTTCCAAAGCTGATCATTGTGGGAGTCGTGCGCGACTTCAAGATCAATGCGCTAGACCTAAGTCCCCACGCAGAAATGTTCTGGTCGCTTCGCCAGGTGCCACCCGAGTCGGTCTGGGTGCTGGCGCGAACGATGACTGCTCCATCTGTGGCTTCCGCTTCTTTGCGCGAGGCGATAAACGGTGTTGATCGAGACTTAGTTATCGGAACCGTCGAGCCGATGCAAACGGTTATGGAAGACTCTCTGTGGCGGACACGCGTTGCGGCGCTATTGCTCGGGGTTTTAGCCAGCATAGCGCTGGTCCTCGCCATGACGGGAGTCTACAGCGTCATGTCCTATTCGGTGAGCCAGCGCACCAAGGAACTCGGCATCCGGATCGCCTTTGGTGCTAGTGAGCGGAACATTTCCTCTTTGGTTCTGAGTGAGACGTTGCGGCTCGCAGGAATCGGATGTGTTCTTGGATGTGCCTCTTCGCTTGTTGGTGGACGCCTGGTCTCGCAACAGCTTTATGGAATAAACGCGAACGATCCTCACACTTACATTCTGACTGCCGGGTTGCTGACCGTGATCGGCCTCGCCGCGAGTTATGCGCCAGCTAGGCGGGCGCTTCGAGTCGATCCTCTTCAGGTGTTGCAGCAGTGAGTATGGCCTTTTCAGGCCGACGGAACGAAACCGTCGAAGGACAGCGGGCATGGCTCAATCGCGAACAAACGGTGGTCCTGAAGAAGTGGCGGAGTACGGCGCTTATGGAAGGAGCCTTCGATGCTAACAAGACGTGAAATGGTGCGTTCAACGATGGCGTTTGCGGCTTGGCCAATGTTGCGCGCAGGGACCGGGAAGACGATCCCGGTAGATTCCAAAGCCGGTGCCAACGACGAGGAGTACTGGGGCCAGGTGCGGTCACAGTTCGAGTGGGAGGCTGAGAGCACCAATTTGGTTACGGTGGTGCGAGGCATCAGCACCAAGCATGTCCGTGAGTTGGCAACGGCTCGGGCAACCGACCTCAACTCGATTGATCCGAGAAAGGTCGTCACACGCGGATGGAAAGATGCCGTGCGAAACAAAGTTGCGGAATTCGTCCGAGCTACCCCTGAGAACGTCGCACTGTTGCGGAACACCACCGAAGGCGTAACGACCGTACTCTCGAATTGGCCGCTCAAGCAGGGCGACGAAATTCTGACCTCTTCGGCGGAGCACGGTCCTTTCTACGACACGCTGTCGCAGCGCGCCGTGCGAGACGGCGTAACGATCCGGCGGTTCCACTACCCTGCCCCCGTGACCGCACGGGATTCCATCCTGGAAGCGATCGAGCGGGCGATGACGCCCCGCACTCGGCTGGTAATGATGGGGCACATCGTGTTGTTCGGACAGATCAACCCTGTTCGGGCGATTGCGGATCTCGTGCATGCGCGAAATGCGAAGTTGCTGGTGGACGGGGTCTTGGCCATCGGTCACATACCGACGGATGTGAAGGCAATGGATTGCGACTTTTATGCCGCCGGATTTCACAAGTTCGCCTGTGGTCCGCGCGCCACGGCGGCTTTCTATGTCCGGCCGGGGCTGATCGAACAACTCCCTTCGCTCTTCGGGGAGTATTCGGTGGATGAGCATGGGATCGCACAATCGAAATGGAATTCCAGCGACATCAAGAAGTATGAAACCTTCGGCGCGCATCCGGAGGGGCAATTTATGGTCCTGGGCGATGCCGTCGACTTTCTGAAGAGTGTGGGAGTCGAGCGGATTCAGTCCCGGCTCTTCTATCTCACTTCCCAATGGATGACGCGGGCGCAGCGCCTGCCAAATTTCCGGGCTGCTGTGACGCTCGATCCGGCGCATTGCGCGGGCCTCGTTGGGTTCGAATTGTCCCGCAAGTCCCCTACGGCCGTTCGTGACGCTCTCAACAAGCGCCACGTTATTGTCGGAGGCACCGAAAGGTATGCAGGTTTTTTCGGCATTCCCGAGAATGAGCCGAGAAGTTTGTTTTGCCCGAATGCGGGGCTATGCACATCACTGGATGATGTCGACCGTTTGGCCGAGGCTATCGAGGTGGCGTCCCGTACAGCTTGAACTTGAGGAGCATATCGTGATGGCTTCAGCTCCGGCCGAATCGCGAGAAGTTATCGTTGCTAACTGAATATCGGACTTTCTGCTGATCGTTGCTTTGCCAGGAGACTAACCGTGCTTCGAGACATCCTCAGCCAGAATCTGTTGCACTCCTGGAGGCATCTGCGGCGCAAACCTTCCTTTTGCATCGTTGTGATTGCCACCCTGGCGCTCGGAATCGGCGTGAACACCGCTATCTTCAGCTTCGTCAACGCACTGCTGATCCGCCCATTTCCATTCCGCGACTCTGACCAACTCGTGCAAATTCGCTCGGTTCGAGGCGGCCAACTTGGCATGCTGTCAATGCGAGAGGTGCTGGACATTCGAGAGTCAGTTTCGTGTCTGGAAGCGGTTGCGGCGCACACATCCGATTTTGGGGGCTATAACTACAGCGGTGAAGGAAAACCACAAGAGTGGAGAGCGATCCTCACGACCGGCAACTTGTTCGACGTTCTAGGTTCTCCCCTGCGGCTCGGTAATAAGTGGCCTGATCACGACGACCGGGGACGGGATTACAGAGTGATTTTGACGTACGGGGTTTGGCAAGACACTTTTGGAGCGCGCCGTGAGGCGATCGGGAACAACATCACTCTTGATCATGCAGCGGGCTACCAAATCGACGGGGTGGCCACAAGGGGCCTCGATTACCCACATGGCGTCCAAATCTACCGCTCGATTGGAGAATTCGCCTTTTACGACCGGCGTGACTATCGGAACCTGGTCGCAGTCGCGCGAATCAAGCGCCCGCAGACCCTTGCGCAGCTGCAATCCGAACTGGATGGCTTGGGGACACATCTCGCCGAAGAGTTTCCGAGTTCCAACCGGGGACTCGCGTTCCGCGCGGTTTCCTTTCGAGAATTGTACTCGGGCGATGTGAGGCCGTACCTATTGGTCTTGCTCGGAGCGGTAGGATTCGTACTTCTGATTGCTTGCGCAAACGTTGTGAATCTGCAGCTCTCGCGAGCCATTGGACGGGCGCGTGAAATCGGAATTCGAATCGCGATGGGTGCAGGTAGAGGCAGTCTGATCAATCAGCTGCTCACAGAAAGCGCGCTCCTTTCCCTTGCTTCTGGTGTACTCGGAACCTTGCTTGCATTCTGGTGGGTCAAACTGTTGCGCAGCATCATTGGCGCGGGGCTGCCGGAGTGGATGACCATAGAGATTGATACCAGAGTACTTGTCTTCACAGCTTTTATTTCGATCTTTGCCGCCTTGGTCGCGGGTCTCGGGCCAGCGGTGCAGCTGGTACGTGGGCCCGTGATCGAGTCGCTTCGCGAGGGTGGACGCGGAAATTCGGGAGGACGGGAAACGCACCGGCTGCGACAGTGTTTAGCTATTGGAGAAATTGCCATCGCAGTGATTCTTCTCGCCGGCGCGGGATTATTGATCCGTGGCTTTCTCGAACTCACCAATCAACAAAAGGGTTTTGAATCGACCTCTGTTTCTACGTTTCGAGTTGCTCTAGGTTGGAAACGGTACATCGACCAGTCGTCTATCTCTCGGTACTACGAGCGAGCGCTTGACGAACTCGGGCGCATTTCAGGATTCGAATCCGTGGCCTTCGCGAACGCACCTCCGCTCACCAATCAATCCGAGTCCGTCTTGGGTACCGTTGAGGCGGAGGGCCAAGCTGTTGACGAAGTGCTGCGCAATCCTTACATAACGCGCGTGAGCATCAGTGAGAGCTATTTTCAACTCACCCATATTCCGTTGAAGGGCGGCCGATTCTTCACCCGCTTCGACGGGAAGGATTCTCAGCCAATCGCTATCGTGAGCGCACGCCTTGCAAAAAGCTTGTGGGGTAAAGAAGACGTTCTCGGCAGGCGGCTCCGCGACGACCCGATGGGTAAGCATCCAGGACCATTCCGAACGATCGTGGGTGTTGTTGGCGATGTGCGAGAGAAGGATCTTGGCGGGGAAGCTGGCCTCGACCTGTATGTGCCATACCGCCAGGATGCTGACGCAAATCAGTATATGCTTGTGCGCACCACACTCCCTCTCTCGCAATTCACAGAGCTCACAGAACAAGCCATGTGGCGCATCGACCCCGAACAGTCCATTTTTGATTTCAAGACCTATGACCAGCGAATTCTTGAAGGAGTGTGGCAGCTCAGAATTTCTCGTCTTCTCCTGATCCTTTTCGCAGGAGTTGCTTTGGTTCTTGCGGCAACCGGTGTTTATGGGGTTATGTCTTACGTCGTGACGCAGGCTCGCCAGGAGATAGGCGTCAGGCTGGCTCTAGGTGCTAGCCCGGCGAGTATTCGTTCCCTAATTGTCATGCGTGGAGCGCTTCTGGGTGTCGTCGGGTTGTTTTTCGGCGGTGCTGGGGCGCTCATTCTTGGGCGCGTGCTGCGACATGTTTTGCCAGGAATCTCTGGCATTGATCAGGTCACTTTTCTGCTCGCAAATTCCACGCTTTTGGCAGTTGCTCTCCTCGCCTCTGCACTTCCAGCTTCCCGGGCATCAAGAATCGATCCCATCGTTGCCTTGCGAGGAGACTAACCGTGCTTCGAGACATCCTCAGCCAGAATCTGTTGCACTCCTGGAGGCATCTGCGGCGCAAACCTTCCTTTTGCATCGTTGTGATTGCCACCCTGGCGCTCGGAATCGGCGTGAACACCGCCATCTTCAGCTTGACCTACGGACTCTTGCTTCGCCCGTTCCCTTACACAAGTCCGGATCAACTGGTGCGTTTACGAACGGACTCTACCCGCCCGGGCCAGCCCGCGGTGGATATCTCTGTTCCGGATCTTTATGACTATCGGGCTGCAAATCGCACATTCGTCGATATGGGTATTTCCGCCCCACGCAACATCGATCTCGTGGACAGAACTGCGTCGCAATCCGTGAATGTGGCTCTCACCACTCCCGGCGCCTTCAACGCTCTTGCGTTAGAGCCGCTCGTCGGGCGCACATTTCTTGAGGACGAAGACCGGTTAGGCGGCGACATTTATAAGACCGTGCTTAGCTACGAGCTTTGGCAGGCCCGCTACGGGCGCGACCCGAATATCCTCGGGAAACAAATTCGAACACCAATAGCGAGCTACACCGTGATTGGCATCATGCCACCGGGAAAAGCCTATCCATCACACACCGAGATGTGGATTCCGCTTCAGAGCTATCTCAAAAACAGCAACAAGGATTGGATTACTCTCCGCGGTTCACGCATGTATTACGCAATTGGCCGCCTGCGTCCCGGCGTGACGATCGCTCAAGCGCAAGCGGATCTGGATTCCATCTCCGACCAACTGGCGCGCCAATATCCCAACACAAATAAGGAATTCCGCCTCGGACTCCAGAATTTGCGGGACGCGGAAGTGGGCACAATTCGACCGTATCTGTTGTTGCTATTGGGAGCCGCCGCGTTGGTGCTGACTATCTGCGTGGCCAACATAGCGAATCTGAGCCTCGCCGCAGCCGCGGACCGCGCTCAAGAGTCGGTGATTCGCACGGCGCTCGGCGCAAGCAGCTCGCGGCTTGTAAGTCTCTTTCTAACCGAAAGTGTGCTTCTCGCGGTACTCGGCGGCGTCTCGGGGTTGCTGATTGCGATCTATGGAGTGCGCGCTTTGCCTCGGCTCATTCCGACGCCTCTGCCTTCGTGGGTGATTTTGGACGTGAACTGGGCTGTGTTTCTGTTCAATCTGCTAACGTCTGTGGCACTGGGTATTATCTTTGGACTGGCGCCTGCTCTTTTTTCACATAAGGACAATCTCACGGATGGCTTGCGTCAAGGTGCGCGTACTTCGGCCCGCGGAGGTTGGTTGAGAAATGGCCTAATCGTCGCGCACGTTTGTGTTTGCTTTACTTTGCTTGTCGGTGCGGGTTTGCTGCTGAAGAACTTTGATCGATTGCGCCGCGTGAATCCCGGCTTTTCGTCCCAGCACCTACTCACGTTCAAGTTGGCTCCTTATCAACGGGGTAAGAACGATGAAGCCCTGCAGCGCTACGTGAATTTCTACAATCGGGTATTGCGCAGGCTCGAGGCGGTTCCCGGCGTATTGGACGCGGGAGCCGCGAATTCATTCCCCTTTGAAAAGGCCACCTTGCAACGCGACCTCGCGACAATCGGTGTCAGAGGTGACAACCAGCAGGAGCGCACCAGTCGAGGGCCAACAACCATTGCAGACGTTACGCCTACCTATTTTCAGGCAATGGGCATTCCGCTGCGCGACGGACGCTACTTCAACGAGGCGGACACTCACGATAAGCAGCAGGCCGTTGTTATCAGCGAGAGGACTGCGCGGACTCTGTTTCCCAATCGTCCAGCCGTCGGTCAGCAGATTCGGCTTGTGTATCTCGATTCCGCCGACCCCTGGGGCATGGTCGTCGGTGTCGTAGGCGACGTGAAATATACAGCGACCGAAGGAAATGCGGGGCTCGAACTTTATTATCCGTACACGCAGTATCCCGTCTCCACAAGCCGAGTCGCCGTTCGCTTTGAGGGCAATCCATCTGCGATTACGCAAGCGGTCCGCCAAGCCATGGCGGAAGTTGCGCCGGATACAGCTGTCAGTGACATGCGGCTGATGGACCAATTGATGCTGGATACCCTTTGGCAGCAGCGCCTTTGGGGTTTCCTGCTGGGAGGATTTGCAGGGCTTGCGCTCCTGCTTTCCTCTGTCGGTCTCTACGGCGTAATCAGCTGTGTGGTGAAGCAAAAGACGTTTGAGTTCGGTATCCGGTTGGCTCTGGGCGCCAGCAGAAGAAACATTTTGTCAAAAGTCACCTTGGGAGCCTTGCGCCTAGTGTCCTTTGGCCTAATTCTTGGATTTGCGCTTTCCACCGCGCTCACACGCACGATTAGCAGTCTTCTCGTTGCAGTTACGGCGAGCGATCCCGTCGTGCTTTTGTCGGTTCCGTTGCTGCTTACGATCGTTGCGCTGGCTGCCTCGTTGCTGCCCGGCTATCGCGCCATATCCACGCAGCCGTGGAAGGTCCTTCGCAACGAATGAGTCGATCCTGAACCCGGTGAAAAATAAGCATGCAACAATCCTCAGGTAGTGCTGTTAAGAACCTCGATCGTGCAGGAATGTCCGCATCTTTGCTTTGTGCCGTCCATTGCGCATTTCTGCCCTTAGACAACTGGAGTTCTTGGAGGCGGCTCCTTCGGCATGCCTGTGTTTCGGTTGTGGTTCGGCTGCACAGACCCTCCTGCTGCCTCCTTCAGTGATTAGAGCGTTTTTGGCCCAGATGAGCGAAACAGCCGCGGGCGATCGGCACTATTGGCACATCGTGGTGCAGAGAAAGAACAGCAAGCTTGTCTTGCGCCTGCTTGGAGGTGTTGATGGCCCTGACTTAACAGAGTTTCTGACGTCGAGCGGGTAGGTGAGGTCAACCAGGCATACGAGGCGCCGACAAAATCGACCTGTGAATACCGGGCATACGCCCATGTGGCCGCTACAGTCCGACTTAACCGACGGCAGTGGTGCAGTATTTCTCTCGTCCCGAAAGGTGACATCTGAGATGAGTTTCGCAATCAAGATCAAAGGACCGGCTCAACGTTTGTTTCCTCGATGTCGACTTCTGCCACTTGTTTTTTTCTTGGGAATCGTTTTTGCGGAGCCAGCGACAGCAACCAATCCAGTTCTCTGGGGCGGGCTTGAGCCCGGATCGTACAAGGTCGGATTTACTGTCTTGCGCTTGAAGGATCCGAGCCGTAGCTTTGGTTCGTCTTCCTCGCGTCCCATTCAGGTAAGTCTTTGGTACCCGGTGCCGCAGAAGACAAGCACTGCTAAGCCCGGAATGCCGTTCTCGGACTACGTCGCTCTGTACATGACGCCGGTTTCATCGGACAGGGTACTCACAAGTAAAGATCGCACGGCGGTTTTTGATCGATACCGAAAAGAATGGTTCCCGAAGGAAAAGCAGTTGGACGTCGCTCGCCTTCTGCATACTCCCACCTTCTGCCTGCCTGATGCTCCCCCCGCCGAAGGACATTTCCCGCTCGTGATCTACGCTCCGGGCTATGGGGCCACCCCGCTGACACACACATCCACAGCGGAGTATCTGGCCAGCCACGGGTACGTGGTTGCGATGAGTCCATCCCAGGGGGAGTCGGCGCTTGGAATGACGTTTGACACGGCGGGGCAGGAGCAACAGATACGCGACATCGAATTTACCCTGGGCGCATTGCGCAACCGGCCGGCAATTGATTCTTCGCGTATTGCCCTAGTTGGTTTCAGTATGGGCGGAGGCGCGGTCGTGATTGCCGGCATGCGAATCCCGCACGTGGTAGCGGTGATTAGTTTGGATGGGACGGTCGCTTTTGATCACACGGTAGATTTCCTTCGCCAAGCCAGCGGCTATAGCCCGGCAAGATTTCGCAGTCCTTTGCTGGTGCTGAAGGCGGAAGACGATTCCGACGAGGACTTGAGCATTGTCGAGTCTTTGGTGGCCAGCGACCGCGAGCTCATTCGCTTGAAGGACGTGGGGCACCACGACTTCATTGCTTCGCCGGTCATAAGCTCGATCGCAACGGGTCAGATCACCCCTTCCGGGAAGCGGGCATATCCCTTCGTCACGCGAATCGTTTTGCAGTTTCTCGACGAACATACCAGCGCCTCTAACAATCCTCTGCACCTTCATGCAAAGGAAGTAAAAGAAAGCTCCGCCGAACCCGGCGAACCGACTTCGGACATTTTGCTTCCCAAGCTCGATATGCCAGATCCGCAGCAACTCATTTACGAAGCCATGGAGAGTGGCGATATCGATCCGCTTTTGAACGCTCAACGGGACTTATCAAGGCAGGTTAACGGAATACCGCTGCTGACTGCCGGAGAGCTGAACATGATAGGTCTCAAGTTCCTCGACCAGGAGCGGAATGACAAAACTATCAGGATCTACGAGTTGTTCGTAGAGCTATACCCACGCAACTTTTTCGGCTTTAATGTGCTTGGCGACCTGTACCGGGAACGAAGCGACACAGAGAAGGCTAAAGAATGCTACCGGCGTAGCCTGGCGATAAGGCCAGGAAATGGTGGGGCGATAGTCGGGTTGAAAGCGTTCGAGAAGCAGAATTTGGGGAACCCATCGCAGTGATGCGCCTGAACTAGCGCTTCTCGTTCATGTTCGCAGCACAAATCTTACAGGACCGACAGAGTGTTCGATTTAGTAAGTGCGCAGAGATGAGAAAGGCGCCGCCGAAAAGGGTAATCCCAATTTATGCGTAAAAGCGTTCGACGCTCTGCTTCCCAAGACACGCCAATCGATCCTGGCCGCGACTTTTGGAGAACCCCACCGTTGGTGGTATATCACTCTTTGATCCATAAAGAGAGCTGATTCCCCCTTTGTCCTCGCCATTCTCGGCCTTTGCGCACAAATCCGGCGCCGGCCAGCGTCTTCTTAATACCGTCATTGGAGGTAGTCGCGAACAATCGGCCCTGATGTATTAAAAATCCCGGCTCATACTCCGATCCCAAATCCGCCAGTCCTATTTTTGTTGCCGTTCGCCGCGTTTTCGGGCCATTTGCGATTTTAAATTAACGTCTTTGAGCCGGCAAGTGTATACTCGTGGGCTGACGCTATACTTGATCGCGAAGCAGCCAGAATGAACCCTCGATGTTCAAGGCGCATCCCCGGTCAGCGCGTTCCTCTCGCGGCTATGGCGATTGTTGCGATGCTGATCATCGGGCTGCTCGGCGGCCTCTTTCACCATCATCAGAACGCGGCGGAAGCCGCAGCATGTTCTTATTGCCATGCAGGGGTTCAAACTCCGGTTTCGGACCTCGCGCGGACACTTCCGACTCCCTTTTTCACGATCGTTGGAACCGCACCTACCGAGCCAGTCTCCCGATGGGCGCCTGTTCTTCTCCCTTCGAATACAACTCCTCGGGCTCCCCCAAGCGCAACTCATCCTGCTGCGTTTTGGGGTAGTTGCGCCCTCGCCGGTTAGCAAGGACGCAACTCTTCTGGGTTGTCCATATTTTTTAGGCAATTTCAAGGAGCTTGAGTATGAGGACTTGTGTCCGTTGGGCTTTTATTATTTCATCAACATTTTTCCTGGCTGTCCCCGCGCGCAGCCAATCTTTGGGCAATGCGGACACGGTCGACTCTTCAGTCGTCAATCAATCTGGAGCGGCAATTGCTACCGTAGCATATCACCTGAAAATCAAGGCGCCCGGAATCCGCACCGACAGCCTACTCCTCGCCGAGGGGGCGCGGCGGCGTGTAGCATCTGTGCAGCTCGAGAACCTCACGAATAACGTCGCCCTCGACAACTTCCTGTCGACATTCAGCGGCACGCATTTGCTCCAGCCGCGAATGCTAGTTTCGCGGATCGGATTCAATGGTCAGCCCCGATCCACCTGGGGCCGCTTCGGCGGATCGCAAACACCGGCCGGCGAGAGTCGGCCGGGACGTGTGATGCAGTTCGGGCTGCGTTGCGCATTCTGAGGACAGCGATGCGACAGATTCTTCGCTCCCTAATCCGCCAGAAGGGGCTCTCGGCCTCCATGGTGGGGACCATAGCGCTGGGCGTAGGCGCGAACGCGGCCGTGTTCGCGATCGCCTATTCGGTGCTCCTACGGGACCTTCCCTTCAAAGCTCCCAGCGATCTAGTGGTCATATCCGAAGCAGCGAAGGGCTTCGAAACCGGGCTTGTCTCGCCCACCGCCTTTCTCGAGTGGCGCGACCGCAATCCGCCCTTCGCGGGGATGACCGCGTTCATGTGGTGGGAGGGCAGCGGCGAAGATCCGACGCTAACCGTTTCCATCCTACCTAACTACTTCGACGTTTTGGGAGTCAGGCCTCTGCTCGGCCGGACGTTCACGGAGGAGGAGAATCAAATGGGCTTCGGCTCAGCGCTCATTCTGAGCTATGGAGTCTGGCAGCGCCGCTTCGGCGGCGATCCTGGAGTTATCGGCAGGCGCATTCACACGGGCCAGTGGAGCCCGATGATCGTGGGTGTCATGCCGCCCGCGCCGGTTAATCTCGCCGTAGGCTGGGGAGATTACTGGGCACCGATTCGCTTGCGCCAGCAGTACAACCGGGAGGAGAGGGCGACAGGACGATACGTGCGAGTTGTGGGGCGCCTCCGGCCCGGCATGAACCGCGAACAGGCGCTGGCGGCGCTCACGGCTATACAGCATCGTCTTCAGGCGGAGCAGCCGGATATTTTCTCCGGCTATGAGGTTCGCATGAGTTCGCTTCGCGATACCTTCTCCGGCGAGTTCCGGCCGGCTTTGCTGATTCTATCGGGGGCCGCGAGTTGTCTTCTTCTACTCGCATGTGCATCGCTAGCCAACATGCTGGTGGCGCGTTCCGCCGCACAGGAGAAGGAGATGGCGATTCGCATCGCGCTGGGAGCGACCCGCGGCGGCTTAGCCTTGCGCCTGCTGACCGGCAATCTGATTCTTACGGGTTGCGGCGCTATCGTGGGCTTCGCCCTGAGCCGCCTCACCGTAAGTTTGATCACTTACTTCGACCCCGGAGTTCGCACGTTGGGGAGCTTTGACGTCGCTACCTGGCCGGTTGTGGCCATCTGCGCCGCACTCGCCGTCATCACCGCTCTGCTGGTCACTTTCCCCGTGGCGCTAAGTAAAGGGCGCATCGACCCCCATGAATCGCTCAAGGAGGGGGGACGCGGTAGCACGGCAGGCGTTCGCAGACAACAAATTCGCGGACTGCTTGTTTCGGCGGAGGTAGCTCTCGCACTAAGCCTGCTGGTGGTATCGGGATTGCTCGCGCGAAGCTTCATCGGATTAATGGGAACCGATCTCGGCTTCAAAACCGACAACGCACTGTTGGTGGAATCGAGCATCGGCGACAGTCTCTACGGCTCAAGTGCGAAACGCGTAGGTTATTACCGCCCGTTGTTGCAGGAGCTGTCGAATGTGCCTGGAGTCGCGGCCGTTGGCGGTTTGCGATACTTTCCGCTGCACGCCAGATTATCGACGACCGATCTGCAGATTCAGGAAACGCCGCTCCCCGCGTCGCAGTTACGCGTTGTCTTCTGGAACCGGGTGGCGGGCGATTATTTCGAAGCGATGGGGATTCCACTGATCGCCGGGCGCCTGCCAACCGAACGGGAGATGTGGGAGGACAGCAACGTCATGCTGGTGAACGCCACCGCGGCGCGGACATTGTTTCCAAACGGCCAAGCCGTCGGCAAGCACATCGGTCTCGGACACCCACACGAGGTGATCGGCGTGGTAGGCGATGTGCGCCAATCGGGGCTGGGACATCCTGCCGGCCCGGAGATCTACGCCCTCATGGGGCAGGACGAATCGACCGGAATTCTCACCATTGCCATCCGCACCCGTGCCAAGCCCGACCGTAACATCACGCAGGCGATCGCCGCCGCGGTGAATCGTTACGACAGCTCACAGACACGGCCGGCGGTGATTCCGTTAATGGAGTTTCTCGGAAGGACCATTTCGGCGCGGCGGATTGCGGCGCGGCTCGGGGCCGGTCTGGCGCTGCTTTCCCTGCTGCTGGCCGCATTAGGCATTTACGGCTTGGTGTCCTATTGGGTGACCCAGCGCACGTCGGAATTCGGCGTTCGAATGGCGTTGGGCGCCAGCAGTGGAGGCATCGTACGGCTCGTACTTGGCCATTGTCTGCGTTTGGCCGGCGTCGGGACTTTGGCAGGCTTGGCCGCCTCTTATTTTGCGGCGCGCCTGATCGCCTCCTTCTTGTATGGCGTGCCCGCATTGGATCTTCCGATATTCCTGGGCGCTCCGCTGCTCCTGCTTGCGGTCAGCGTTGCAGCGGCCCTAAGGCCCGCACTCGCGGCGACTATGGTCAACATCGTCGATGCGCTGCGCTCGGAATAGGGGAGGGATTTGTGCTCTTAACGCTGAGTCCGCGTGCCCCGCCTGTCCTAAGCTAGCCCCCGAAACGTCGCACCGTCTTCAGGCGACAATGACCGCCTCGTTAGAGACGATGTGGTCATATCACCTTGCAGAGGCAATCCTGACTGGAAGAAATCGACCTTCTGCCGCGACCCGTCAAACTGGTCGCCGTCTTTCAACGAGCCTGCATGCTTCAGGTAGCCGCGTAGCGTTCGATTTGTGCATCCGCCGAGCGGCAAGAAATGGTAACGGACCGGCACACTCGCAACACCGCGCAGGCGGCGCAGCAAGGAAATGGTCACGACGACGCCAACCGCGATCATACGATCAAATTGGTAGGATGCAACCCAATGGACGGATGGCTTTAAAATGAATCCCTTTACTGATGTGGGGACAATTGTGGGAGGAGACGGCTTTAGCGGTCATCGTTACTCTGTCTGTCCTGCAGAGGGCGGCTTCGCGCCGCCAAGCTTATTCCATCGATGGAAGCGCGACAAGTCACCCGCGTTCCATGCCTCGCGGAGTCCAGGCGTGCTCAGGTCCCAGTCGGGACGGATTTCGCTCGTCACCGCGCGCAGATCATGCCAGAGGTCTGCGATCGACGGGCGGCCCCAAAACCAGTAGCCGTTGTAGATGCTGTGAATCACGAGGCCCGGCTTGAGCACGAGCGTGTGCGGAATCATCGGATTGTGTTCGGGGTCGGTATACTCCCGGATGTCGAGGTCCTTCTGAACCTTTCGCTCAGGGTCAGAGAGGAAGGGCCACTGGGCGCCGACCGACGCACGAAACTCCTGAATCGTGTGGTGGTCGTCTGTGGAGATCGTGGCGATTTGGGTGTATGCCACTGCGATCTTGGGGTAGAACGCGGCGAGCTCCAGATGCTGTTGGTGCTCCTTCGGGCAATAGTGGCCGCGCGCGAGCGTGAGGATCAGCGGGTCGTCGCCTTGGAGTTCGCTGAGTTTGCGGAGCGTGCTCGTGTGATCGGGCAGCTCGTAGTCGGGTAAGACACCTCCGGGCATAATGTCAGGGCGCATAGTCGGGGCTCCTTTGATGGGACGGGACCACCTTAGTGTCTTTCGAAAGGTCCCGTTGGATCAAATCGCCAAGCGACTGTCATGCCGCGGCAGCACTTTCTCGGCTCATGAAGCCCCGAACGAGCCGGGCAATTTCATCCGGCGCGGTATCGAGCGCGAAATGGCCCCCGTCGACGATGTGCACTTCAGCCTTTGGCACATCCCGCCGATAGGCTTCCGGCTCGGAGGGATCGAATGAACTCTCATATTTGCCCCAGATCACGAGCAGGTGCGGCCGTTTCTCGCGCATCCACGCCTGCCACTTGGGGTAGGAGTCGACGTTGGTTCGGTAGTCGTAGAAGAGATCGCTTTGAATATCGGCCTGGCCTGGCTGGTTGAGAAAATAAAATTCATCCGTCCAGAGATCCGGGTCGTGGCGTTCGATGTTGGGATCGTTGCCCGCATGGCGCGCCTTGGCGGCTTCAAGCGACAGGAGATTTCCGCGGAGGGCGCTTTCATAGGCCGCGCGATCGGCCCAAAAAGCGCGACGCGTTTTCCAATTCTCGCCGAGGCCTGTGTTGTGCGCGACCGCGTCCTGGACGATGAGAGTCTGCGCCCGTTCTGGATGTGCCAATATCATGCGAAACCCCACGGGACCACCGTAGTCCTGCATATAAAGCGCGTAGTGCGAGAGTCCAAGCGCTTCGGTGAAGTGGTCCATGATCTCGGCGATGTGATCGAAGGTATACGCAAATGTTTTCGGGTCCGGCCAGTCGCTGTGTCCGAAGCCAGGGTAATCGGGCGCAACAAGATGAAAGGTATCGGAGAGCCGGGCGAAAAGAGGCTCGAACATCCGCGAGGAAGAGGGGAGTCCGTGCAAAAGTAGAAGGGTTGGAGCGTCTTTCGGGCCTGCCTCTCTGTAAAAGATGGAGAGCCCATCAATCTGCATCGTGCGATACAAAGTCGGGTGTTCCATTCGGCGGTCCTTTCTTTGGGTTTGAGCCGGCAGTCTGAATCGGGGTCGCACCCGCCAGGTCGTCCTTGGAGGATCGCGCGTCCGCTGGACCAATGATGCCCAGGTCGGCAGCGCAATACTTATGGCCGAACCGGCAAAGAAGGTACTGAGAAGAAAGCGGCGAGCATGGCTGAGCTCTTCGGGCATTCTATTTCGCTCCAATCGAATTCACACGCGATCCGAACATCGCCGGCCGTTTCCAAGAGACCGGCATCGATTTGCTTCAGTCGATCACCTCAGTAGCTTGCCGACGAGCCAGTAACCATTTCCGGCCCCTTTCCAACTAGCTGCAACGCTCCCTCATGCGCGAGGAAACGTTCGCATCGGCGGTTGACGTAGGTTATGGCTGCGTTGGGAGCGAAGACTCGATCATGCGCCAGCCCCCTGACTTCTTCTCCCGCTGAGTGCCGGTAGAAGAAGTTTCAGAAGCGCTTCGTCCGAGAACGGGTTCTGACCTGAGATCAACTCGCGATCTTGAAGGACGTAGCTCTTCCATGGAGCGAGCACGCTTACGTCACCGCCCGCCGTACGCAAGGCGAAGTCCGGGTAGAACAGAACCTTACCACCAATCTCAAGCGGCTCCCGCTGCTGCTCTTCCGCCGTCGAAAAGATGGTCATCTTATATCCAGAATAAATCCATCCTTGAGCCTTTGTCCGTGCTCCAACGGCATCGCCCGCCGCCAGCGCTCCGACCACCTCCGTCGAATTCGGAAGAGCCGAGAGTAGTGAAATCGGGCCATGGCAGAGCACCGCTGTAGGCTTGGATGTTTCATGAAAGTGTCTCATCACGGTGCCAGCGTCGGGATCATCGAGAAGATCGATCATCGGTCCATGGCCGCCGGGGACGAAAACAGCGTCATATTGATCCAGGCCCGATGCGATGACATCGGAGATGCGAGTTGGATTCTTGAGCCCAGTCAGGCTGTCGCGGAATTTTAGATAGTCCTGAAGCCTAGCCTCGTCCCCGCCGAAGAAGTCGGCGACAGCTGAATGGACATCCATTTGCGGCGTGTTGCCTTTGGGGTTGGCGAAAGTGATTTCGTAGCCTTCCTTCATCAAGGCGCGAACCGGAACCGTCAGTTCGTTGAGATAGTAACCAACGCCGGCATAAACCTTGCCATCTTTCAATGGCAAGCCGTGACCGCTCGAGACTAGCACCAAGACTTTTCCTTTTGTTGTCATTTTGTTCTCCTCTCTGAAATCGAATCTGTTCTCCTGAAATATGAAACTAAAACTGGGGACTGACAGGACGTTCACTAATTTCCATCGTCGAAAAATGGGAAACGTCCCTTCTGGGCCCCGAGTTTCCCCGCCTATATATTCAGCTCTTGAGGAATGCCAGCAGGTCGGCGTTGATCCTCTCCGCCTGCGTAGTGGGCATGCCATGAGGGAAATCCTTATACGTTATCAGCGTCCCATTCTTCAGCAGCTTTGCCGCCTTCGGCCCGGCCGCCACGTACGGAACGATCTGGTCGTCCTCGCTATGCATCACTAGCACCGGAATCGTGATCTTCTTCAGGTCCTCCACAAAGTCCGTCTGCGAGAAGGCCACAATCCCGTCATAGTGCGCCTTGGCGCCGCCCATCATCCCCTGCCGCCACCAATTTGCAATGGTGGCCTCAACGGATTTCACCCCTGGCCGGTTAAATCCATAGAAAGGCCCCTCTGGAAGGTCGCGATAGAACTTCGACCGATTCGTCGCGAGCTGCGCCTGCAGATCGTCAAACACTGACTTCGGCAGACCCTCTGGATTGGCATCCGTCTTCAACATCAGCGGCGGGACCGCGCTAATAATGGCAGCCTTGTACACTTCCTGTTGCCCACGCCGGGCGAGATAGTGCACTACCTCACCGCCGCCGGTCGAGTGCCCAACATGGATCGCATTTTTCAAATCCAGATGCGCCGTAAGTGCGGCCAAGTCGTCGGCATAATGGTCCATATCGTGCCCATCGGCCACCTGCGTCGAGCGCCCATGCCCACGCCGGTCATGCGCGATCACGCGATACCCCTTGCTCAGAAAGAACATCATCTGGTTATCCCAGTCATCCGCCGAAAGCGGCCAGCCATGGCTGAACACGATCGGCTGCCCCGAACCCCAATCCTTGTAAAAGATCTCAACGCCGTCCTTGGTGGTAATAGTTGGCATACAGCCTCCTTGAACAATTGGACTAACATCCGAAGATTTTCCGAGCTTCCTCGAGTTTCCTTGTACCCGAGGTGCTCAGGCCGTAGAAATGGTCGAAATGCCCGTGAGTTATATAGATGGTCTCCAAGTTGGGGTGGTGCAGAGCAATCCAACCCGCGAGTGTTCAAAGCAAAAATTGGCAGAAACGCGACGACGAACCCGTCGGACGAACGTATCGATCAAGACCAAAGTACTGGCTCGACCCTGCAGCCCGGAAGGCCTCAACAGAACATCCGCAACCGTTTAAATCCGAATCTCATCCGGACCGAGCGCTAACCGTACTTGAGCTCGGTGCTCTGTCCGACCTCGATGATATAGCCGTCAGGGTCGCGGATGTAGCAGCGGATCTCGCCGTACTTGGGAATCGGCGGCGTGAGGAACTCGGCCCCCCGACTTTTCCACAATTCGTAGCACGCCTGAATATCCGCAACGCGGAAATTCATAAAGCTGTTGATGTGATTCGGGTCGGGTACGCTGAGCGTTACCGTGGGCTTGTCCGGGGTCGGCCCGCCCCCCACATTCAGAATCATCCAGATATTCGCAAGCTGAAGGTAAGGAGGCGCGTTGCCGTCACCCATGGTCAGAATGCGAGCGCCGAAGACCTTTTCGTAGTAGCGAGCCGATCGCTCGACGTCGGCGACGGTGAGAAAATGCGCGATGCTGATCCCCTCTCGCGGGGGCATCTCATAGCTCTTCTGTTCGACTTGTACCGCGTTCATTGATGGCTCCTTTCGATACGGTGCTCATTACAAATACGGTGTCCCGAGTCCCGCTCCCATTCATAAAAAATCGATTCGACGCCAGCTAGTGCAGCAGCGATTCCCAATTGGCTGGACCTCTGCCCGCCGGTCCAGGTGATGGTTGATCCTCCGGATACGAATCTGGCGGAAGCAACGCCACACCTTTGATCACCCCCCGCCTCTCGTGATCGTAGAACCAATCCTCACGGCTCGAAGCTGGCAATGATCGGAGGCCCTGTTGTCGCCGCATGCCTGGACGCATGCTGGCTCGGAAAACTGCCGCAGCAACCGATGTGCCCACACTTCGCACACCGACGGAGATGAAACCACCAGCCTTTCGGTTACGCTAGGCATTCGACACACCCATCGGCTTCGAAGCGGGGTCGATTCCGCGCGAACCCTTTTTCATCTCCGATTTTCTTTCGTGTCCTCTGTTTGCAAAATAACGTCAGCCACCAGCAAGACCTTGCCGGTGCCACCCTCCTCCGCGGCGGCTTGAGCTTCCCCCACCTTGCTGAGTGGCAGCTTGCGGCTGATCGGGATCACCAGTTCGCCATCTCGGACGGCCTTGGCCATGAGCTCCAGAGTTTTCCTATCGGGCGTCGCGACCACCGCCACCACCTTTACAGCTGAGTAATTTCCGGCATCCCGTCGTGCCCCGACAACTGATGCATACAGTCCTCCCGGCATCAACTTGGCGATCAACTTTTCAGCAGTCTTGCCCATTGACCGTATCACCGACAGCATCGGCCAGCGGAAGATTCGCAATCTCGAAATCGTCGTCTGTTGCGGCCGCGCGATTTGCGCCCACGCTCTTCGCTTCCTCCATTTGCGTCTTTAAAACTCCTGCAATCACGGTCGCTCGCGAGTCGCTGGCTTTTCGGTCGTTGCCTCACGGCATTCGTGGCGCAAGGTTCGCTCGCTTGTGACAGTCGATGCTTACGCGACTTCTAGCAGGATTCTGCCCTTGCCCCGGCCTTCCTGGCTCAGATCCTGTGCCTCACGCGCCTGCTCCAACCGAAACACCTCGCCCATCCGTGGCTTCACGTCGCCGCGTACCACCAAGCCCGCTATCTCCGATAGGTCCGCCGGGTTTCCCTTCGACACCATGTTCACGCCGCGAATTCCCGCCCGGGCCGCCAACTCCGCGTTCGCCCCGCCCACCGTCGAAACCATCACGCCGCTCTTCTTCACTACCGCGAAGGAGCGCGTGGCCGTCTCGCCGCCGATCAGGTCCAAAACCGCGTCCACCTGGCCCACGGTTTCAAACCGCTCGTGCTTATAGTCCACTACCTGCACGTGACCCAGGGAGCGCAGGTATACGATGTCTTCGCCCGAAGCCGTCCCGATCACTTGCGCGCCCCAGAGCTTGGCAATCTGGGTCGCAAACGAGCCTACGCCCCCCGCCGCTCCGTGGATCAGAATTCGCGTTCCCGCCTTCGGCTGCACACAGTCGCGAATTGCCTGCAGGGCCGTCAGTCCCCCCGTCGGCAGCGCCGCGGCCACCGCGAACTCCATTTTCTCCGGAATCGCCGCGATGTAGGTGATCGCCGCCGCGGTGAGTTCCGCATAGGTCCCTTCACCGAACCCGAACACCCGCTCGCCCGTCCGGAAACTGCCCGAGTCGCCGCCGGCCGTCACGATCTCTACCGCGAAATCCTGCCCCAGCGTCAGCGGGAAACTCGCCGGGCGGAGCTTCTTCATGTAACCCTCGCGGATTTTCCAATCGATCGGACTCACGCCCGCGTAGCGCACTTTCGCGAGAACTTGGCCCGGGCGGATCTCAGGTGGCGGTGTTTCCTCGTATTTCAGTTGATCGGAGCCGCCGTACTGCGCGATCCGAACCGCCTTGATCAGACTGGGCACTGCCGCGTGTTTTGTCGTCGCCATTGTCGTTTCTCCTTTCGCTGCGCCGTGAGACTCTCTGGTTTCGCGGGTTGGCTAGAAATCCACACTAATTCACTCTCCCCCGGACGTCTGGTCCGCCCTGCGGGAGTCGAGTCGGCGCCGACTCGTTTCCTTCATTCTGATACCGAAATGTTCGACAGTCTGCCTTGGTGTTTCAGGCAAATGATTGACTTGCGCCGCATCGAGCCGGCCGTGTTCCGCCGGGTGCGGCGCTTTCAAAGTCGCCTTCGTGCCGCTCTCATTCTTGACCTTCGATTGACTCGTCGGACTGCTCCTTTCGGTTGAGATGGATGTTGCCTCTCTAATTTCATTTAATACGCATATCGGACAGCTCTTCGCGATACTCTTAAGCATTCACTAGGGCTTCGCCTCAAAAAGAGCTGTTCCTGGTCACCTTGACAGGGATGGTCCAAATTCAAGATTACAAACCTCATGCGATCAGATGGATATCGGGAGTAATCTCGATGTTCTTGTCGACCAGTTGAAAGTTGGCTCCGGGCCAGGCCGATCCAAATCGCATGACTCCTGGCGGCTCGCCATCGTAGTAGCGCTGCTCCGGAGGGAGAGATGGGTCCTTGCGATAAAAACTGCTCGGTAAGTCGGCGCCGTAAACCCCGAAACCCTCCTTGGGGGCGTAAATCTTCACCGTGGGGTTCACCTTCAATAGGTAGGTCAGTCCTCCCACGTGATCACCGTGTCGGTGCGACATCACAACGAAGTCCAGCTCGGTCAAGTCGACGCCCTTCGCTTTTGCGTTCTGCGCAAGGAATTCAGGGTTGTTGCCAGTGTCGAATAGAATCCGTTTTCCGCCGTATTCGATAAAGGCAGCATAGCCCCAGTCCTTCTGCATCGTGGCTGTTTTGCCGAATGCATCATAAAGAACAGTGATCTGCGCATTGCCAGGAGCGGCGCTCGCCATTGGAGCGGTGGATGCACACTGGATGAGAAGCAGGAGTGCTGAAGAACAGTAAACCACCCAGTTATTATTGGCTGTAAGTCTGTCCTCCCTGCGTTGGCGTAGTGACCATTCGTGGTCCTGGGAGCCGGCATGCAAATTACACAGTGCCGAATTTACTCAGTCAAGGCGACATAAGGATGGCGATCTTCTGGGTATGCCCGAGATGTGGCATGTCCAATATCGTTGGCGATTGCTCAGGAACTACCCTGAAGTTATCGCTTAGATTCGAATGTCCGGTTGGCCGACCATCTGCGAACGATCTGTAGTCAAGAATAATGTGGTCAGACCGTAGGCATAGTACCACCATCAATCACGTAGTCTGCGCCATGAATCGACGCTGCGCGGTCAGACGCGAGGAATGCCACCAGTTCGGCGACTTCCTCCGGCCGGCCTGGTCGCCCCAGGGGAATGCCTCCGATCATGTTCATGATTTCCCTGCGCGCGGCGTCTTCGCTAATGTTATTGCTCTCGGCAAGTTTCATAATCATGCCACGCGCGCCTGAGGTCTCGACGAATCCAGGCGAGATCATGTTGACGCGGACACCCATTGGGCCGACCTCGTTTGCCAGACCCTTATTGTAGGTACTGAGAGCGCCTTTAGCCGCAGCATAAGCGAGTGTCGCGTAATGGAGAGGCAGACGGTGCTGGATGGAGGAAATGTGGAGGATGACACCCGACTTGCGCTCGACCATACCCGGCAAGAATGCCCGGTCGAGACGAACCGATGTCAGCAGGTTGACGTTAAGCGCCCTCTGCCAGTCGCCATCAGAGAGTGCCTTGTATCCGCCGCTCGGAGCCTCCGAGCCTCCGATATTATTGACCAGAATGTCCAGGCCGCCCCACTCCTGCTGAATGCGATTGGTCACAGCTTGGACGCCTGTAGCCGTGCCGAGATCCGCCTGTATGAAGAGAGCAACCGCCAGCCCATCTGGTAGGGGCGAGCGCGCAGTCGTCGCAACTGAGGCGCCGCTCAGGGTAAACCGATGCACCATAGCTCGTCCCATCCCTTTGGTGCCACCGGTTACAAGAACCCGCCTGTCCTTAAACTCATCTCCTGAAACTGGGAACGGATATGTCGTCGTCATGATCGAATCTCCAATGAGGCCACCTTGCCGTTGGAAAGCTCGAAGATGTGATCCCGTTCCACTGGGCTACCGGGAAACTCACCGGTGAGTCCGGTCCGCACTGTCACGTGCCCTTGATGTGCTTGCGCATGAAGGGGCTCGAGGACATATCGGTACCTCGCGTCCGCCTGTTGCTTCCATTGGCGAATCGAGTCACGACCGCGATAATCACGCCCCTCATCGTGAACGACGCCATCCTCCGTAAAGCAGCCTGAAAGAGCGTCTGCGCCCTTCCCCTGTTCGGCAGCCAGATATGCAGCCACTTGCTCCGGTAAGTCGAGAGCCATCGTATCCTCCTCGTGTTGCACAGTTCGTAGTTTCGCATCATACTGAGCAGATGGGAAGTACGCACTAAAAAGTATGCTAGGGAGACAGTGATGCCAAAACGCTATACACCCTCATCCGCCGCCACAGACGCGGAAGCCGCGTTCCGCCTCCTGGAGGGGCGATGGAAACTCGTTATCCTATTCCATCTCTTTGGGGGTAAGGTGATGCGGTTTTCCCAACTGGAACGAGCCATACCCAACATCACCCAGAAAATGTTGGGGCAGCAACTCCGTCGCCTGGAAGCACACGGCATCGTCAGTCGGAAGTCCTACCCTCAGGTGCCACCCAAAGTTGAGTACAGTCTCACGCCGTGGGGTCAGTCTCTTTGCCCCGCGCTTGATGCCATCCTAAGGTGGGCTGGTCGACGGCCGGCATAGGGGAGAACGAGCTGCCCGCCGTGAGATCCTTGGAGAAGCTGACGACGCTCCGCGGGGAGAACTGCAGGGAGGCCAACGTCAGTGTCATCAGCAGGATGGCGAAAACGATGGAGACCACAGTCATGATGGAAGCGGCGGTTCGGTCTTGAATAGATGTTAAACTCTCCCGTCGGACCAGCTTCGGCGCCACACTTCAGAAACCCGTGAACCAACGCCTGCCACTTTTGTTTCGCCGCATCACGTACAACCTGCGGGACGGCTTTCTGTCCGTCCTCTGGCCATTGCCCTGACGTCAGGTCTTGCGGGTGCCATCCTTTCGTGGCTGGAAGAGGCCATTCCCGGCCTGAGCACATGGGTGCCGATCTGGCTTTTCCCCTCCACCGCCGATCCTCGGGTGGCGCAGGTCATCCCCGCAGGGATAGCCGCCGCAACGATAGGATCTTTTCACGAACCGCGGCACGTTTTTTCGAGATCTCTGACACGAATTTCACTAATTCCGACAACCTACAATTCTTCCAAGTCGCATAAGCAGAGGGCTGCCACAGGAAGATCACAATGAGAATCCATCAACTCAGTCTGCAGGGGATCAGCGAGGCTTTCCGCGACCGAATCAGCGTTGATTTCGAAACACTAGGCCCTGGCCTGATCGCCATCGTTGGTGAAAACGGAGCCGGGAAGTCCACACTGATCGGCTCAGTTTTCGCCGCTCTGTTCCGGCAATTGCCTGGTCAGAAGCGACCGTTGTACGACTTCTGTACGCACCCCGAGCCCGAAATCGACATGACGTTCGGTGTGAATGGCGGACGCTTTCGATCGCTCTTGAAGCTGGACCCGAAAGCTCGGCAGATGGAAAGTTACATCTTCGACCACCAGGGAGTGGCCCCCGCCAGCGGCAAGAAGGAAGCGTTTGCGGAATGGACCTCGAAGCACGTCGGCAGCGCAGGCGGTTTCCTAGCATCGATCTTTTCGAGCCAGCGCCGAACGGGGAACTTCCTGTCCTTGGAGCGGAGCCAGCGCAAAGAATTGTTCATTACCCAATTGCTCGGCCTCGAGCGGCTGCGGCTCATCTCCGCCACAGCGCGGGATTTGCGGACGAGAAGGGCAAGAAGGTCTTGGTTCTGGAAGGTGAAAAAAAGGAATCTCGCAAGTCCTGGCGAGCGAGTCCGAGGTCGGCGATGTTGAAGCGCTGGGACTGAAACTCGAGGCACTTAGCTCCAGGTTGCAAAGGCTGGAAGCACAGAAGAGCGAGCAGGAGCAGCGGGCACAGGAACTGCGGGCCGCGAGTCCGAACGCAGAGCGCTTGAGTCACGGCGCCAAGATCTTCATGGGCGCATCGAGAAGAGCAATGGTGAGATTGCCGAACTGCGGAAGCAGATTGGTGAGGACGAGCGGCTGCTGGCAAGGCGCGAGGGCCTAGATGGCTTTCAGGAACGAGAGCGGGCCGTCGGAGAAAGAATCGCCCAGCTCGACGCTTCGGGAGCACGTGGCCGCCACCCACGAGGAACAATGTTGGGGGCCACCCGGAGGTGGTATAATCCAGCCATGAAGGTGCTCAACTATACGGTGGTCATGACGCCCGACGAGACAGGCGGATACGTCGTGACGTGCCCCTCGCTGCCCGGTCTCGTAACCGAAGGTGACACCCTGGAAGAGGCGCGCGCGATGGCTGCGGACGCGATACTGTGCTACCTCGAGGGCCTGGATAAGGCCGGGTTGCCCGCCCCTCCCAACAAGCCGGCCGTCACCGAGCCCGTGAGCGTCCAGGTGGCGTAAGCAAGCTCCCGGCAGTAAAGCCCAGCCGCGTTATCAAAGCGCTTCAGCGTCACGGCTACTACATCCATCACGTTCGGGGCAGCCATTACTTTCTCAGAAAGTCAGACCGTAACGTCGTCATCCCTTTACCACAACCGGGATCTCAAGCCCGGAACACTGCGCTCCATTATTGAGCAATCGGGCCTCACGGTTGAGGAATTCCTGGGCCTGCTCTAGCGAGCGTAGCGCGGACCTGCCCTCCAAGGTCCGCGGTATTTCGTCTCCTACGAGAACCAAAGCCGCGGACCTACAAAACAGGTCCGGGCTACGCTTGCTCTTGTACACTGTCACTCCCTGCCCCTGAGGATCGCGGCCATGACGCGGGGCTGCGGCTGCCGTGCATGACCGCGACGACAAGCAACGGAACGTCATCAGGCGGGTAAGCGATTAGGTAATCCCGCACGCGTCGGAAGCGCAGGGGACGCGACGTGAGGTCGGTGCGCCGGTGCCCCTGATGCGGGAAAGGCACAAGCGCGCGGATGGCATGGTAAATCTCTTCTCGAATGCGGTCGGCAGCGTCCAGGCCGTCTTCCGCGATGAACTCCCATATCTCGTCGAGGTCGGCATACGCTTGCGGATGGAGGATGTAACCGCTCACGGGCGGTTTTTGCGGCGGGCCTCGCTCTTGTGCCGCAACCGGGTGAAGGCTTCTTCCCCGTCGATGGGCTGCACCCTGCCGCTCTTGGTATCGTCATAGCGGCTCTCGAGCATTTCACGCACCTGGCGCAACTCCTCGAAGTATCCGGTCATGGCGTCCTCAACCAGTTCGTCGGCGGAACGGCCGGTTTCCGCAACCCAGTGACTGACCTTCGCCTGAAGTTCTGGATTCTTAAGATGCACGTCCATGACGCAAGCGTAGCGGCTTAAAAGGCAAGCGTCAAGGGCAGTCGCGCACCCAGCCCTAAAGGGGCGACCTATCTCAGCCCAGGCTGATGGCCTGGGGATGCCTTGAGCCCCCCAGGTAACTAGCCTCCTGATGCCAGCAGCCGAAAAGCCTCAGAGTTTCTGAGCAACGAAACTTTGATGCGTTACCCGGCTCTGCGATTCCGGCGCAGTCGGTCGAGTGTTCCAAAATCGCGGGGCTGGCGCAGACCGCTGTCTTTTGAGGTCTGCGATCTCGCGAAGCGACTTCTGGTTATAGGCAGCCCACTTCGGCGGGTCCGTCATGATGACCGACGGATGCGAGAGGCCCGGAAACTCCAGCCGGGCCCGGGCCAGTCTCTCGGACGCATGAATCACCCGGCGTGTTGCCGGTTTTGCAGCAAGAGTCCCTTCGGGAGATCGCAGACATCAGATTGCGATGTCTGCGCCAGCCGGCGCGCTACGCTAGCTACAACAATTTTGTTTTGGACCCGTACACAGTCGCGGCGTGTCCGATTCAGATCGACGGCGTGCGGTTGCTCAGGGATACCGAGGCTGAAAAGCCCACGGTCAGGACAGCACTGACCGTGGCTACCCGGCTTTCTGATCGGTCGATTCGCTCCAACCTTGCGTCATCGGCTTACTCGCATCGAACCGAAGCCGCACCGTGTGGTTTTCAGTACCAAATTCTACGTTCGCCGCCGTCCCGGTGACGATATACGCGTCGGTCTTGCCCTCTTGGCACCGTATGACAAGAGTCGGGCGAGTCGCATCCAGCGAGCCTTGGACATCATTTTCGGCGTCGTGAGATAGCACAACCCTCTTCGACCCATCCATGGGAGAAGTGTCTTCCTTAACATGCCACAAATCTCCTGCTTTGCTCTGGTTCTTGCCTGCCGCAGTAGAACCGCTGCCGGAGACTCCACCACTTCCGGGCGTTCCGTCGCTCTTAGTGGCGTGTACTGCCCGTGACAACGACCCGGCGGTGCTTGCAAGGGGCCAGACGAAGGCCCCGATCACTAAGAGAGCGGCCACCAGCTTTGTCGTCCGCGGCCAGGGAACGCGTGGACCGGGCCTCGTCGCCACCGACAGAAGAAGCAAGACGACAGTCCCTATGAACCACAGTCCGGCGAAGAAAACAAAGCTCAAGCTTACCCCCACTCCGAATACGCCGGGGTTCGTCACGCCTAGCCTGAGCATACTCACCCCAGAGGCCAGAAGCGCGCCGAGTAACAGGGAAGTCCAAATCGCAGCGCCCGCGAGGCAGGCGCGGTAGAAACCCCCCGGCAACCGCCTCGACTCCGCCATTGGCTGTGTAGTTTCGCTTGATAGGGCGGTCCCACACTTGGCACAAAATTTGTCGGCTGGGCGGCGCTCGGCGCCACATTGCGTACAGTTCATAACCCCTCATAAGCGAACCGAAGCTCGACCCGCTAGGCAAGGTTCACGCGCACCCCTCCAATCACAGGCTGGGCGAACACCAGCAACGCCAACACCGCTGCGAGCCGACGTGACATAAGTCCTCCTTTGAGGGCGATGTGTGAGTGACACTACCCGAACCGGCACAGATGTATCACAGCGGAGTGGCAGCGTCAACGGCCAAGGTGGACCAAGTGGACCAAAGCGATCCTGTTATCGACCTGGGCATCAAGACCAGGGCGGGTGATTGCGAATGACGCGAGCGTACCAAGCACACAAGCCGTCGCTAGTTTCCTAATTTGACGCGCGTCCCATACCCTCCGGCACCGTCATTCTGAGGCTTCGACCTTGCTCAGCCTCCCTGAGCGACGTCGAAGGGAGGAGCCGGAGGCGGTCCTGAGCAGCGCGAAGAAAGAATCTGCTGTTGAATTAGAAGCAGATCCCGTTCGCTTCGCTCAGGGCAGGCTCTTCGCTTGCGCTCAGGATGACAGGCGTGCGAATGGGTGACCCAAGAACGGCGGACTCAAATTAGGACACTACCAGCCGTCTTTTTTCGGTACTGATGTCATTTGCCATGCGAAACAGCCTTCGGAGCGCAGTCATTCCCGCGAAGGCGGGAATCCACTTTCCTCGGTGCTGTACTTCCAAGAACTTGGACAAATGGATTCCCGCCTTCGCGGGAATGACTGCGCTTGGAGCGTTCAAATGACACCAGCACCCTTTTTTCCTTGACTTTATATTCTAGGGATGCTATTAGTTATTTGTAAATTACGCTCTTGGAATTTTTCCCTCACCACGGGCCTTATCGGGCGGCACGAAACAGCAACGCGAGCCGCAGGCAATCGCGCCGCGATTTTGGAGCGACGTCCGCGTCTGGAACATTTTGGGCCTTTGGGGAGCGGAGACTTGATGGGCCTTCGATTTGCCACTCTGCACGGAAATGCGCGAAGCGCCTTGGAGTGCGGCAGCCCTTCGCTCCGCTCGAGGGCAGGCTTGCTGCCGCTTTCCAACAGGCCAGCTTGCTGGCCGGCAAGCCGTTTCAGACACCTCAAGATGAGGACAGCCGCGCGCAAGCTCGCGGGATCAAAGCAGCAGCAAGAGCCAAGGGGAACAGCCAAAAAAAATCGCGAAATGAAGGATGAACCCACGATGTTATTGATAACAAAGGGAAAACTTTTTTAACCCACGATGTTATTGATAAATAAGGTAGTTGGTTCGCATACCCCACGATGTTGTTGATGGGCAATGGTTTATGCGAGTTCCCAAAATGGATTCCCGCCTATGATCAGCCGAAATGCAGCTGTCACAGCCTCAGGATGATCGACAACGCCGCGGCGGGCAGGCCGAATCCTTAACGGCGTGCTACTGGCAGTCACCTTTAATCTGAAGTGAGAGTCATCTCTCGTTCGCGGTGTCATTCTTCATGACCGTCTTGTGATCTCATGATCCGCGCCGTTCGTTACACTTCGGTTGGGCAGGTTAGTGACCGAGGTTCGCCAAAGCGGCGCGGAGGGGCGCGGTGGAAATGCGGATGATCCCTCCGAAAGGCGAATACATCTCCAGGATCAAGAAGACGGCGCAGGAAACCACCAGCGCGGAAACGAAGAAGCTGCACACCACCGTGAGATTGTTGGGCGCGTAGAGGCCGAAACTGATGAAAATAACGACGAGCCAGAAAATCAAAACGGCCAGCAATGGCGTGGGCATGGAAGCAGCGCTCTGTTCGTACATCAGCCAGCGCGTCTGTCCGATGGCCAGCGCAATACTCAAGGCTTGGCCCTGGAGCCAGCGTTGAGAGTCGTTTTGGGGTGAGAGTTCCTGAATCTTGTCGTACAGAACTTCGCTAGCGGCTCCCACGGGTTGCAACGCGTTGCGGTCTTGCGACGACAGGCGGTCCAGCAGGAGGGTCGCGGCGGCGCGGACCGCGTCGCGCGGCTCCTTCGCCTCCGGTCCGTAGTGGGCCAGGACGCGGTCCAGCAAGGCGACCTTGGCCGACATCTCGGTGAGTTCCGTGCGCTGCGTGTCGTAGTTGTTCTTGGCCGACCAAATCAGCAGACTGAGGACCATCCCCGCGATCGTGACCACCAGTCCGATCCCGATCCTCACCGTGTCCTTCGCAGCGTCGCTGAGATGATTTTCGGGAAGGACAGTGCGAAGAAACATCCCGGTTAATGCCGCTGCAAAAACGATCGCGAATACGATAGAGGTGAGGGTTATTGCGCTCAATGGGCTCCGGTCCTTGCATGAGGCAAATTCGGGAATATGCTACGCCGCGGCATCAGAGCAAACGGTGAGAACGAGTGTCCACACCCCGGACACATTCGCCCAACAATGGCCAGAGCCTGAGAACAGGCGGACAGCTTGAGCACGCCTGTTCCTGTGTGCCGGAGTGTGACCACAACAAGATCGCCACACCCCGTTACCTGCCGCCTGGCCACTATTTCTGGGGCGGAGGATAGTTCTTCATCAATTTCGCAATGGCCTTGTTCAGGTTCTCCATGTTCTTCTGCTGATTCTTGCTCGGGCTGAGAGTCTTGCTTACTCTCCCGCTCCAAACCAACTGTTTGTCCGCCGGGTTGTACACGTCGACCACCAGTGTACCGTTGGTGATGGTAGAGCTCGTTGCAGACCCCATGCCGCCGCCCAGACGCCACCCTCCCGTTCCCATCGCATTCCACTGCTTCTCCTGATCTACCGCTGCCTGATAACCTACGTACAGGTCAGCATTGTCGGCGCTGGTTTCGGTAAGCCCCTTGCCGGTCAACTGCGACGCGACGGCGTTGTGGATTTCCTGATCCACGATCTGATCGGGGTGTACGCCGCCAGGAATTGTTACCCACTTGAAAGTATGGAATTGTGAGAAGTTGGTGCCCGGCATGTAGTTGAAAGTGGTCTGCTGCGCCAGGCCGAGCCCGCAGAACAGCAGGGCCACAAAAAGCCCCATTGCGATCTGAACTGACTTTCTCGTGCTCATAGAGCCTCCTTAAATAGCGTTCCTTCTCAAACAAAGATTGGCTTACTACAGCGGTTGGTAATTGGTGTTCTGGATCTGGATGGTGAGTTGCTTCTTCACGCCGTTCACCGTAGCTGAGGACATGTAGTTGGTTCCGTCCGGCAACTTGGAGAACTCAGCGGAGAAGGTCGCGGCATCGCTAGGGTCATTGTTCAGATAGGACGACACCTCGACGCTCTGGATGCTTTTGTCGGCCTTGTTGAAAACCAGCTTCATAGAGTCGCCCTGCATATTGTAGTTGGTAAAGGCCACCTGCACCGCACCGGGGCCGGCCATACTGAGCGCGCCATTGCCTTGCTGGAAAGCGGCCTTCAGCTTCTCCCCATTGGGTGGGAGATAGGTCTGCACTAGTTCGGCGATCTGCTCCGCATAGTCCTTGTATTCATTCTTCTTCTTTTCGACCACATGTTTCTTCAAGCGGCCACCCGAAGGTGGAGGCGGGGGCGGGCTTAGGTCCGTCTTCTGCGGCTTGCCGTCCGGTCCGTTTCTCACCTGGTACAGGGTTTGGCCCTTGACATCGCCCTTGAGACTGACGGTTTGCGTCTCCTGCCAGGTGTAGTGGGCGAGGCGCTCCTTATTCGCTGCCGCCGACTCCTGGATCTGCTGTTTGATTTCAGCGCTCTGGCCCTGAGCCACAGCCGTCGAAGCGGTCAACGCGAACATAACAGCAGCAGCCGTCGCGGCCCACAGTCCGTGCGAGAGTTGTTTCCTCATTAAAAAGCCTCCTGTTAAAGTAATGTTGCGTTGCCCTACTGCGCATTGCATTTGACCTCGTCGCGTTCGCAGGTGATCCACTCGCTCAGTCTGCTTGCACGTCCGTATGCTTCACGCCTCGGCCATCGTTGTTGGTTACATGAAAAGGGAAACTCGGAGGAATGCGGTGAATTTGACACTCCTCTCAAGCAGATCATGCAATAACCAGCCGCACTATACTAAGGCCGAAGGACCCCGGTAACTGTCAAAACTGACAGTGGCCATCATCCAGGGTCACTTTAGCTTGAGGACGGCGCAATCCCATTCCGTTGACCGACAAAGTGTTATTTTGCAACTGCCTTCCAGTAGAGATTGAGGACCAGTCCCAACTGATTCAATTGCTGATTCGGGCGCTTACCGGTGATGTTTTGATGATCGTAGTAGGGATCGAATTCCACGTGCTTGCCAACCGGCAACAGGCAGCCGGCATACAGCGCGGTGGTGCTGAATTTGTGGTACTGGCTCTGATAATAAAACTCGCTGCTTACGTACGGCGCCGGATGGTAAGAGCGAATCTTGACCCTGCGTTCCAGCGTCACCCGATTGCGATATCGCCACGTGAACTGACCCTGGGACCAATCCAGATCGGCGCGATTGCGGTCAGTAAGCAGAATTCTGGCCTTGAGCGGGAAATGAGAAGTGGCTGCCAGTACCCCGCGCTGTACGGTTGGCTTATCCAGCGAAGGGACATAGCGGTACCCAATCGACAACTGTAACGGCCGGGACTTGGAGTCATCCAGGTCGAAAGCTGTGACGTCCTTGAGCCGTAAGAGGGGCTTCAGAAAGAAGTCAAAGCTTGGTCCGATTTCCGCCTGCGTGGGATCACCAGCTTCTCTCGTCTCCTTAGCCTGGAAACTGACCCTGATATCCGGCTGAATCCGGTAGTACGCATCCACCTCAGGCAGAAACTGAAACGTTTGCGCCCGGGCTTGGCCATGGGTCACAAGGAAGACGAACAGGAAAAGGGCCGCCGCCCTGATCCATTTGTCTCGCCAAGAAGTCATACTCGGAGGCGGCAGGGCCAAGAGTACAAACGCCCGGCGCCTACTTACTCATGACCGCATTTCTCGCGACTACCGACCGGGTCATGACTTTAGGGAAGACACATCTACCGAAGTTCACAGCCAAGTTCCTGGCACTCGCGGGATGAGAGGCAACCTGTCACTGCTCCACCTGGCTCCAACTGGCATCCGGATTGAACTCGCTCATTGCGGTTGCTGTTTCCGTCGTAGCCTTCCCCAGATCCTTTTGGAGCAGCACGCCATCCTGGTTAATGATAAAAGTCATGATCCCAGAGTTGCCGTATTCAGCCGGGTAGGCAAGGAAAGCGAAGCCGCCGGTCATTTTCCCGTCTACCACGTAATCCTTCGCCCCGCCCGGCGCGTTACTGCCTTGCCGGTTCAGCATTCGGAAGTAGTAGCCGTGAAAGGGTAGGTGCGAGTTCGCCTTTGCGCTATAGCCCTCAGTGGTTGCGAGTGCTACGAGTGGGCCCAGCGGGCTTTTGGGCTGACCGTCTGGCGAGTCCCAGTACAAACCGTTCTGCTTGCCCGTGTCGCTGATGAACTTCACAGCGTATTGTTTCGTGCTTCCGTCCGCGTGACGCTGTGAGAAGTACTCGGCCTGAGCGTCAGCCAGCGCTCCACAAACGTCGATGACGGCCAGTTCATTCCGACCAATACGGCGCGCCAGAATCTCATCTTTACCCGCAGCCAGGTCGAAATACCACTGCCCCGCACCATTCTTCCTAAGCGGAATCGGAAAGGCAAAATTGTCAGCTCCGACCAGCAGAGTCTGGGCACCGTCCGCCATCTTGCGCCAGCGGTGCATCACCCCGTAAGCCGTCACGAATGCGCCTGCCATGTTTTTGTCCTGTACGGCATCGCCTGAGAAAATAACGGTCTTCGAATCGGGACCGAAGACCGCCAGTATCGCGTTCTGATCCCCGGACTGTGCCGCTTCCAGCAGCGCATTACCCGCCTCCTCGGGTGAGGCGAACACTCGGTATAGTGGTTTCTCCTGCTTATTGCAGGCGGCAAGGGAAAGGAGAATGGCCAGCGTCAGAAGCATTGGCAACCAATTCGAAGCAGTGATTCTGCGATTTTCGAGCGCCATAACAATCCTCCAAGACTCGAACTCAAAGACCTCTCGTCAGCACTACTCGTCAGCACTCGGTGTCGCGTGCAGCCAAACCGCTGGTTTCACCTGCGGAAGCCACCGCCGCCGCGGCTTGCCCATCCGCGGGAACTCGCCGACCTGTCTCCCCAACCTCCGCCGCCGCCTCCGCTGAAGGCGGATGACCCGCCGCTCTTTTCCTGCCCTCCCCAGCCGTGTGAATCAGCGGAACTCCAGCCTGAGCCACTGTTTTTCTCCCAACCGCTCCCGGTGTTCTTGTAGGCGTTGCCGTTCGCCGTCGCATACTTGTTACCGTTGGCGGCTTCACCCGCGGAAGCGCTGTTGCCATTTCTGCCTGTTGCGCCGTAAGCCGAACCCCCATTTGTGGTGTGCACCTGACCTGTCGTTCCCTGAGAGGTCGTTTGATGCTGGCCGTACGCTGTGTTGCCGTTTTTCGAAACCGTCGAAGCTCCGTAGCTGCCATAGGCATTGGAACCTTGCACGGTCGAAGCAGAAGCGCCGGTCCTCGGGTTGTATGCTTGACCGGCACTTACACTGCCGTAGCCGTTGGAGGCTGTGCCGCCCCGCGCGTAGGTGCCCGTGGACGGGTTGTAGCCTCGAGTGGCGCTTGCGCTGCCGTAAGCTCCATAGGCAGTTGCACTGGAACCGTAGTAGCCGCCGTGCCAGGCGTTGTTGCCGTAGTACGCCCCGCCGTGATACACCACTGCGGTGGTGCCGTGCCAGCCACAGTTCCAACTGCTATACCCCCAGGCGTATCCACCGCTCATCATCGCGCCCACCGCGATGCCGGCTCCGAAGGCAAGCACGCCGGTGGCCACCACGGTGGCGGTGCTGTATCCGGGAGTCACATAGGGGTAGCCGTAAACCACCGCGGGGTTGTACGCGGGGACGTACACCACCTGCGGATTCGCGGGCTGAATCACGATCACCTGCGGCGACTGCTGCACCACCGTAATCTGTGAGCCCGATTTCAGATTGCCGGCAGCCTGCGCTTTTCCGCGCAATACCTGGATGGCGAACATGACATCGGCCTGCTGGGTGCCGTACGCCTCCCCCAGCGAGGAAGTCCAACTCAGGTTTTTCGCCAGGTTGTCGAGCACCGAGGGAAATTGTGTGAGTGCCTTCACACTGGGATCCCAGGCTTGCGCATCAACCGCCTGCATTAGCGTATTGCCAGTGAGATTCTGGTTCTGGTGAAGCCAGTCGTCGGCATAGGCAACCTGGTCTGGAAAGGTGGCAGCTCCGAGAATCTGGGCTACCAGAGCGTCCGGGTATAGTGCGATGGGCGCAACCAGTTGTTGCAGCTCATCCGCAGACAACGGCGCAGCTTGTCCCGAATTCCCGGTCGGCCCCGTTGGCGCCGATTGAGATCGAGCCTCAAAAGGCGTTGTGGCAATAACGAGCAGGAACGATAGAGCGGCTGGCAAAAGCTGTTTCCTGGAAGTCCTGATCATTTTCTTCTCTCCCTGGCAGGCAGGCGTTTTCGAACCTTGGCCGGCGCGAGTCGACGGATCAGAATAATGCGGTAGGAGACATCGCCTCGATACTATGCTCGGTTAAAGATCCGTTTCTGGCCACTGTCAGTCTTGACAGTATCAGGCGGCTCTCAGTATACCGCGAAGTCCTCATTCCGGCTGACACTCCCACCCGGACCGTTCAGGCGACGTCCGGGATCCAGGGAGGTAATTCAACGTACAGGAACCGCGACAGGGCGTAAACGTGGGGCTCATATATGCCACGAAGTTGCGCCAGCTTACGTTCGGTATCCTGGGATTCACTCAGCACCATGCCGGCGGCGGAAAGCGTCTGGCAAAGCCTCTGAAACTCAGGCCGGGGCAGGCGGTCCACTGGGGGTGATTGCGGCCTCAACCGGAAGGCACGCCCCAGATCCTCCACCACCCGATGGGCCACCTCAAACGTTACCGGAGATCCCAATTGCGGCCCATTCTGCGGGAGGGTTATCCACAGGGCAGAGGCGTCGAGGAGCGTGGTCAGAACCACCAGCCAGGACTCATTACCCTCCTGCGGCCCGTACAAGGCAACGAGCTTATAGGAACGATGGCTCTGAAGCACGTCTGCGGCCCACGTTTGCGACTCCAGCAGAAACTGCAACAGCAGGCCTTTGTCGCCAAGCTGAGTGAGGCGTCCCACCATCACGCTCGCCGAGGAAGGGTTGCCCACCGCCGCTTGAAAGCGCGGGATGAAGGTCTCGCGGCTGGAGTAGGCACTGTAGTACACCGGCAGGTATCCGATGATGACGGCTAAGAAGGCGAGGCCGACCCCAGCCTCGACCAGCGTCACCAATCTGGCCGAGTCCGTGACCGGCGGAATGCTCAAGCCAAGTGTGAAGAAGTTGGAGCCGCTGACGTAGAGTCGGGTAACGAAGGAACCCTCCCGGGCCGCCCACATACCCAGCGAGAAGCCCAGAACCAGAGCCAAGTCCCAGGCGCTGAGCGTAATAAGGACCAGAAGTGGACCGTAGTGACCGAGAAAACTGCCGCGGCGCTCCGCCGATTTCATCCGGCGGGCCATGGCCTTCCAAGGTCCCCAGGTGATTCGAAGCGCCAAGGTGGAAATCCGGAAACGATGCGCCTCATTACGCGGCAGGATGACCTGCTCGAACGCATCCAGAAAGGTCCAGAGGATAAGGAACCAGCCCACCACAGACTGGAATAAGATCATGGACAGACTCTCAATTCGATTTGTCGCTCGGTCTCACCCGAGCAACGGCGCGCTTCGGCGAATCCTTGACGGCTGCCGTAATGCTCTTGCTTTCGGCGAAAAGCTGAATAAAATATAGCGTAAGTCACTGAAAATAAAGCTAAAAATCAGTTTGGCTTCGTTTTCCATCTTTTATACGTATAACACTGAAATAAAATAGCTTAGGCCATTGGCTTCGTTTGGCTTCGTTCCCGCGCCTGACTGGAGGCTGGGGGGCCGAATTCTTGACGGCAACACAGTGCTCTCCGTTTGGCAGATTTTTAGGTCGAAAACAGATCTAAGTTTATGATAATAAGTCTCATATATCGATTGGCTTCGTTTTTGGTAATCGGTACATAAGCTGTTGCATAAAATAGACTTACTCCATTGGCTTCGTTTTGCCGTCCTGCTCTCCCCGAGGGTGTTTCGCCGGTTGCCAAGCGCTCCGCAGTCCTGGCGTGGCGCATGCGTCGGCTGTTCCTGATGAAACTGAGTCTCGCGTAACACAGTGACAAGTCAACCCCCTCACCCGCCTGCGGGGCCGGAGCCGAGATGCACGGCGCTCATCCGCAGGCCTTCGGCGGGCGTAGGCCCGACGCTCCGCGCCAGCCTCTCCCCGGGGAAGAGGGCTCTCGTGTGTGAATAAGTTCTCCCCTCCCCCCTTGGGAGAGGGGCCGGGGGGGCCAGGGGGGGCCGGAAATGAGAAGCGTCTGTCACTCAATTCCGCGAGCCCCAGTAGGTCCCGCATGTAAACTCCTCGAATAGTTGTAACTTAAGTATCCCCTAATTAATAATGATTGGCAATTGCTTTGTGTCCATGGCGGACACTATCGTGGGTGAAAGGTCTGAGTCTGGCCACTGTCAGTTTTGACAGTGTCCAATATTCACTTTTGTGATGCAATATCGGACACCCCCTGGAAGGTGCTGGGGGGCTGCTATTTCATGAGAGGAGTACAAAATGCTGCAGCTCAAAGATGTGATTCCGCAGATCAACAATCGCGCCCTGGGCGCCTTGCTGCTGACCGCTGTGGTGTTGATGGCCACCACGCCGAGTTTCTCCCGAGGGCCGAGGACGGAGACGATTGAGGCTACTGCCGAGGGCACCGGCACCCAAATGGGGCAGCTCATCGGCGTCACCTTGAATATCTATGATTTTTCGACGCCGGCGGACAAGGCGATCCTGGTGCAGGCGTTTGCCAAGGGTCAGAACCAGGGCTTAGTCAACGCGCTCTCCAGAATGAAAGCCGTGGGCCATGTCGAAATCACCGGTACCCTCGGCTATGACTGCGCTTACATCGCAGTGTCGCCAACCCCAACGGGCCGGAGGATTCGCTTTGTCACCAACCGGCAGATCAGATTCGGCGAAGCTTTCTTCGACACCCAATCCATGTCCTACAACCTGACAGGCGGCGAATTAGACCTGAACGATCAGGATAAAAGCAAAAGCACCGGCACTCTGTTTCCCATGGCGCAGCTCGCCCTCGACGCTCAGGGACAGTTGCAGGTTGAGGCGCGCGAAAACCCGTGGCAACTGAGGGACATTCTCGATTGGCCCGGAACGCCAGGCGTGAACTAGAGCGCCCGTCCCCGAAATTGCTGGAAAATTTGTTCGCGGTCGAGGCCGCCTAGGCGGTCACGTGGCGGCCTGAAGGTCGCCGCCACGAAAATTCAAATGAGGTGCCTTATGAAGATTCAGCGCAAGGTTGCCATCTGGGGTAGTTCAGTCTTGTTGCCGCTCCTTCTGCTGGCCAACTACATGACGGCCAAAGAGAAGGACGGCAAAAAGTATGTTTGCTCCGAAACCAACCCCCAGGCAATGTGCGACGCCAGTACCACGTGTGGATCGGCTTCTGATCCCTGCGTGGTGGACGTCAAGCGGACGGCGAATGCGGCCTCGGTCAAGCCCAGCATTCCAGACGCCAAGGACAATAAACCGTTCTGCATAAGGGTGGGCACCACGGTCACCTGGAGGAGCGCGTCGAAGGACACCGGTTTCGTCCTGGACTTCGGCCCTTCCTCTCCGTTTGACCAGGCAGCCATCATCGGCGGCACAGACCGTTCTGTGTCGGTCGTTGCAAAGAAGCCGGGGTGTTACAAGTTCTCCGCCGGCGCGTGCACTCCGGGCAGCATTTACGGGATGTGCTCGGAAACGAGTACTGAGATCATCGTAACCAGCGGCAACTAAGCGTTCGTGATGCTATTCATTGAGAGGCCAACGGCAGAGCTTTCCCAGCCCGCCCCTTTTCAGCGCTCGAAGCAATATCCGGATCTCCAAGGGCAGCACAAAATCGAAAAAGAGGAGGAATCATACATGAAACACGCTTTGGCAAGACTCAAGCGCGCCGGCGCGTGGGCGGCGGTTAGCTCCCTGCTGGCCGCCGCACCGCTGCTGGCGGCCAAGCCTGCACAACCCCAAGCGGGGGAGCAGAAGAAACCCAACATCGTCGTCATCATGGGCGACGATATCGGCATGTGGAACATCGGCGCCTATCACCGGGGACTGATGGCTGGCAAGACCCCGAACCTCGACAAGCTTGCCAAGGAAGGCATGCTGTTCACTGACTACTACGCCGAGGCGAGTTGCACGGCGGGCCGCGCAAACTTCATCACCGGCGAACTTCCTATCCGCACTGGAATGACCACCGTCGGCCAGGCGGGCGCGTCAGTCGGAATTCCTGCCGAGGCGGTGACCATTGCCACAGTGCTCAAGTCCATGGGCTATGCCACGGGACAGTTCGGCAAGAATCACCTTGGCGACAAGAATGAGTTCCTGCCCTGCGTTCACGGCTTCGACGAATTCTTTGGCTACCTCTATCACCTCGATGCCATGGAAGACCCGGCGCATCCCAACTATCCTCAAGATCTCTTGAATGTGGTGGGCCCGCGCAACATGGTTCATTGCTGGGGCACCGAGACGGATGACCCCACCGAAATGCCGCGTTGGGGAAAGATCGGCAAGCAGAAGATCGAGGACGCCGGTACGCTTTATCCCAAGCGCATGGAGACCGTGGACGACGAGATTCTCGATTTCACGCTCAAGTTCATTGACAAGGCCAAGGGCGACAACAAGCCATTCTTCGTCTGGCTGAACCCCACGCGCATGCACATCGTCACTCACCTCTCTCCGAAGTATGAAGCGATGCGCAACGCCGAGAATGGCTGGTCAGAAGAAGAAGCCGGCATGGCTCAGATTGATGACATCGTCGGCTCGGTGATGCAGAAGCTCAAGGACAGCGGCACGGATGACAACACCATCGTCATGTTCACCACCGACAACGGCACCGAAGTCTTCACTTGGCCCGATGGCGGTCAGACTCCGTTCGCTCAATCCAAAGGAACGGTCCTCGAAGGCGGCTTCCGGGTTCCCGCAATCCTTCGCTGGCCCGGTCATGTGCCGGCGGACTCAGTCCAGAACGGCATCTTCTCGGGCCTGGACTGGCTGCCGACCTTTGTCGCCGCGGCCGGTAATCCGAACATCACCGAAGAGTTGCTGAAAGGCAAAACCATCGGTGACCGGACTTACAAAAACCACCTGGACGGCTACAACCAGATGGCTGCCATCACCGGCCAAGGCCCGTCCGTGCGCCATGAAATCTTTTACCTCGGTGAAAGCACGGTGGGTGCAGTGCGCATTGACGATTACAAGTTCCGCTTCATCGACCAACCACAAGGCTGGGTAGGTGAAAAGACCCATCCAGACGTGCCTTACATCACCAACTTGCGTCTCGATCCCTTCGAGCGCACGGGCTGGCCCAACAACGGGACGAAAGAAGGCGGACAGCAGTACTTCGATTGGTTCAAGTACCAATTCTGGCGCTTCGTGTTCGTCCAGCAGCTAATGGCCAAGGAAATCCAAACCTTCCTTGAGTACCCGCCGATGCAGCGGGGCGCGAGCTTCAACCTTGACGCGATCAAGGCCGAGATGGGGAAAAGGATGCAGGAAGCAGAGGCGGCGTCCAAAGGCCCCAGCAGCTAACCAGTACGACATTTACAGCGGGCGGCTCGTAAGGGCCGCCCACGTTCTCAATTGTGCGCGCCAGCAGCATGACCTGACCTGCGGGCAAAAGTGGGTAGCCACGCTCAGCGGCCTGCGCCCCAGAGCAGCCTGCCACCCGATCGCCCGCACAACGTAGCGCCGGGGCGCATTTCTGACCGCCGGCCTTTCGTTGAGAAGCTATTTTAGCGACCGGGCGGTTGCAACCCGCACAGGGCGACGGGTGCGCCAATCGCCCAACGGTTGGGACCGCGCCAACCGTGCGGTACCTTCTTGCTGTCAAACGTAGAGGTGAGGAGAAAAAATAATGAGAAACACCATGAAGGTCTGCTCTGTTTTGTTCGCATTAGTTGCCGTGCTGGCTCTTCAGCGGCCCACGGCGACCGCGCAGCAGGCGTCGCGCCCTGCCGATTCCGGGTTTTCATTTGACGTGTACGGCGACTCGCGCTCGATGATGTACCTCCCGTACAAAGAGGACCAGGAAGCGGAAGCTCGCAAACTGATGGTTAGCATGTTTGAACTCGTGCTTCCAGCGCACGTGGCGGAAGCGATGGTCGAGAAGGACGTCAAGCTGACCTATGACCCGGCCACCAAGGAGTTGGTGCAGGTCGTGATGCCGTTCATGACCGCCAGCGAAGTGACCACCCTAAGAGTGGACAAAGGCTGGGTGACAGAGGCTTCGGTCGAGGATACAAAACTACCTCCAGGCGTGAGTCGGACAATGTTCCGTCTGGAAGGAGGCGACTGGGTTGCCCGCGAGATGGTGGCCAATGTCAAGAGCGGGCGGGCCAAGTTTATTCTCAGCACCGGAGACCTGGTTTGGTGGGGCAAGCAGGGCAGCAAACCCTCCGACAATCCTTACTGGAAGCTGGTGAATGAGGACCTCTTGAAGCAGTTGCCGCATCCGGACAGGGAGATGCGGGCCGCCGGCCTGGATGGGCGCGTCTTTCCCGCCGTCGGCAATCACGAAGTGTGGGAGGACTCCGACGCGGAAGGCCTGTTGAGTACTTTCCCCTATTTGAAGAAGTTCGGGGTCTCGGACAAACAACTCACCTACAAGTTTGATTTTGGCGGTGCCCGCTTTCTCTTCCTCTGGACCGGCAAATACGACTATCGCGATGCCACGGGATGGGGTGCTACCCGGCCCCCGTACGAAGAACAGATGAAACAGCTAACGGCATGGCTGGACGAGGCCAAGGCTGCGGGGACCAAAAAGGTCTTCATCGCCTTCCACAACCCGGTCTTCTGCCGCTCCGGGATGGGCGCCATCCCCGAAGCCCAGAATCCCCACAAGATTCTTGCCCCGTACGCCAAAGACTTGGACATCGTCGTCTTCAACGGGCACGTGCACACTACCGAGGTTTACGATGTGGACGGCGTGAAGTACATGGTGCTGGGCGGCGGAGGCGCGGAACAAGACCCGATCCTTCCCGGTCGGACGCACATCAATGTGCCCGAGGGCTACCCGCCGGATCAGTATTGGAAGGACGAGGCTCCCAAGGAGGAATACAACTATTTGCACGTGGACGTGAAGCCCGGACAGCCCACGAAGTTCACGATCAATCGCTTCCGGCCCTGGTCCGCAGAGCCGTTCGCTACCGTGGAGCTGTTCAAATGAAGGTTCAGACGGCCGGGGCTGGCGCAGACCGTCAATGATAACCACCCATATTCACGCGATCCTTGTGGTGGTGGGTCTCGTCACCATGGGCGGGATCGGGGCGCTCGTGGCCCCGCGCCAGGCGCTCAAGTTGGTCTTCGGTGTTGAGACGCCCCAGAACGTCGCACTGCTTCTAACGAGGCACTGGGGTCTGCTGATTTTCCTGGTCGGGGCCCTGCTGACGTTTGCCGCTTATCACCCGGGCATTCAGGTCCCTGCCATGGCGATTGCCGGGCTTGAGAAGATTGCCTTCGCCGGGCTGGTTTTTTTAGGTCCGCTGAAAAGGACTACGGTTGCGACTCTGGCCGCGGCCGTTGATGCCGGTTTTGCGGTGCTGTTCGTGTTGTTTTTCATGGGACTGTGAAAGCAAAGTAGCGCGGAGCTGCTTTATACGGTCCGCGGCTTTTCGCGGTGCCAGACAAACGAGGAGCCGGCATTTGCGCGTTGCAATTACAGCGTCATAGTAGCGTCATAGTATTGTTGCCGCACGCCGTTTATGTTTGGTAACCGAGATCACTACCGGGAGGTGAGGGACATGATGAGAACTTGTAAGAACGTTTTTCCTCCACAGATCGCAGTTCTCTGTTTATTGTTTTCGCCGATAGGTCGAGCGCAAGGTCCTGAAAGCGTGCCGGTTGTCAAGATTGCGCATGAAGGAAGCACCGTAAGCTTTTCAATCAAGTCATCGATGGCATTAGCGGGTACGTTCGACAAGTGGGACGCCACCCTGACGTTCACCTCTACGGATGTCACGACAGGCGTTCTCGACATCAAGATCGACGCCGACAGCGTGAATACGGGAAGCGGCATGAAGAACGGCAAGCTGAAAAGTAAGGATTTCTTTAACGCGAAGGACGATCCTTACATCACGTTTCATTCCAACAAAGTCGTGCAAACGAGCCCAACCACCGTTGAACTCCCGGGCACGTTCACGATACGAGGCATCTCTAAGCCCGAAACCGCAACATTTACGATTGTGGGCAGAGGGACAGGCGAGGGAGAAATCAAAGGGACCATGGCTTTCGATCGCAAGGATTACGACATGACCCATGGGATTCCCCCTTTTATCAGGGTTGCCGACCGCGTCGAAGTGAGCATCAACCTCAAGGCAAAGCGAGTCAGCGGGCCGCCGCTTGCCTTCAAAGAGTGATCACTTCAAGCCGCGACCCCGCACCGACGTGTTGTAGCCTATAATGAGTGCCTACTTTATGTAATTACCGCTAATATTGACATAGAGTTATAGAAAGATAGCGCGGACCTCAACGGTAGAGGTCCGCAGACGTCGGGACTGTAAAAGGTTGCCGAGTCTTGTACCGCTCCAGCAGCTCACGAACTCGGCGGCCCAGCACAGCCCGCATCAGGATGTTGGCGTCCAGCACCAGCCC
>DATJYK010000440.1:0-1350 GCA_035578005.1 Terriglobia bacterium
CGCAGTCGCAGCACCGGACGATTCTGCGGACGGGTGAATTCGCCGGGCAGCAGGAAGAGTTTGTAGCGCAGCTTGGAGAGCGTTAGGTGTTGCCAGGATTCTTGCAAGCAGAGGCGCTGGAAAGCGGTGACCAGATTGTAGGCGAGACGAATGATCTCCAGAAACAAAGCGTTAGCCTGGAACGAGCGCGTGGGAATTTTGCGCAAGGCATAGTCCTCCAGCAGTTCGCCGATGCGGGGTTCGATGGCAGCGCGTGCGTCATAGAAATGCCAGACGCCCAGCGGGGTGAGCGCGAGATTGGTGACCCAAGCGCGATAGACGTAACGGCCCAAGGTGAACAGCGTCGGTTGCGTTTCCTCGGTGGCAAGAAAGCGGCGCGCCACCACGAAACGACGGGCCCGCGACCAACTATGAGGACGATGTTCGAAGTCGGCCATTTCCCAATCGCGATTGACCGGGCGGTAGCGCAGCCCCGGCAGCCAGCGTTGCAGAGCCTGCGTCATGCGGGCGACAACGGCATATTCGGCCGGCCACGATTCCAGAGCGTCGAAGACGGGATTGCCCCCGAAACCGGCATCGGCCCGCACCCGCAGCTCGCGAATGTCGGGAGGGACATTGGCAAAGCAGGTATGCAACAGCTCGCTGCTGCCCTCCCAAGTGCTGGCATTGCCAGCTCGCAATTCGGCGTCCCAGAGGTAGGAGGAGTTAGCTTCCATGCACAGCAGCGGGTTATAGGAACGCTTGCCGCGATAGCGCGGATTGTAGCCGACCTCGGCCCCGTCCTGGTGCCCAAAGACCGTGATTACGGTGCTGTCGAGATCGAAGATGAGGCGAGAACGATGGGCGGGCAGGTGGAGGAAGGTTTGCAGCAGTCGATCATTTACGCGATGCAACTGTTCCCAGAAACTGGGCGGCGCCTGCAGTAAGAAGCGGCGCAAAGTTTGTGGATCGGGGAAGCTGGGCAGGCCCGTGAGGTACTGCAAGGTGCCATTGGAACGCAGGAAGGATGCGGTTTCAATGCGATCCAGACCCAAGACAATCGGATAGATCAAGGCCAGTATCATCTGGGAGACGGTGTAGCGGTAATTCCGTCGGGGATAGGCAAGGTGGCGGGCGAGGAAATCGCGGAATTGCAGCAGTCGGAGAAATTCGTGGAAGAAATAAGCGCCGCCAAAGTGGGTCAGACCCCTATGATTACAGGCGATTCTGAGGTTTCGTGGCGATCTGCGCATCCTGAGCCTTACCTAACCAAAAGTGAAGTAAGGCTCAGAGTAGCAAAAGCTGAGTGGAATACTGATAAACAGAGCCTTCGGCGTATCCTGGACACCCGGCAATGCGCCGGATTCAGGT
>DATJYK010000441.1:0-5601 GCA_035578005.1 Terriglobia bacterium
GGCAGTCGAGTTGAAGAAAAAGGGCGGGCAAATTGAAGTCGCCCACCTGGGTCTGGAACCGCTGTCGTCCGATATCGTCGTCGACTCGATGATCGTGGACTCGGGCACCGTCTCCAGCGCGATCTCGAAGCTCTTCCTCGACAACCAGATCAAGACCAAGGCCGTGGCTACCGCCGTTAGCGGTCACTCCGTGATTGTCAAAAAGATCTCACTGCCGTCCATGAGCGACCAGGAACTGGCCGAGACGATCGAGAAGGAAGCTGCGCAGCATATTCCCTTCGATCTCGCCGACGTCAGCCTTGATTACCAGATCCTTTCCGATGAAGTCGGCAGTCCGCAGATGGATGTGCTCCTGGTTGCTGTGAAGAAGGACAAGATTCTGAACTACACCAACGTGCTCTCGATGGCCGGCCGCACGCCCGCTATCGTCGATATTGACGCGTTGGCTCTGCAGAACTGCTACGAGTACAACTACCAGCCCGCGCCCGGCCAGGTCGTGGCGCTGCTGAACCTCGGCGCCAGCGTAATGAATATCAACATTGTCAAGGGCACGACGCCGTTGTTCCCGCGCGACGTCAGCGTGGGTGGACATCAGTACACCGACTCGCTTCAGAAGGAACTCGATCTCAGCTTTGAAGACGCGGAGTCGCTGAAGCTGGGCAACAAGGTCGGCACGGTCAGTGAAGATGCGAAGCAGCCGATCCTGCAGCAGGTGACCGAAATCATCGTGCTCGAAATTCAGAAGACGTTCGACTTCTTCCGTGCCAGCGCCGCGGGAGAGCACATCGAGAAAATCTACCTCGCCGGCGGTTCGTCGAAGGTGCCGGGACTCGTCGAGGCTCTGCGCCAGGAATTCTCGATGCCGGTCGAACTGTTGAATCCGTTTCAGCGCGTCACGCCTCCCGCGGATGGAGCGGCGGCGGAACTCGTCGAAAATAATCCCGGGCAGATGGCGGTAGCGGTGGGCTTGGCCCTGAGGAGCTTTGAATCCTTATGATCAAAATTAACCTTCTCGAAACCTCCAAAGGCAAGGGCAAACGCGGCGGCAGCAGTCCCGCAATGCCCACCATAGAAATGGGAGACATGGGGTCTCCCAAGCTCAAGGTGCTCATCGTCGTGGTGATCGTCGCCTTGGGCAACCTGGCTTACTGGTACCGGCTCGACAATTACGGCAAGCAGATTGACGCGAAGATGAAGATCGCCGAGCAGAAAAACCGCGAATTGGCCGATGTCAAAGCGCGATTCCTTGCGAGGCAGGATCAGGCCAACATCTATAAGCGTCGTGTCGATGTCATCGATGGTCTCCGCAAGAACCAGACCGGCCCAGTCAACCTCCTGGCCATGATGGGTGAAACCGTTAATAACACGGAAGCGGTCTGGCTGAGCAAGATGGACGATCAGGGTGCGAGCGTGCACCTCGAAGGCACGGCTCTCTCGGCCGATGCTGTTGCCAACCTGATTGCCAACCTGCAAAAGACCGGGTTCTTCAAGAATGTCGAAATCAAGGAAACCTTCCAGGACGAACAGATCAAGGACATGCAAGCGTTCCAGTTCACCTTGACCTGCGAAAAAGGCGCTGCTGACACCGGCGTCGGGAAGGGAAAGTCGTAAAAGGCGGACCTATGGCGAACTTTGGCGAGCTGTCAGGTATTAAGCAGTGGGGCATCGTGCTTCTCAGTGGGGCGATCGTCTCCGCGGGTCTCTATTTCGTTGTGTTCAAGAGCCAGATGGAGAAGAACACAACGGCGCAGCATGCCCTCGAAGACAAGATTCGGGAGAACAACGAACTCGAGTCCTATCGGCCGAAGCTGAAGCAGATTGAGCAGCAGCTGGCGGAGCTCAAGCAGCAACTTGAGATCGAGGCGCGCATCGTGCCCGATGACAAGCAGGTCGACGGCTTCATCACCATGATGGATGCCGAGGCTGTCAAAGCTGGAGTGGAGCTGCGGCGCTACACGGCCAAGGACGTGAAGCAGGCCCAGTACTACACCGAGGTTCCGTTTGAAATGGAACTCGACGGGCCATACTACTCCGCTCTGAACTTCTTCGACCGCGTGAGCAAGCTCGAGCGCATCGTCAACGTCAGCAACATGCTGGTGGCGACGACTAAGAACCCGGGTGGCGCCAAGGCAAAGCGCACCTACCAATACGCGCCCAACGAGAGTGTGGTCGCAACTTTTGTCGCAACCACGTATTTCAGCCGTGATTCGCAACCTCCTGCGGCCGCCGGGGCGAAACCGGCGCCAGCGGCGAGATAGGAAATTTCCCATGAAGCTGACGACAGGCATTCTGACAGTGGCAATGGTAGTGGGCGGGCCCGCGGCTCTCCTGGCCGTAGCACAAAACCCGGACGCTATCGATAACGCTCGCAGCGTGGCAAAGGCGCTGCAGCAAAAGCAGGCCAACGACACCGACGCAGCCCTCAATGCTGCGGGGGTTCCAGCCGCCAAGCCGGCTCCGGGCGCTCCTGCTCCCGCGGTTAAGCCCGCCGTGATTCCCGGATCGACCGCTGCGGCAACGACCTCGGCTGCGGCCAAACCGGAATCCAAGCCAGCCGCTACGACCGCCAAAGCGCACCCCACTTCGGCTGCGACGAATCAGCTGCAGAAAATAAACGTTGTGCCGGGCGGCAACGATATCCAGATCGAAATTACGTCCAGCAGCGCCGTTTCGCCCAAGGTCAGCAGGCTCAGCTCTCCGGCGCGCGTTCTGGTCGAATTGCCCGACACATCGCTCGCCACCTCACAGAACAAGATTCCAGTGGGCAGTGGCGGGGTCAAAGGCGTGCGCGTCGGGATGGACGGTAAGAATCCACCTACCACCAGTGTCGTCGTCGACCTGGAGAAGGCTCTTTCTTACGACGTTTCGTCTGGCCCCACCGGAAAGTTCGCTTTGATTCTGCATACGCAGGGTGGCTCCTCTTTGGTCCAAACCAGCGCGAAGACAACCCCAGCATCGGCTCCCGTGACTGCAAAGAGCGCGCCTGCTACTGCGAAAGCAGTTCCGGTGGCGGTGGCGAAGGTCACTCCTGCTCCAGCTCCAAAGGCTGCAGCTCCAGTTGCGAAAGTGAATTCGGCTTCGGCGACGAAGGTCGCGGACGCTAAGGCACCATCGAAGACTCCGGCTCTGGCAGCGAAAGTTGCGGACGGCAAAGCTGCGCCAGCGAAGACCTCAGCCAAGCAGGAGACGAAAATTGCGGCCGCGAAAACACCAGCTCCAACCGTGGCGGCGGCTCCGGCGATCGAGAAACCTGTTGAGACTGCCAAGCCGAAGCCGGAAGAGAAGAAGTGGGCTATGAGCGGCAAGCGTGATCCGTTCTTCAGCCCGGTGATTCAGCAACAGGGATCCGGCTGCTCCACGGGCAAGAAATGCCTGGAGATCAATGGCATCAATCTTCGCGGTGTCGTGAAGTCCGACAATGGCTTCATCGCCGTCGTGACCAACAACATCGGCAAGGCGTATTTCCTGCACGAGAACGATCCCGTGTTCAACGGTTACGTGGTGAAGATCACGGGTGATTCCATCGTGTTCGAGGAAACCGTACAGGACAAGCTGGGCAAGACCTCGACGCGTGAAGTAGTGAAGCGAATCTTTACCCCGGCTGTTTAGTGGCAATAAAAACGTTCTTGAATTCCAAGTTGCACGAAGGACACGCGGGCCAGGCCCGCGGGTGGGGAGAGGCGAAATGCGAAAGCAACAAGTGACCATCTTCGTATCGATGCTGCTGATGGCAGTGGTGGCCGTGGCCGCCCAAACGCGCAGCCAGCTCGATCGAGTCAACGTTATTCGCGACACGGATGCAGTCCGCGTCGAGATGAAGGCCAGCGGCGCGGTTGCGCCCAAGCTCAGCACCTTGGACTCACCCGCTCGCGTGGTGATCGATCTGCCCGAGACCGTCAAGGTCACTGGACAGACGCGCATCGCCGTCGATGCAGCAGGCGTCAAAGCTGTCCGTATCGGTATGGACGGTCAGGCGCATCCTACGACTCGCATCGTAGTCGATCTCGAGAAGGCTTGCGCTTACGAACTGACGCCGGGTCCCGAGGGCAAGCTGATTCTGACGCTGCACTCGAAAGACATCGCCCAGTCCGCCGCCAACAATCAGGCGGTAACTGCGGATGCCGCTCCCGCGAGCAAGGCGACGTCACCCTTCTCGCCTCGAGTGGTCGAAGTTCAGTCGGCGCCGAAGGCTGCTTCCAAGCCGGCTGCCGACAATCCGTCGGCCAACAATTTTGTCTTCGTCGAGCCGACCTACCAGGCCAAGGCTGACGTCAAGACTGACGTGAAGAACGATCCGGCTTCCGACGAACCCACGGTTCGTGCTCAGGAAGCCGCGGCGCGCTTCTCGGACAAAACTGCCGTCGAGCTTCTGCCCGTGAGCATGCATGCCGCGCCTCAGGCGCAGAGTTCCAGCGGCGCCACGCAGAGTTCGACCGGTATCAGCCCTGCCGTCAATCTGGCTGCCGAACAGAAGGCGCAGTTGGCACAGGGACAGGCCGCCAATGCCGGGCCCCGCTACACAGGCGAGCCGATCTCGGTCAACCTGAAAGATGTTGACCTTAAAGATTTCTTCCGCCTTATTCACGAAATCAGCGGCCTTAACGTGGTGCTCGATCCCAACGTACACGGCACGCTGACTATCGTGCTCGATGACGTGCCGTGGGATCAGGCGCTCGACATCGTCCTCAAGAACAACGACCTGGCGCGCGAACTCGAAGGCAACGTCCTCCGCATCGCCACGGTTGAAACCTTGAAGAAGGAAGCCGATGCCCGCCGCGCCCAGATTGAGTCTGAAGCTCTGGCCGTCGAAAAGGTTTCGGTCACCCGCTTCCTGAGCTACGCCAAAGCAAAAGATGCCATCGTGACCGTGAAGAAGTTCCTCTCGCAGCGCGGCGACGTGGTTGCTGATGATCGCACCAACGCTGTCATCGTTAACGATATTCCGAAGGTGATCCCGATCGTCGACCGCTTGCTCACGCAGCTGGACCGCAAGACGCAAGAAGTCGAAATCGAAGCGCGCGTCGTGGCCGCGACCCGGCAGTTCGCGCGTGACATCGGGACGCAGATGGGCTTTGGCTGGGGCAATGGCGCCAGCGCCATCGGCGGCAACTCGACTGTGGGTACCACCAGCACTAACGTGAGCGGACTGACACCAGCGTACATAACGACTCCAGCGTCGAGTTCCGGCACCGGCAATACAATTCCGTTGTTCTCGAACCTGGGCGTCACGCAGCCTTCCAGCGGCTTGACGTTCATCAATGCCAGCAACACCGTTCGTCTGGACTTCCAGCTCTCCATGGCTGAGTCGCGTGGATTGCTGAAAGTACTCTCGCGTCCGCGAGTGGTCACTCAGAACAATATTCAGGCCCTTGTGAAACAGGGCGTGCGCGTTCCGATCGTGACCCAGGCACAGTTGGGCGGTCCTCCGACCGTAACCTACGTTGACGCGTTCCTGCGGTTGACCGTTACTCCGCAGATCACGTCCGAGAACACGATCTTCCTGAACGTCGACGTGGAAAACACCACGCCGAACTTCGGTCAGGAAGTTCAGGGCAACCCCGAACTGATCACGCAGCAGGCCACCACGCAGGTCCTTGTGAC
>DATJYK010000442.1:0-10566 GCA_035578005.1 Terriglobia bacterium
TAACGGAACGGGGCGTTTCCTCCTCTGGCAGTTTTACCGCCGAAGAGAACTTGTGTCGAGACTGAGCCAGAGGATTCACTGAATTGCTAACCACGCGAGCGCCTTCGGCGCTCCGCTTAGAACTATAAGGGTCGGCCCTACGACCACGAAACGAGAACAAAATTCACGTTTCGATGCGCATAACGGTCTAAGGCAGCTCGCCGGCGCGGTTACACATTTCGAGTGGGAGGAGAGTCTCAAATATGGCTGCTAATCGGCAACAAGGAACTTATCTGACGGCGTTCATCGTCGCGTTTGTCGCAGTGACCGCAGGCTTGATCAGCCTCGCCTACCATCGGGCGTTCTTAGGCGCGGTGCTGACCATCGGCGCGCTTCTAGTGCTGGTGTACTCACTTCTTGGACTGCGCCGCATCAAGCCACTGGAATTCACCAAGTAATAGCGGACCGGCTCGATTGTTCGATGGCCAGACAAGACCGGACGCGTTAAGCGATTTACGGAAGGAGAGTGCTATGAAGTTTCTCGGCTTGTTAGTTGTAGTTGTGGGATGGCTTGTCGCGGTGGGCAGCGTTCTGATCACTTCGTCCCTGACGGCCCGGTTCATCATCTGTCTGATCGGAATATCCCTTTGTCTCGTGGGTATTCTCAAGATTCTGAACGGGGCGTATCTCACGGACGCCATCTGGAAGCAATGATTCGCGCGGCGGGCTTGAGCCCGCCGGAATCCGAGGCGGCGCCAAGCCGCCGCCATCTGAGGAGAAGCGGAATGAAAATTCGTAGAACTCCCGGCACGTTCTTGATCGTCTTGTTCGCGAGTTGCGTGCTCTGTGGGTTGAGCGGCCGGGCGAACGGCCAGACGAGCCCCGCAACCAGCACCTCGACCGCTGCCGCACCGGCTTTAACGGCGCCACTGAACGTGAAGGACGCCGCCCCCCCTTCGGCTGACGATTTGTCGAAAGGGGATCCCGGCGGCACGCTCACCGGCACGGTGAACGACGTGCCCGTCTCAGATTCGAAGAAAGGTCTCACGCTCGGTGACGCCGTCAACCAGATCGGACAGAACAAGGTGGCCATCAACTTTGTCTGGACGCTGGTTACAGGGTTTCTGGTCATGTTTATGCAAGCCGGGTTCGCCCTGGTGGAAACGGGCCTGTGCCGCGCCAAGAATGCCAACCATACCATGATGATGAACTTCATGGTGTATGGCTTTGGTCTGTTCGCGTATTGGGTTTGCGGGTTCGCGTTTCAGATGGGCGGCGTCGGCGCCACCTCAAACCTTGGGGGCACGGCGCCCCTCAGCGGCGAATTCGTCCGCCACTGGTTCGGCAAGGACTGGGGGCTTATCGGCACGCACGGATTCTTTCTGACTCAAGCGGGCACCTATGACGTCGGGGTGATGGTGTTGTTCCTTTTTCAGATGGTGTTTATGGATACGGCTGCCACCATCGTAACCGGCGCTGCTGCAGAGCGCTGGAAATTCGCCGCCTTTGCAATGTCTTCGGTCTTCCTAGCTGCGCTTACCTACCCGATCTATGCCAACTGGGCTTGGGGCGGCGGCTGGCTCTCTCAGCTCGGCGCCAACTTTGGGCTGGGCCACGGCTACTGCGACTTCGCCGGGTCGGGAGTGGTACATGCCGTTGGCGGCATCACTGCCCTGGCCGTCTCGATGATCATCGGTCCCCGCATTGGCAAGTACAACCGCAACGGCTCATCGAATGCCATGCCCGGACACGACATTGTGATCGTCCTGACGGGCTGCTTCATTCTGGCCTTTGGCTGGTTCGGATTCAACCCCGGCAGCACCCTGGGAGCCTCGGGCAATGGCGCGCTGCGCATCGGCTCGATTGCTGTCAACACCATGCTCGCCGGTTGCACCGGATCGTTCGGGGCTCTTTTTTACATGTGGGTCCGCTACGGCAAGCCAGACGCATCAATGTCGGGTAATGGCCTGCTGGCGGGCCTGGTCGCAATCACCGCTCCCAGCGGCTTCGTGAACACCATTGGGGCTGCAATCATCGGCCTCGTCGCGGGCGTCCTAGTGTGCCTCAGTGTTGAGTATTTCGACCGCAAAGCTCGGGTTGACGATCCGGTCGGCGCCATCTCCGTCCACGGCACCAACGGCCTGTGGGGTGTGATCTCGGTAGGACTCTTCGCCGACGGAAAGTCTAACTATGGTGGATCCTGGAACGGCGTGAATGGTAGTGTTACCGGGCTGTTTTACGGTGATCCGAGCCAACTGGTGGCGCAGCTCATCGGAGTCGCCACATTGGTGGGCTTCGTGTTCAGCCTCGGATACGTGCTTAACCTCTTCGTTGATTACTTCGTCGGACAGCGTATCTCTGCGGAGAGTGAGCTTGAGGGCCTCGACATACCGGAAATGGGTGCTCTCGGCTATCCGGAGTTCGTCTTGAAGACCTATCGTCAGGAGGCCGGGGCACACGCTTAGGGCACCATTGCACGGGAGCCGGAAACGGTCCAGGCTCCCGTCAGCCCGACAGGGCATGGGGAGTGAACAAATGTCAAGGACTCTAGAGAGTGAGACAGTGGGAAGGGAGCTAAGGCTGAATGCCGGAGCCATGCCCGCCGTACCGGCCGCCGCTGAGCCGGTTTTTGATTCGGCATTGGCGCCTTGGCATCCGGCCTTGCCGGCCGCGGCTCAAGCTGACTTTGCCTCGGGTCTTGAGCTGATCAATACGGGCGAGCCAGCCCTGGCCGCGAGACATCTCAAACGCGTGCTCGAAGTCGCGCCCGATTTTGCGGACGGGCACGTGGCTTTGGGCATGGCCTATGCCATGGTGCCCCGAGTCTATCCGGCTCTCGACCACCTTGAGAAGGCGACGAAGCTTGACCCCTCTAACTTTTTTGCGCATTTCAAACGGGGCCAGCTCTATTTCAAGCTGCGCATCCCGCGGGAAGGGTACAATGAGATGACACACGCGCTGAAGTGCGCGACCTCAGTGCGCGAACGAAAGCTGGTATCCGAACTGATCCGTGAGGAAAAGCAACGCGAACACAGCGGAGTGCGGCGGCCCTGGTGGAACAAACCGTTTTCGCGAACGGCCCTTTATGTCGCCGCCAGCCTCGCCGCCATGGCTGGAGTCGCGCTTCTTCGTTTTATGCATCTTCACTGATGCGGTAGGTAGGGGCAGGAGTCTGATAGCTCCGGGAGACTCGATCATGACGACCGCAAGCCGGGATGTTCTTGAAGCTGTTAAGCAACAGAGGGTCAATCTCGCAGCTTCGGTTATTGTCGCCATTCTCCTGGTCCTCGTCTTTCGCGCACCACTGTTGCCGGTTGTCGCTGGATGTTTGCTATCTCTTGTTTACCTTGTCTTGCGCTCGCGGGCTAGAGCGTCCTCGGGGAGAGCAGGCCGCTAAACCGCAACTATGAGCATCTCACTCCAGATACTTTTGTTCATCGCACTTTTAGTCCTTCTGTCGAAGGCCCTGGGTGGTCTCGGCGGACGGATCGGGCTCCCGGTGGTACTAGGCGAACTCCTAGCCGGGGTAGTCCTCGGGCCTACTCTAATCGACGTCTGGCGCTTCTCATGGTTTTCGGGGACTTCCATGGTGCCAGGCGGGCCGGTATCACTCGCGTCCGTCATGAACGTTTTGGCCGGACTGGGAGTGGTTGTTTTGATGTTCGTGGCTGGGCTTGAGACCGATGTGGATCTCATGAAGAACACCGTGGCGCCGGCTTTCTGGTCGGCGACCGGCGGGGTCATTCTGCCGCTGGTGGGCGGCGCAGCCTTGGCACGAGCAGCAGGCTTCACTTGGGCTGAGGCCATTTTCATCGGTACCATTCTCACCGCCACGAGTGTTTCCATCACTGCCCAGACTCTGATCAATCTGAATCGGCTGCGCTCGAGGGTGGGGTCGACCATCTTAGGCGCGGCGGTGATCGACGACGTCCTGGGCCTCCTCGTGCTCTCGCTGGTGATCGCCATGGAAGTGAGATCCGCTCATGGCCTGGGGAGCTGGACGGGCGTGGCCCAGACGGTGGGTCGCATTGCCATCTTCTCGCTCGCCGCCTTCTGGCTCGGACCTCGACTGATTCGGTTTCTCTTTCGGCAAGTCCGGCACTTGCACGGAACCCACACCACGGTGGCCATCGCGTTGGTGATCTGCTTCGGATTTGCGTTTCTTTCCCAGTCGCTGGGCGGGATGGCCTCGATCACCGGTGCCTATCTGGCCGGACTCTTCGTGGCGGCGACTCCTTTCCATCAAGAAGTGATTGACGACTTGCGCTCCATGTGCAATTCCTTTTTTGCGCCGCTTTTTTTCGTTTCCATCGGCCTCGAAATCAACGCTCGTCAATTGACTGGACACTACGGGTTTTTTCTTCTGATTCTCCTGGTTGCAATTTTCGGAAAGGTGCTGGGTTGCGGGCTGGGCAGTTGGTTGAATGGGTTCACGAGGCGTGACTCGTTGGTGGTTGGAGTGGGTATGATCCCTCGCGGTGAAGTCGGACTGATCACGGCCAGCATTGGTTACGCGGCGGGTTTGGTATCGTCCGAGGTTTACTCGCTGGTTGTAATCTTGGTGCTGGCCACGACACTGGTTACGCCGTTGTTGTTGCGCTACAGCTTTGCCCTGGCAGCCCCGGAAATGGAGACGGCCTTGGCCGTTTCGGGTTTGGACGGAGTGCCGGCTGATCAGGGTTGACGGCCAACGGTTTCGCGACTGGCCGCAGACGGGCGAGGTACGGAGGGAATCCGAATAGGCGTAAGCCTTAGCTACCGCGACCGAGGATTTCGAGGAGCTAGGACAATTTCCGCTTCGAAGCACGGGGGGGGCACCGAAAGAGGGTCCTCAACCTCACCCTGTGATAGAGCGAAGAAAAGGCGGGCTTGCTATGAAAAAGATGGAGGCTATCGTTCAGCCGTCGCGGGTAGACGCTGTCAAGGAGGCCCTGCAGGAGGTTGGTGTTCAAGGTATGACACTGACCGAAGTGCGCGGCCATGGGCGTCAAAAGGGACACTCAGAGGTTTATCGGGGCAATGAGTATACGGTCGATTTGCTTCCCAAGGTCAAGCTGGAGGTTGTCTTGGCGGACGAGCTTGTCGAGAATGCAGTCGAAGCCGTGGTGAAGGCCGCTCGCAGCGGCAAGATCGGCGACGGTAAAGTCTTTCTTTCCGACGTGAGCGAAGCCATCCGCATCCGTGACAGCGCAAGGGGCGATCGGGCCCTCTAGCTGCGCGGACCCGTCTAGTCCGACACTGCGCATTTCTATTGGCGCAGGGGCCGGTCCACTTCCTGGAGTTGCGCCTCGCTCAGATGTCGTGGACAGCTCAGAGCGTTGGTCCGGGCAGGTCACGCTCGCTCCACCAACAGCACCGCCATGGAGGCGGTGATCATAGCGCGATTCTTCCCAACTCCGAATCTCGTCTTGCAGTCCCAAAACCATGGTCTCGGCATCAGCAATTTGCATTGGTCTCATGCCTACATGAAACCGCAAGCTTCGCAACGCGCAATTACTTATGACGCTCAGTTTAGAAATTAAGTTTTAGCGCCACCTGCCCGATGCGTGGGTCGCGCGCGTTCGTCACCTGGCCGAACGTGCTGGAGGTGATGTCGCCGGACGGATTGGTAAACTGAGCGTGGTTAAAGATGTTGAAAAACTCGGCGCGAAACTCCAAATTCATCCGCTCAGTGATAGGCGTGAACTTGTGAAGCGCAAAATCGAAGTTGTTGAGTCCGGGTCCGTGGAAGAAGCGGCGGTTGGCGTTGCCAGCGATCCCCAGTTGCTGGAAGGAAAATGGGGTGGTGGAGAAGTACTGATTGTTGGGAGACGAGCGCGGATCAGAGACCTGGATTGGGCTGCCATCGTAGTTGGGGCGATCCACGCCCGAGCAGCCGCAGAGCGAGAAGTCGTCGTTCTCAGAAACCAGGATCGGCAACCCGGTGGTGAACCGAGTGATGCCTGTCACGTCCCAGCCTGTAAGCAATTTGTGCACCGCGCCGCTACTGGCGCTGGAGAGGCGCTGCAGGGGCAAGTTGTAGCTGTAACTCATCACAAAATTGTGGGTGAGGTCGAACGATGAAAGCGCCTTGCTGATGCGCAGATCATAGGGATTCGTGGGATCGTCGGCGTAGCCGGACGAGTTGTCGAGCGACTTGGAATAAGTGTAGGCCCCCAGGAAGGTGAATGCTCCCACTCGCTTCTCCAGGCTCACTTGCAGTGCGTTGTAGCTGGAATTGGCAATCGTCGCGGTATAAGTGTTGTAGCCGCCGAAGTCAAGGAGCCCCTGGCTCAAGTAGCGCCCGGAAGTCACTGAGTAAGGCCTCGTGCCGTTGAAAGTCTGCCCGCTGATGTTGTAGATAGTATCCTCCCCATACGGGCCGCAACCGGCGCTCGCCTGTCCCGCGGCCGTATATAGGTCCAGGATCTGCAAACAGGTCGCAGGCTTTGCGGGATTGAAATCGTACTGCGCCACCAGGTGATGCCCCTCTGTACCGATGTAGCCCGCGCTGAGAATCATGGAACTGCCGATTTGGCGTTCGATGGTGAAGTTGAAGTGCTCAGCGTAGGGCAGCACATTGTCGGTCTTGAAGCCAGGGGAGTAGGTAATGGGTTGGAAGATCGAAAAGTTGATGTCCGAAGGCGCCGGCAACGAATAGGGGAAGCGCTGTCCGGGGTCTTGGTTGCGGAGGCGGTCCTTGTAAGGCTCCTCGAAGTAGACCAGGGTCGGCGACGTATAGAGCTGTCCGAAGGGAGCGTCGCCCACTTCGTAAAACAGCGTGAGGTCTTCGATGGCCGTATAGTAGATGCCGGAAGCTGCCCGAATGCTCGTCTTGCCCGGCCCGCCGAAGATCTTCCCCAGCACGCCGTCCGTAAATCCCGGGGAATACGCAATGCCCAGACGAGGAGCGAAGTTGTCCCAACGGGTGGGCCCAATCGTCTTCGGAATTCCGGGATCGCCGGGGAACACCCAGCCCTCGGGTGAGTTGGGGTATACTTGCGACTGTTCGCCGGGTACGAAGCCCTGAATTTTGCCCTGCGTGTCATAGAAAGGCGTGCTTGCCTCCCAGCGTAAGCCGTAGTTCAGCGTCAGATTCGGCTTGATCTTGAAGGTGTCCTGTGCGTAGAGCCCGTAATACTTGGTGCGCGAGTCCAGGAACTGGCGGCTGAGCTGGCTGGCCTGGTCGGGCGCGCCGATGAGATAGTCGGCGAAATCGTTTGCCGTCTCTCCTCCGTTGAAACTGAATGAGGCGTTCACCGAAGCTGAATTCCGCTCGTTGATCTGAAAATAACGGTACTCGCCTCCGAACTTCACCGTGTGGTTGCCGATGACCTTTGAGAAATTGTCCGCCACCTGGTAGGTGTTGTTGTACTGGCCGGTGGTCAGCGACGGAGTGCCAAAGGTGATCCCCAACTGATTCAGGAAAACCTGCGGCACGCCCTCGATGGCGGGGTTGGCGGGAATGATCCCGAGGCCCCCTTCGACAAATCCGAAGCTCGAGATCTTACCCAAACCGCCGGCCGGTTCGCCCAGGTTGGTGGCAGCGCGAGTATAGTTCAAGCGCAGCTCGTTGACGGCGGTGGGACCGAAGGTGTGCGTGTTGTTCAGGTTGGCCTGCTGGGCGCGCGAGGGAGTGATCGAAGAAAAGCCGGGCACGTTGGAACCGTTGCCCACCTCGGCTGGGAAAGGCAGATAGACGTTCGAATCGTCAAAGTTGTAATAGAAGGACCAGTTGCCCGTGCGTTGGGTGTTCAGGTCCACGCGGATGCCGAACTTGTCGTCGCGAGTCTTTTGAATGGAAGATGCGGACGAAAAGTACGGCTGGCCGGCCAGCACTCCCGTAGCTGTGGGAACAAACTGCAGCGTTCCTGTGGCCGCGGGCGACCAAGCGGCTTGCGGAATCGTCTGGTTTGGGAACACACACATCTGGGAAAGCGCGTCGGCGGCCGCGTTACATCCCTCAACCCAATAGGGCTCGCCCGCCACCACCGGGTAACCCAATCTGCTCGTCAGAGTCTGGGCGAAGTCGCCGGGAGCGTTATCGCCTCGCACGCTGCCGGAGAAGGGCGAGAATCCCGTGGTATCGACGTCCGAGAAGTCGCCGGTTCGCTCGCTAGCTGACGGTACCGGGATGATGCCGGTGGAAAGGCCGCGCCTTTCGCGCGTCCCCTGATAGTCGCCAAAGAAGAACAAGCGATCCTTCAAGATGGGTCCTCCGAAGGTCCCGCCGAACTGATTCCGCTTGAAGGCGCCCAGCGTGGGATCAAAGAAATTGCGCGAGTCCAGCTTGTCATTGCGCAGGAACTCATACGCGTTGCCGTGGAATGCATTCGTGCCGGACTTGGTGATGACGTTGACGATCGCGCCCGAGAAGCGGCCATACTCAGCATCAAAAGAGTTGGTGAGCAAGCGGAATTCCTCAATCGAGTCGAGCGTGGGGTCGATAGCCGCGCCGTTGTTTCGGCCCTCTTGCACGTCCCCGCCATTTACCAGGAACTGGTTGGCAGTTTCCCGCTGGCCGTTCACGGAAACGTTTCCGGCGCTGAGCGTTCCCGACACCGGGCGGTCCTGCGTGGAGGCGTCAGAGGTGATGGGTACGACGCCGGCTTGAAGTCCCAACAGGTCAATGTAGCTGCGTCCGTTCAACGGCAACCCCGTCATTTTCTTGTCGTCGATCACATCCCCAAGCTGGGTGCTGGTGGTTTCCACCTGCACCGGGTGCGCGGTGATTTCAATCGACTGGGTGGTGGAGCCCACCACGAGCTGAAAGTCCGCACGGAATCGCTGATTCACACGCAGTACAATTCCTGCTTGGGCGGCCTTCTCGAATCCCTTGGCCTCGACCTCCACTCGATAGTTTTGGCCCACGGGGACTTCCAGGAATTCATAGGCACCCTGAGTGCCGCTGGTCGTGGTGCGAGCCAGGCCCGTGTCAGCATTCACCAGCTTGACGGTGGCTCCAGGCACGGCTGCCCCGCTAGGGTCCGTTACGGTGCCGAGGATGGCGCCGGTTACGTCCGCGCGCAGAGTCCGAGGGCTCCAAACCGAAATAACAGTGAGCAGAACGGGAAGGCAAATCAGGGTTCTCAGACGCATTCGCCACCTCCAAGACAGGCAGAAAAAATGGGGTGCTGTCGCGAGCGGGCGGCAAAGTGCTTGGCTTCGCCGGCGTTAACCGCTCGAAGATTGGTCGCCGCAAGGCCGAAAAACCCGACGCAGGGATACTAATCGCGGCAAAGCGACCTGTCAAGCAATCACTGCCCCGCCCGTGTCATTCATGGCCAAGATGGCCATGCCACTTTGCAGCACGGTTAGGGGAAACACGATTGCTCCGAATCGAATCCTTGCCCAAATCCTGGGAACCTACTGATTCCTAATGACATTCCAGCTTCGTTCGCACCTAGTTTTCGTACCACCCTCGGAATGAGGATCGAAATCTATCGCATTAATCCGCACTCCTCGACAGCACAAAACAGCGGGAGATTCTGCCTCCTGCATTTCGGTCAATCGCGATTCTTGGCTTTTCTTTGACTTCCCCCAGTTTTGAGAATTCTGGCTTCCTGGACGACTGTTATCTTTCCGGTTATGCTTTGTCACAATCCTTGTCGGTTAAGTTCTACAGTCAGGCTTCTCATTCGATTGATTCTCGACCACATTCCCAGTTTGTTCGTACTTCGCGGTCGTCCCCGAAGTCGACCCACATTCCCCTCTCTTCACTCGCCTTGGCTTCGCCCCGGTCTCGTTTTCCGAGCTCCTTACCCTGAGAAGCCGTGAAGAATGCCTGGGAGCGCGGGCGTCCCGCCCGCCGTATGTGCTAAGCCCTTGAAAACAGGCCCCAAGTGCGGGCGAGACGCCCGCGCTCCCCGATTTTTCACATGCTCTGAGAGTCGGCCTTACGGCCTGTAACCCGTCGCAAAAGCCTCCTTCCCTGACCGATCCAGTCAGATTCAGCCTCACCACCAGACTGACAAGGCCAACTGAGAGAATGGGTAACGACGATAAGTTTGAGAGCATTAATTTTGCCTATTTGTTTGAAGGAGTTAAGCTGTGCAAATCCAGTGTGTCAGCGCCTCGGGCTGCCCGGAGTGAACAAAACTTTACACATCCACTTCCCCCGACTTACCCGCCGCGCTTGGAAACTGGAGGGGACGGCCAGGTCACCCTTTATGGTTCCCATGACCAACGGCGACGGTTGCCCAAAGGTCCAAAACCGAAATCCACGGTTGGTGGACAACCCGGTCGGCATCCGGCTACAGTCTTGATACGAGCATGGTTTTGAGGCGGCGCTAATCAGCAATGGCAAAATGTGCGGCAGTAGTGACTCTGTTTCTGCTACTTGTGGGCAATTCGGTTGCTTACTCGCCGCGGTCTGACTTACAGAGCGCAGTAAATCCAGCTTCTGAAGCCCAAAATGAGGCCGCGAAACACAACCAGCGCGGGGTTGAACTCGCCCACCAGGGAGATCAGCTTGGCGCAATTGCGGAGTTCCGCAACGCGCTTAAGCTCCAACCCGACGACGGCGAAGTGCAATACAACCTCGGCGTGTCGCTCGAACAGATTGGCGATCTTCACCAGGCGCTTGCCTGTTTTCGGGCCGCGGCGAAG